>NZ_CP136522.1:1604807-1925769 GCF_033180165.1 Shewanella youngdeokensis
ACAGCCAGACTGAACACAACCTTCGGCAATACCTTTTACAACGGCTGTTGCAACGTCAACGTCAAGCTTACCTGTTGCGTAGTAGTCGAGGAAAAACAGCGGTTCAGCACCTGATACAATTAAATCATTTGAACACATGGCAACAAGGTCTACGCCGACGTTGTCGTGTTTCTTATAGTCAATCGCAAGGCGAAGCTTTGTGCCAACGCCATCAGTTCCAGAAACCAGTACTGGATGCTTATACTTAGTTGGTAGCTCACAAAGTGCCCCAAACCCACCTAGGTTGCCCATAACTTCTGGACGACGGGTACGTTTAACAGCTGACTTGATGTTGTTAACTAGTGCATTTCCGGCATCAATATCAACGCCTGCATCTTTATAGCTTAGTGGGGTAGTAGGAGTGCTCACGGAGATCCTCTCGGGTACGGGTATTATTATAGGATTTTATGCGGCGTTATTCTAACAGCTTGTTAGTAGCCTCGAAAGCATAGTTTTTCAATAAAGTTAGCGACGATGGTCACGATTTACTTCCTTTTTGAAACTTTAAGTTTTCCTATGCGAACAAATCTACTAGAATCGTTTAAATTTACCGTGAAAAACACGTTATAAAATTAGGAGAACAAGATGAAAGTCGTTGAAGTTAAGCATCCTTTGGTTCGTCATAAAATTGGATTAATGCGCGAAGGTGACGTGAGCACTAAGCGTTTTCGTGAACTAGCGGCAGAAGTCGGAAGCCTATTAACCTATGAAGCAACTGCGGACTTTGCTACAGAGAAAGTGACTATCGAAGGTTGGAATGGACCTGTTGAAGTTGAGCAGATAAAAGGTAAAAAAGTGACGGTAGTACCTATTCTTCGTGCCGGTCTTGGCATGATGGACGGCGTACTTGAAAACGTACCAAGCGCACGTATTTCAGTTGTCGGTATGTACCGCGATGAAGAAACTCTTGAGCCAGTACCATATTTTGAAAAGTTAGCGAGCGACATGCCAAGCCGTATCGCGCTAGTGGTTGATCCTATGCTAGCAACCGGTGGTTCAATGATTTCAACTATTGATCTGCTGAAATCACGTGGCTGTACTTCAATTAAAGCATTGGTATTAGTAGCGGCTCCTGAAGGTGTTGCTGCACTTGAAAAAGCACACCCTGATGTTGAACTTTACACAGCTTCAATTGATGACTGCTTAAACGAGCAAGGTTATATTTTACCGGGCCTTGGTGATGCTGGTGACAAAATATTTGGTACTAAGTAAACCTCTTAATTTATAAAGAACTACAAAAAAGGGAGCCTTTATCGGCTCCCTTTTTTATGCTTCATTTTCCAGTCTATAATACCATTGCTGCAATCCAGCCAAATACTAACAGTGGAATGTTGTAATGGATAAAGGTGGGAATAACACTGTCACGAATATGGTCGTGTTGGCCATCAGCATTAAGCCCTGCGGTCGGCCCTAAGGTTGAATCTGATGCCGGTGAGCCAGCATCACCAAGTGCAGCTGCAGTACCGACTAACGCAATCGTGGCCGCCGCAGAGAAACCAAACGTCAGTGCGAGTGGTACATAAATAGTGGCAATAATGGGGATGGTCGAAAACGACGAGCCGATACCCATTGTAATAAACAGACCGACCAATAACATCAAGAATGCAGCTAATGCTTTATTATCACCAATAATCTCACTGAGTGAGGTGACCAAAGTGCCTACATCCCCCGTCTCTTTAACGACAGCAGCAAAGCCGGCAGCAGAAATCATAATAAAGCCAATGTTGGCCATCATGCGAACGCCTTGGTTAAATACATCTTGGTCTGCTACATGCTTTAGTGCGCCTGAACAGCTAAATATCATAAAGCCAATTAGCGCACCAAATATCATTGAGCCCGTATAAAGCTGAGTCGCAAGCGTGGCAATAATGGCAATAATGGCAATGGCAATATTCTTTTTGTTTAGGCCTTCTTCAACCTCAGTAGTCTCGACTTGTTCTGCTTGATACTCTCTTGGTTTGCGGTAAGAAATAAACACAGCAATCAACAAACCGGTGATCATCCCCAATGCTGGTAGCAGCATTGCTTGTGGAATTTGAGCTCTAACGGCTTCTAAGCCATTACTATTTAGGTTTGCCAGTAAAATATCGTTCAGAAAAATACCGCCAAAACCGACCGGCAAAATCATGTATGTGGTCACCAAGCCAAAGGTGATAACACATGCTACTAGACGGCGGTCTAACGACAGCTTAGTCATTAGGTGCAATAAAGGCGGGATTAAAATCGGAATAAAGGCAATATGAATAGGTAGTAGGTTTTGTGATGAAATCGCCATCGTAAGAATGGCTAATAACAATGCCCAACGAACCCTTGTTATATTTTGGCTAGACTGTTCTTTACCTAGGGCACCTATCATTTTCTTCGAGATAAGTGTAGTTAGCCCTGAATGAGACAAAGCCACTGCAAACGCACCCAGCAAAGCATAACTTAGCGCAATAGGGGCACCACCACCTAAACCGCTATTAAAAGCGTCTACGGTGTGTTGCAGATCTAATCCACCTATCAAACCGGCAACTAGTGCGCTAATGGTAAGCGCGATAACAACGTTCACTCGGGCAAGGCTTAAGCCAAGCATTAAGCAAACGGCAATGACGACAGCGTTCATAATTGGTTAATCTTTTCTATGTGTAAAGTTGGAACTATTTTTGCCTTTAAACAGCCTCTATGTCCAGCACCACTGCGCGATATCTTGAATTAGATTTATGTTGTTTTTGTGTCTAAGTGTTAATTGCGAACAGACTGTAAGAAGCATGATGCTAAATAAGGTGGAATGCCTGTAAAAGTGTGGTTTTTGTTATATCTATATTTAAATATAGTGATATAGATCTCAAATAGCTTGTATGAACGATAACACTGCTTATAATGCCATTAGATATAAAATAAGAAGCGTGTTTACCAATCCATAGATGGAGAAATAAAATGAGCGTATTAGTAGGCCGTCCGGCCCCTGATTTTACTGCGGCTGCGGTACTGGGTAATGGCGATATTGTCGATGTATTCAATCTTTCAGAAGCAATTCAAGGTAAGACAACCGTTCTATTCTTCTACCCACTAGATTTCACTTTTGTTTGCCCTTCAGAGCTGATCGCATTTGATCACCGCATGGACGAATTCAAAAAGCGTGGCGTTGAAGTTATCGGTGTTTCAATTGATTCTCAATTTACACATAACGCATGGCGTAACACCCCAGTAGACAAAGGCGGTATTGGCCAAGTTCAATACACTTTAGTTGCCGATGTTAAGCACGAGATTTGTAAAGCATACGACGTAGAGCATCCAGAAGATGGTGTGGCATTTCGCGGCTCTTTCCTTATCGACAAAGAAGGCCAAGTTCGTCATCAAGTGGTTAACGATCTGCCATTAGGTCGTAACGTTGATGAAATGCTACGTATGGTTGACGCACTACAATTCCACGAAGAGCATGGTGATGTTTGTCCTGCTGGCTGGGAAAAAGGCGACAAAGGTATGGACGCATCAACAGAAGGTGTTGCTTCTTACCTAAGTGATAACGCTGATCAGCTATAACATTAGCATTTAGTCGCTGATTGTTAGTTGTTAGAAAAGCCGCGTTTAAACGCGGCTTTTTTGCGCCTACGATTTGATACCAGCCGCGCTGGGTTAATATAGGAACAATTAAACGAGATTTGTTAGGCGCTTTGTTCTGTAGTCATTTATGTGCCAAAGTCTTTAAGTGATTAAGTTCAGGTATCGTTAGTAACACCACGATACAAGCTCCCGTAAGTCATAAATAGAGCATTGATGCTTGCCATAATACTGACTAAGATTTGTGAACTAAGATATTTGCAGGGTAATTTGGAGATGGAACTTGTCAGGTATTACAGAATTAGAGCAATTATTGAAGTCAATGGAGCCGAAGCTCATCGATACTGAGTTTGTTTTTTGTAGCGTTGCAGGTCAATTGGCTGATTATGCCTGGCTAAACCCGAGAGCCACATTTTATGAAGCTGAAGGCTTAACTTTAGTCTTGGAAAAGCAGATAGCGCAAAATGCTGGGTTGCAATTTGATAGCGTATTTAGACAAATTACATTAACGGTTCATTCAAGCCTGGATGCTGTTGGATTAACGGCAGCGGTATCAACAAAGCTAGCTGACAAAGGGATCAGCGCCAACGTTATTGCAGCGTATTATCATGATCATATCTTTGTACAGTCTTTTAAAGCAGATCTGGCACTTTCAGCATTAAAAGAGTTTGTGGCTTAAAGAGCTTTATCGTCATGGCGAGTGTATGTTGTAGTCAATTACGACTGAAATTTATACAATTAGGTGATAACAGTGAGCTTGAAATGACCCCCGCAATTACTACCGTAAAGAAAAACAGCGTACCACACCAAATTCATGAGTTTTCACATGACGACTCGAGTGGATCTTATGGCCTCGAAGCCGCTAAAAAAATGAGTGTTTCAGAACTTAGGGTATTTAAAACATTGGTGGTAGCTTTGGATGAACAAAGTTTCGCAGTTGGTGTTATCCCGGTTTCATCTCAGTTGAGTATGAAACGCTTCGCTAAAGAATTGGGCGCAAAGAAAGCCGTCATGGCTGACAAGGTGGATGTCGAGCGTGTAACAGGGTATGTGTTAGGCGGCGTCAGTCCACTTGGGCAAAAAAAACGCCTCAAAACCGTGATAGATCAATCTGCAAATGACTTCTCTACTATATATGTCAGTGCAGGTCGTAGAGGGCTTGAAATTGAATTGAGCCCCAATGATGTAAGAATATTCACCGATGGCCGGTTTGCAGACATATGCCAGTAAAAATATGTTTTCCAGCCGTTGCTTATATTTAGCCCATTACAAACAAGTATACATTTTGGACATGGTCGTTTATTAAATTTTGTGCACAAAAAAGCCGCAACATTTGCGGCTTTAAATATAGTGATAAACAAATATAACCTTTAAGCTTCAGCTTTTAGTTAAACTTCTGTTTCGGCCTCAACTTCGGCTTCATCAGCAATGTAAGGCCAGCCGCCCAGAGACTTCCAGCGGTTAACAATTAAACAAAATAGCTCTGCAGTGCGCTCAGTGTCATAAAGGGCTGAATGGGCTTCTTTGTTATCAAAGGCAATGCCCGCCATAGCACAAGCTTTTGCCAATACAGTTTGCCCAATAGCTAAGCCAGCTAAGGCTGCGGTATCAAACGTAGCAAAAGGGTGGAAAGGCGTTCGCTTTAAGTTATTACGCTCGATAGCTTGGCTTACAAAACCGTGATCAAATGCCGCATTGTGTGCCACAATGATACTGCGATGACACTCTGCTGCTTTTTGCGCTTTTTTAACCTCTTTGAATATTTCTAAAAAGGCTTCTTTTTCGCTAACGGCGCCACGCAGCGGATTTGTTGGGTCAATACCGGTAAAGGCTAAAGCTTCTGGCTCTAAGTTTGCCCCTTCAAATGGCTCAATGTGGTAATGCAGCGTTTTATCGAGAGCCAATACACCATCATCGTCCATTTTTAGCATAGTGACTGCAATTTCTAATAGCGCGTCGGTTTTTGAATTGAACCCGGCTGTTTCAACATCGATAACCACTGGGAAGTACCCTCTAAAGCGGTTTTTCAATTTGTTGGGGTCGAAAGTGTCAGTCATTAAATTATCCAAAAAGTTAGCAGACGCCTATTATGAGCTAACTGATAATCAGTGTCATGTTCGTTTGCTTGTTTTATGAGCTAAAGAAAGATATATCTTTGCCGATACATAGAAGTGACTCATTTATAGAGAGTAGTTTTATGCGGCTTTGCCTTCTTTTTGCGACATTAATATGCTTGCCATTCATTGCTCGTGCAGATCTAAAGCAATATGTAGCTTCATTAGAGGAGTCGCAGTGGCGCATTAGTGGAAATAATCCGGTGATGTGTCGCCTAGAGCATGATATTCCTTCGTATGGTAAAGCGGTATTTACCAGTATTGCAGGTAAGGACCACAACCTTAACTTTACGCTTGATATGTGGGTGAAGCCTGATCAAGTCACTGAAGCTAAACTCATCAGTATGGCGCCGGCTTGGCGACCAGGTGTATTGTCAAAAGAGATAACTGAGCTCACCTATCAGAAATATTTTAGCGGTGAAGTTCCGCGTAATGCGGCTTGGTCGATGTTGGCAGAGCTTGAAAGCGGTATGCAACCCACTTTTTATTATGCTGATTGGTACAACCAAACCAACAAAGTGGCAGTGGGGTTGTCGGCGGTGAATTTTTCTCGTCAATACGCGCAATTTAAGTCGTGTTTATCAACGCTATTGCCCTATTCATTTGAAGACATTGCATTTACTGTTTTAACTTACGAGACCGGTGGCACGGAGTTAACACGGTATGCCAAATCACAGATCCGCAAAGTTCAAGAATACTTAGCTTATGATTCAAATGTCGAACTGGTGTTAATTGATGCCTATACCGATAGTTACGGTAGTCGAAGTGCAAATCAGAGTGTTTCGGTACAACGTGCTGATAGTGTTAAACAATTATTTGTGGCCAGTGGGATCCAGCAAAGTCGAATTCATACGTTAGGCCATGGTGAGCGTCGGCATGTGGCCTCGAATCAAACGATTGAAGAGCGTGCTCGAAACCGTCGGGTTGTGATTAGGATAAGTAAGCCAATGTAATGCTAATACAGCCTGTATACATTAGAAGCCTTGACTCCATGTCAGGGCTTTTTTTATATTTGGTTTTTTGCAAATTTAAGATAAAAAAAAGCCCGCGGACACGAAGTCAGCGGGCTGCAAAAAATAGTATTGCAATCAACAAATTGAAGGAAGGAAGTCAAGCTTAGAACCAGGGATGAAACTTCCGTGGATAACCACCAAAGTTTACGAGTTCTTGTTTCCATATCTGCTAGGCAGACACTTCCTGAAAACGAGACGAATTATAGTGTCAGCCTAGTTAACTGACAAACTAGAATATTTCCACATTAGCATTAGTTTTTTTAATGCGAACCATTGGTCTAACCTAGTACATTTAACGGTTTTGGACTGGTTAGTGAGATCTGTATCACAAATTTGGTGATGGTTACTGCTTATATAACTAATGAGTACTGGTAGATAATTAACATTAGTAAAACAGTAAGTGCTTAATTACGTTTTAATTTATTTTTGCGCTGATTTTTTTTAATTTGTATAGTGCATACTTAAATTGGCTTATGTGCCTTAAAGTAAAAGAAATACCACTTACTTTAGTAAGATTTGGATTCGTTAATCAGGAATATAAAATGCAAATGAATGCTTCATGGAGCAAAAGTCCGTTATTGGCTGTCGGTTTAGGCATGATGTTGGCGGGGTGCCAATCTCCCACTGTTGAGCAACCACTTAGTGACACCATGGCGCAAAGTAAAGCGGTTGTGGTTGATACCCTACATGGTGTTCAAGTTGCTGACCCTTACCGCCATTTAGAAGTTGAGTCCGAACAAACACATCAATGGGTTAAGCAACAACAGCAAGCAGGTAATGCATATCTAGCCGGTATTGAAAATAAACAGGCTATTGTTGAACGCATCACCGAATTATGGAATTTTGAAAAAATATCAGCTCCAGAAGAAAAGGGCACGAATACTTTTTACTATCGCAATAATGGTTTGCAAGCCCAGTCTGTTTTATTCGTCAAAGATGCTAAAGGCAGCGAAAAAGTATTGTTAGATCCCAATACGTTGTCAGCAGAGGGAACGGTTGCGTTATCGGGCACATCGGTTAGCAACAACGGTAAAACATTAGCATATGGTGTATCGAATTCGGGTTCTGATTGGCAAACATGGCACTTTGTCGATATTGCTAGCGGTAAAAAATTAGCAGATGAGTTGCAATGGATTAAATTTTCTAGTGCAGTTTGGAATGCTGATAACAGCGGTGTTTATTATGCTCGTTACGATGCACCTAAAGGTGGCAATGCACTGGCTGATGTCAATTTTAACCAGAAGGTATACTTCCATAAAATAGGCACTGAACAGTCGGCTGATACGTTAGTATACCAACGACCGCAAAACAAAGATTGGGGTTTTGGTATTGAAGTTACAGATAAAGGCGACTATTTATTGCTTTATATCTCACAAGGTACCGACAGCCGCAATCGCTTTTTCTATAAGCCTTTAAACAACCCACAAGCTGAAGTAGTGGAGCTTATTGCTGATCTTGAAGCTGAATATAGCTTTATAGGTAACGACAAATCGATGTTTTATTTTAAAACCGATTATCAAGCACCAAACGGAAAAGTCATTGCCATTGATGTAAACAACAGTGCGAAGGAAAATTGGACAACCATTATTCCGGAGGTCAATGATCCCATCAATGATATTGCGATAGTGAATGACCATATAGTGGTGAGTTATTTACATGACGTACTAGGCAAATTATCAATTTACGGTATGAATGGCATTAAACGCCAAGATGTAACCTTGCCTGGTAAAGGTAAAGTTGCAGGTCCTTATGGCAAGCGGAGTAAAGACTATTTCTATTATGTTTATAATAGTTACACCCAGCCGCAAACTACGTATAAGTTTGATTTTAGAACCGGTGAGTCGACGCTTTATTCGAAACCATCAGTGTCATTTATCCCTGAGAATTACACCTCTGAACAGGTATTTTATACCAGTAAAGATGGCACCAAAATTCCGATGATGATCTCGTATAAAAAGGGTATGAAAAAAGAGGGTAATAACCCCACTTTACTATATGCTTACGGCGGCTTTGCGATTTCGTTAACACCACGCTTTAGTCCTGCGAACATAGCTTGGATGGATATGGGCGGAATTTACGCCGTGCCAAACCTTCGTGGTGGTGCAGAATATGGAGAAAGTTGGCATCAAGCGGGTATGTTCGATAAAAAACAAAACGTATTTGATGACTATTACGCAGCAGCAGAATATTTGATTGCCGAAAATTACACCAACAGCACTAAACTTGGAGCCTATGGTCGTAGTAATGGTGGCTTATTGATGGGGGCGACCTTAACGCAACGTCCGGAGTTGTTTGCCGCCGTACTCCCTGCGGTTGGTGTATTAGATATGTTACGATTCCACAAGTTTACCATTGGTTGGGCTTGGACTAGCGAATACGGTAGCGCTGATGTTGCCGAGCAGTTCCCAGCGCTTCTAGCATATTCTCCATACCACAACGTTACCGCACAGTCGTATCCGGCGACAATGGTTATGACAGCCGATCATGATGACCGGGTTGTACCGCTGCACAGCTTTAAATTTGGCGCTTTACTGCAAGAAAAGCAGCAGGGCGAGGCACCTGTCATTATGCGTATAGAATCTAATGCCGGCCATGGTGCGGGTAAACCTACGGCGATGAAGATTGATGAATTTGCCGATATTTATAGCTTTTTATGGCATAACTTTGGTTTAGATATACCAACAAAAATTACGCAGTAAGTTTTAATGAGTTCAATTTAGAAGGGAAGCTAAGGCTTCCCTTTTTCTTGCATGAAAACTATATGCAATAATGATTTAAGAACATTAACGATATTTTATCCAGAACCGTATAGCTAATCACATCTCCCCATTCACAATTGCAAACTGGCTAGGTATAGTAGTCCTCTTATTTTATCTAATTAATTGGCGATCTGATTTTATGTTTCGTTGGCCCATTTCTGTATATTATGAAGATACCGATGCTGGTGGCGTGGTTTATCACTCAAATTATTTAAAGTTTTTTGAGCGCGCTCGAACGGAGTGGTTGAGGGCTATGGGCGTAAGTCAGGCGGCACTGCTTGCAGATGATACAGCCTTTGTGGTTAAGCGTGCTGCACTCGATTTTTGTAAACCCGCTCGTTTTGAACAGAACCTTATTGTTGAAACCGAGGTCATACAACTTAAGAAAGTGTCGTTGGTGTTTAAACAACGGTTAATTGATGAGCAGGGTGAAACGTATTGTGAGGCTGAAATCTTAGTTGCCTGCATTGCGTTGTCACGTATGAGACCCCAAGCCATTCCCCAAAATATTGCCCAGGAGTTTAACGGTGGAAGCTGATATTTCTTTTATTGGATTATTTTTACAAGCAAGTCTGTTAGTCAAACTTGTCATGCTGACTTTGTTGAGTTTATCAATTATGTCGTGGGCTGTGATTATTCAGCGTCGTAAATTATTGAATGCAGCGAAAACAGATACGCTGAAATTTGAAGACAAATTCTGGTCTGGTGTCGACCTTAATAAACTTTATCAAGAGCTGCTAGCTCGACAAGACAATAATTCAGGCCTTGAGTCCTTGTTTGTGACCGGCTTTAAAGAGTATTCCCGGTTAAGTAAACTTAATGGCCGCGTGCCTGAAGCCGTTATGGATGGTAGCTCGAGGGCTATGCGGGTATCACTGTCTCGAGAAATGGAAAAGCTTGAAACCCATCTACCATTATTAGCAACTATTGGCTCAACCAGCCCTTATATTGGTTTGTTTGGTACCGTTTGGGGGATCATGAACTCATTTATTGCGCTTGGTGCAGTAGAAAATGCCACTTTAGCGATGGTTGCCCCTGGTATTGCTGAAGCACTGATTGCCACCGCAATGGGCCTTTTTGCTGCGATTCCGGCAGTGATTGCATACAACCGTTTTTCAACCCAAGTTGAAAAGGTTGAAATGTCATACGCCAACTTTATGGAAGAGTTCTCCAGTATCTTGCATCGTCAAGCATACAGTGAAAAGGAACATAGATAATGCAACAAGGCTACCAAAGGAAGCGCCGGCGTCCGGTTGCTGAAATCAATGTGGTGCCCTATATCGATGTGATGCTGGTACTTTTGATTATCTTTATGGTGACCGCACCCATTGTCACCCAAGGGGTAAAGGTTGATTTACCGCAAGGTGAAGCCGAGACGTTACCGGCAGATAGTAAGCCGCCGGTTGTGGCGTCAATCGACGCCATGGGCTATTACTATTTAGATGCGGGTAGCTCAAGCACCAAAGAAGTGCTTGAACTTGAAGATGTCGCGATTAGAGTTGGGGCGATTATCCAACTTGAGCCAGAACGTCCTGTGGTGGTTAAAGCTGATCGCTCCATTACCTATGAAAAAGTGATTCAGCTGATGGTGTCGTTGCAAGCGGCAGGTGTACCGTCGGTTGGCTTAATGACCGATTCGCCGGAGGAAAAATAGTGACAGCTAAAGCTGAACTGACTATTCCACTGTCTATTTCGGCAGGGATCCACATTGGTGTTATTGCCATTCTCGCCCTTGGTATTGATTTTTCGACAGAACCTAAGCCAATGGCACAACCCCAAGCGAGTGCACCAGCGGTGCAAGCGGTGGTGGTTGATCAGAAATTGGTTGATAAACATGTTGAAAAGTTAAAGGCGCAAAAGCGTGAAGCTGAGCGTAAAGAAAAAGCGCGTCAAGATGATGCCGATAAACGCGTTCGTGAAGCACGTAAAGAGCGTGAAAGAGAACAAGCAAAAATTAAAAAGCTAGAGCAACAACGTAAGCAAAAAGAGCTCGAAACTCAAAAAGCTAACGCTGCTGCAACGGCTGCGAAGTTAAAACAACAGCAAGAGAAAAAGAAAGCTGAACAAGCTGAACTCGCGCGTAAGCAAAAAGAGAAAGAGCGTAAAGCTTCTGAAGTTGCTGCTAAAAAAGCGGCTGATAAGTTGAAAGCTGAACAAGCTGCAGCTAAAAAAGCGGAAGAAGAGCGTAAACGTAAAGCTGAAGAAGAGCGTAAGCGTAAGGCTGAAGCAGAGCGTAAACGCAGAGCCGAAGAAAAAGCGCGCCTAGAACAAGAGCAAATGATGCAAGATGCGCTCGCATCGGAGCAAGCTGCTTTGTCGCAAACCCGTAATAAACAAGTCATGAGTGAGGTCCAGCGTTATACCTCAATGATTATTGCCACTATTGCACGCAATGTACGTAAAGAAGAGTCGATGCGTAATAAGAGTTGTAAAGTATCGGTTCGTTTGGCCAAGGATGGGTTTGTAACGTCAAATCGGATCGTAGAAGGTGATCCTGCATTATGTTCTGCCACACAAGCCGCCATTCAGCGTTTGCAGAAGCTCCCCATGTCGAGTGAGCCTGCAGTATATGACAAGCTGAAAGAGTTAAATATTATTTATCGACCTGAGTTCAATTAAAGGAATCACATGAAAATTTTGGGGAAATGGTTAGTTGTCACCCTGCTAATTTGTAGTATGCCAGCAAAAGCTGCATTAGATATCGTTATTACCGATGGCGTAGACGAAGCAAGGCCAATCGCAGTTATTCCTTTTGTTTGGCAAGGGGCTGGGCCGATCCCATCTGAGATCTCAGATGTAGTTATGTCTGATTTAGCCCGCAGTGGTACGTTTAATCCGACAGATGAATTACGTTTACCGCAGCGTAATATTAGTTCGTTGGCAGAATTTGATACGAGCGCTTGGATGGCTGAGCCTGCCGAGGCCGTTGTAATGGGATCGGTGAAACCTTATGGCGCCGATAAATACTTAGTGAGCTTTGAGCTGATTGACTTGGTTAAAGCACAGTTAGAATCGGGTATGGGGCCGCAATCGCCACAAAATGTGTTAATGGAAAGCCGTGAAACGGTGATTACTGCAGCGCAGTTTCGTCAGTATGGCCACCGTATTAGTGATATAGTTTATGAGAAACTTACTGGTATACGCGGGGCATTTCTAACCCGCATTGCTTACGTGGTTGTTAATCATAATGAAAAATCACCATACAAATTGATGATTTCTGATTATGATGGCTATAACGAGCAAATGTTATTGCGCTCTCCAGAGCCATTGATGTCACCTGCTTGGTCGCCCGATGGACAGCAACTTGCGTATGTGAGTTTTGAGAACCGTAAAGCTGAAGTCTTTGTTCAAAACATATATACCCAGTCGCGTAAAAAAGTGACCAGCTTTAATGGTATAAATGGAGCTCCAGTATTTTCTCCAGACGGTAAGAAATTATCGCTAACCTTATCTAAAGATGGTCAGCCAGATATTTATGTTGTTGATATTGAGACCGGTGCGCTAAAACGCATTACTAACCATTATGCGATTGACACTGAGTCCTCGTGGTTCCCAGACGGTAAGTCATTGCTCGTGACGTCAGAGCGGGGCGGTCGACCACAACTCTACAGAGTATTTTTAGATACAGGTAAAATAAGTCGTCTTACTTTTGAAGGCGAATGGAACCTTGGCGGTTCAATTGCACCGGATGGACGCAGCATTGTATTTGTTAATCGTACTAACGGTAAATTCAATATCGCAAGAATGGATCTTGAAAGCCGCTCAATGCAAGTATTAACTAGAACACGACTCGATGAATCACCAAGCATAGCGCCAAATGGCACTATGGTAATATATGGAACAACATACCAAGGTAAACAAGTCTTAGCGGCGGTGTCTATGGATGGACGGTTTAAGGCCAGATTCCCCGTTGGTCAAGGTGAAGTTAAATCACCTTCTTGGTCGCCATTTCTCTAACTAAATAAAAAAGATTAAGGATTTAAAAAATGGATCTGAACAAGCTATTTAAAGCGATGTTAGTCGTACTTCCTATTATGGCTATCAGTGCCTGTAGCTCGACTTCTGAGTCTGAAACAGATGCAACTAGTTCTACAGGGTCAACGACGAGTGAAACTGTGAGCAATGGTGTTGAAACAGGTGGCGTAGCACCGGTACTGACTCCTGCTGAACAGCAACAACTTAAGTATCAAGAGTTAAGAAAAGAGCATATCATCTATTTTGATTTTGACCGCAGTTCAGTATCGCAACAATTTGCTGAAATATTAGAAGCACATGGTGACTACCTTGTAGCACACCCAAATGTTCGCGTAATGATTGAAGGGCATGCCGATGAACGTGGCACACCTGAATACAATATTGCACTAGGCGAGCGCCGTGCTAAAGCTGTGGCTAAATACTTACAAGGCATGGGTGTACAACCTAGCCAAATGGGTATTGTAAGCTATGGTGAAGAGAAGCCAATGGATCTTAGCCGCACAGATGATGGTTTTTCAAAAAACCGTCGTGCCGTACTTGTATATTAATTTTAGGTAAAAGGTTTACCCTATGAAATACGCCGTGATATCAGCGGCAATTATCCTAGCGGGTGTAGCACATGCTGCACCCGCTCCTGTTGAGGATGTTGCTGGTGGCTCTAATGATGATAGAGTGGCTCGTCTAGAGCGAATAGTAAAAGCAAAGCAGCAAACTGAATTTGCAATGCAACAGCGTCTTGAAGCCTTGCAGCAAGAGGTGCTTGATTTAAGAGGGCTCAGTGAGCAGCAGTCATATCAAATAGAGCAGATGTTGCAAAGACAGCGCCAGCTTTATGAAGATATTGCTAACATTTCAACTCAGCCAGCGGCCCCCGCGATGGTTACAGATGATAATGGTAGTATCACGGTCAGTTCTAGTTTGGGTGAAACAGACAGCTATGAACAAGCGGTAAACCTAGTATTGAAAGAGAAAAAGTATGCAGCTGCTATTCCTGCATTTGCTCAATTCATAGATAAATACCCAAACTCTAGCTATGCTCCTAATGCTAACTATTGGTTAGGTCAGCTACTTTATAATAAAGGTGAGTTTGTTGATGCTGCAAAAGCATTTACAACTGTGGTGGATAAATTTAAGGATTCTGGCAAACGTGGCGAAAGCTTAGTCAAGCTAGGGATGATCTCTGAAAAGACCGGTGATAAATCTACAGCTAAAGCCTATTACTTAAAAGTTGTTAATGAGTATGCAAACAGTGCAGCAGCACGCATTGCACAGCAGCAACTTTCAGCACTTTGATTGTGATTTATTCAAAAAACAATCTCTTAGGCTGTTTTTCATGCAAACGATAAAAAATGAAGAAATTGCACTTGCATGAGCAACTGAAAAAGGTATTATAGGCGCCCTCAGAGAGACACCGTCTTTCAGAGGGTATCTAAGCAAACTATTCTAGTTTATCTAAATGGTTTGTAAACGATATTAGTTGTACCCAAGATGGGCCGTTAGCTCAGCTGGTAGAGCAGTTGGCTTTTAACCAATTTGTCGAAGGTTCGAATCCTTCACGGCCCACCACTTCTGATGGTGGATCTACGCTAAGTAGATAAAATCAGAAAAGATAGTCCAAGATGGGCCGTTAGCTCAGCTGGTAGAGCAGTTGGCTTTTAACCAATTTGTCGAAGGTTCGAATCCTTCACGGCCCACCACTTCTGATAGTGGATCTATGTTAAGTAGATAAAATCAGAAAAGATAGTTCAAGATGGGCCGTTAGCTCAGCTGGTAGAGCAGTTGGCTTTTAACCAATTTGTCGAAGGTTCGAATCCTTCACGGCCCACCACTTCTGATAGTGGATCTATGTTAAGTAGATAAAATCAGAAAAGATAGTCCAAGATGGGCCGTTAGCTCAGCTGGTAGAGCAGTTGGCTTTTAACCAATTTGTCGAAGGTTCGAATCCTTCACGGCCCACCACTTCTGATGGTGGATCTACGTCAAGTAGATAAAATCAGAAAAGATAGTCCAAGATGGGCCGTTAGCTCAGCTGGTAGAGCAGTTGGCTTTTAACCAATTTGTCGAAGGTTCGAATCCTTCACGGCCCACCACTTCTGATGGTGGATCTACGTTAAGTAGATAAAATCAGAAAAGATAGTCCAAGATGGGCCGTTAGCTCAGCTGGTAGAGCAGTTGGCTTTTAACCAATTTGTCGAAGGTTCGAATCCTTCACGGCCCACCACTTCTGATAGTGGATCTGTGTTAAGTAGATAAAATCAGAAAAGATAGTCCAAGATGGGCCGTTAGCTCAGCTGGTAGAGCAGTTGGCTTTTAACCAATTTGTCGAAGGTTCGAATCCTTCACGGCCCACCACTTCTGATAGTGGATCTGTGTTAAGTAGATAAAATCAGAAACGATAGTCCAAGATGGGCCGTTAGCTCAGCTGGTAGAGCAGTTGGCTTTTAACCAATTTGTCGAAGGTTCGAATCCTTCACGGCCCACCACTTCTGATAGTGGATCTGCGTTAAGTAGATAAAATCAGAAAAGATAGTCCAAGATGGGCCGTTAGCTCAGCTGGTAGAGCAGTTGGCTTTTAACCAATTTGTCGAAGGTTCGAATCCTTCACGGCCCACCACTTCTATTGCGTAATCCTTCCTTAAATAAGCATTTAAATAGTTAATCTTCTGTTTGTCTCCATCCGTAGAGCGGATCAATTCATTTTATTTTTCATTTCGCGTTAAAAATAGCAGAACTCCCCAGCATATAAAGCATACACCTTAGAAAATAATCAGTTCCTAAAATTGGTTGTGAGGATACTGCTTACTTGTTGCCTATACAGTACAGTTACTTCACATGTCACCACCTGTTTTTCCATATAATTTACATCTACTTACTTTGACTTACATACTGTAAATTGCTGTTTGATCTAGCTCATAAAAGTGTGTGTTTTTGAGAACATAAACCTATATTGATTAACACTTTGCGCAATTATTGGCTAAGATGAAGTCCGTCATATACGGAGCTGGTTTGAAAGCATTAAGGTGCGCTACCTTTGTCTAATGGACCTATTGCTAATGTAGTCTTGCTATTAACTCCGTCATATTTCATATGGATAATAAAAAATTTGGAGAAAGGGAATGAAGCAAGTAAAACTGAGTGTTCTAAGTGCAGCAGTTTTGGCAACAATGAGTGTCAATGTACAAGCAGATACTGACTTTAAATTTGGTGGTTATGTAAAAACTGATGTGATGTTCAGTGATTACAGCAATGGTGCTCCGGATTCTGGCGCTTTATCTCGTCAATTTTATGTACCTGGCACCATTTACGGTGATGCCACTAATGGTAAGCAAGTCGTCGATTTTCATGCTCGTGAGTCACGTTTTAACTTTAAAACGACCACAGACATGGATGGTCACAAATTAGTTGGGTTTATTTCACTCGACTTTATGACACATGGTGATGGTAACGAACGTGTCTCAAACAGTTATTCTCCACGTATTCGCCAAGCATTTGTTAGTTATGATAACTGGGCTGCAGGCCAAATGTGGACGACTTTCCAAAATCCAGGAGCCCTACCTGAAAACTTAGATTTTGTTGGCGCTGCTGAAGGTACACCGTTTGTACGTCAAACAATGGTTCGCTACACCAATGGTGGATTTCAGTTCTCAGCTGAAAACCCTGAAACCACGGTAAACGGTTACCAAACAGGTACCCGTATCACCAGTGGCAGTGGCTTTGTACCAGACTTTGTAGCCCGCTATAACATGAAAACCCAAGATGGCATGGCCTTTACCTTTGCAGGTATTGCGCGGCAGCTAAATGTCGAACAAGATGACATTGATGCATCTAAATTTGGTTATGGTGTGAGCTTTACTGGTGTGATCCCCGTTGGCAACGACGATATTAAAATGTCGGCCACTTACGGTGATGGTTTAGGTCGTTATATGGCTCTTAACTATGCTAACGCTGGTGTATTAGATGCCAATGGCGACATCGAAACCATTAGCTCGTATGGCGGTTATATTTCATATCGCCACTGGTGGAATGACAAATTGCGTTCAAGTATCACTGCATCAGGTTTTGTTGCAGATAATGACGTTAGTTTGACCGGTGAAGCTGTAAATAAAGATTCTTATTCAGGTTACATCAACTTATTATATTCACCAATTAAGCCACTTACCGTGGGCGTTGAATATATGTACGCGCAAAATACCAAAGAGAGTAATGATGAAGGTGAGTTGAACCGTATTATCTTCTCTGTGAAGTATGTACTCTAGTTGCCCACTTTAGTTACGCTGTAAAGCGTTAAAAAAGTTGCCTCAAGGCTAATGCCGTTCACTTAACGTGAACGGCTTTCTTTTTTATGGGATCGCTCCTTCGAACGCTTCAACACTCTAGGGTAACCACGCTCCCTTTTATCTCTAAAACAAACTGTTTTGCATTTCTTTTATATCATTACTTAGGGATATTGCTGGGAGACTCGCTACGAAGTTGGGATAGATTCAGAATATGCGACGACACTTCTCTAAAACTCAATTGGTTCGGGAAGCCCCCTGTTGATGAGTGCTCCATCAATACCATTAACATATCAGTATTTTATACGTAATCAGAGCTCCCCAATACTCCTGCATAATTATTTCTGGAAGCAGACTTCTGAGTGTAAATCAAGTTTCAAGCATGTACTGCTTCACCTGTGTGTATCTCGGTTCTATCTCCCATCAAGTGCATATAAATCAACGATTTCACCTGATGGATAGCGCATTGCCTCTGTGAGTGATGTGATGATTTACAGTGTCTTTCCTTTTTGTTTTAGTGAGTAAGCGTACTTCCTTAGCCTCTCTAGTAAACTAGGCCTTTTCATTCTTGCTTGAGTGACGACGCTTCGGACAACATAATCGACTTCATTTGTTAGGAGCATATGCAGCTTATTAATCCGTTGTCTAACTGACTCACTCCGAAATAAGGCAATACCGATAACAGTCGAAATCAAAAATTTCATAGGTGATTTTCGCTTTTTAAGGGGAGTGACACCATTGGATTGTATGCCACTGGGAATAAGCTATTGCCAAAGAAGCTTTTTAAGATTGTCGAACTCGGTAGGACGGTTGATAGAGCTACATGCTAAAGCTTTAGAAAGTTACATTAAAAAATCCAGCACAAACAAGAGTATGTACTGGATTTTGAAGAGCGGTCAACCAATTATATTGGGCTTACCTGATCGGTATTACACTTTAAGGACATTTTTTAAGCAGGAAATTATGCGGCAGGCATTAAATTGTTGTCTCTTACATACTGTTCAAACTCAGTGTAACCGCCAACATGCTCTTGGTCGACAAAGATCTGCGGTACAGTTTCAACTGGCTTACCGACTGTTTTTTCAAGATCTGCTTTACTGATCCCTTCAGCGTGAATATCAACATACTTAAACTTAAAGTCATCACGTTTTTCAGTAAGCTGCTCTGCAACTTGGACTGCACGAACACAATATGGACACCCTGGGCGACCGAAAATAACAACAAACATAATAACTCCTAGAAAGTTTTCTTAATATCTTGAGGACTTTATAACATAGGCGGTCGATTTGTTCTAATCGATATTTAAAGTCCACTTAATCGTATTGTTGAACGTTAATCAATATTGTCTGGTTGTGTTTGGTAACGGCCTTGGTAATCAAATATTGACTCGAGATGTTCCCAGCTTTTTTTGCCTTTTTTAAGTAGTAGCAAATCGGGCTTTCTGAAACATGCACTATCTGCTGCTAGCGCCGTTGCTGACGAATATTGTTTGTGTTTTAGGCCAGGGGTCTTACTGTGCGGAAAAATAAATAGCGCGAATACGGCTTTGATTTGGGCCGTTGTTTTCATATTAAAGTAGCGGCAAAAGTCATTACCATCAATATCAATGTAACGTACAATTAAGCGATCACCGTCTGCCTCTAGCAGCATCGTCTGGCATTTAAATAAATGGTGGTGCTTTTGTTGTAATACTTCTTTCAGTCTTTTGTCTGGGTCAACCAATACCGCTTGGCAATGGTTACACACTTTGGCGGCAATATCATTTTCTTCACCACAGTTGGGGCAAGCTTTGGAACGGAACCTAAAGTCACACTGCGCTTTACCCTGAACGCTATCAATGAGTGCCTGACAGCGTCTACCAAAGTGTTCAACAATATCACCATCATCATCGGTAAGTCCCCAAAAGATATTGGCAAAATCACACACTGGGCAGTGGACTTGTACAGGTTTACATTTGCTGTCAGGTTTAGGGTGGCCGACTTCTGGGTAAAACAGATCATAGCCGTTGGCGGCATAATCAATAATCAAGCATTCGGTTTTATTTTCATCAATTCTTAACCCTCGGCCAACCATTTGTTGGAACAAGCTTACGGACGCTGTAGGGCGTAAAATAGCAATAAGATCAACGTGAGGTGCATCAAAGCCTGTGGTTAATACCGCCACATTGACCAGAAACTTTATCTGTTTTGCTTTAAAGGCATTAATCAGTCGGTCTCGATCTTCGCGTGATGTTTTTGCGGTGACTAACGCGGGTTCATGGTCGGCCAATTTAGCCATTATTTCGTCGGCATGTTTAACCGTTGCGGCAAAAATTATTACACCTTGTCGGTGCTTAGCCAGTTCAATTAGTTGTTTGACAATTGCAGTGGTGGCGCGGCCGTAATGGTTGAGTAACGAGTTTACTTCCGATTCGTTATAAACGCCGGTAGCTGAGCAGGTCAGTTCACTAAAATCGTATTGGGCACTTAGGCCATCAAACATTTTTGGCTGGCTTAAAAAACCACGTTTGATTAATGGTCGCATCGGTAATTCAAAGATACATTTTTCAAATACAGCCTTGTCGGGGTTACCTATTTTACCGTGATAGTGCTGACGATAGATCCAACCTAGATCTAGGCGGTAAGGCGTGGCGGTTAAGCCAAGTAATCTGACTTTTGCGTTTTTTGATTTTAGGTGCGTAAGTAGTTGTTGGTATTGGCTGTCTTCTTCGGGGCTTACTCGGTGACATTCGTCAATGATAATTAAGCTGTAGGGGTCATCAAATTTCTGCGGGTTTTTAACCGCAGATTGAATGCTAGCCACTACCGTTTTACCGGTAGTGGATTTTTGATTTAAGCCAGCAGAATAGATTGAAGCCTCAGCCGTGAGTAAGCCCACTTTTTCAGCGTTTTGTGCTACCAGTTCTTTAACGTGAGTTAGCACTAGCACTCGGCCTTTAGCGATTCGAGCTAGCTCTGCAATCACAATACTTTTGCCCGCCCCCGTGGGCAAAACCAGCACCGCTGAATCGGTACTTTGTTTGAAGTGGCTAATGGCCGCATCAACAGATTGTTGCTGGTAGTCTCTTAGTTGCACAAATTTGCTTCCGTATGATATGCGATGGTATTGAGCTAAGAGCGAAATCATCACATAAATTTCAGATAACGATAAGTAATATTTTTGCTTAGGATTAAAAGGTACAAAAAAGCCCCTCAATGAGGGGCTGTTATTGGCTAGGCAGGCTTAACGCTATTCACTTTTATTCAGTCTAGATTCAATTAGCGTGTCAATGACAGCTGGGTCGGCCAGTGTTGATGCGTCACCTAAGTTAGTGACTTCATTAGCAGCAATTTTACGCAAGAAGCGGCGCATAATTTTACCAGAGCGGGTTTTAGGTAATCCGTCTGCCCATTGAATAAGATCTGGGGTGGCTAACGCACCAATTTCTTTTCTAACCCATTGGCGTAACGTTTGGCGCAGCTCTTCGGTTTCAACGATATCGTGGTTAAGGGTAACATAAGCATAAATCCCTTGGCCTTTGATATCGTGTGGGTAACCGACTACTGCGGCTTCAGCAACGTATTCATGAGCGACTAAAGCGCTTTCTACCTCTGCGGTACCTAAGCGGTGACCTGATACGTTAATCACGTCGTCTACACGGCCTGTGATCCAATAGTAACCATCTTCATCACGTCTAGCACCATCACCTGTGAAGTACATACCTCTAAAGGTTTTAAAGTATGTCAGTACAAAGCGGTCATGATCGCCAAATACGGTTCGCATTTGTCCAGGCCATGAATCAAGAATAACTAGGTTACCTTCAGTCGCGCCATCGACAATATTGCCCATGTTGTCAACTAATGCAGGTTGAACCCCAAAAAATGGTCGTGTCGCAGAACCTGGTTTTGTATCCGTTGCACCTGGTAGTGGGCTAATTAATACCCCACCAGTTTCGGTTTGCCACCATGTATCGACAATCGGGCATTTTTCATGACCAATTACATCGTTATACCAGCGCCATGCCTCTGGGTTTATCGGCTCGCCGACTGATCCCATAATTCGTAATGAGCTACCACTGTAGTTTGCGAATTGTTCCTTACCAACAGCCATTAACGAGCGAATAAGTGTTGGCGCGGTATAAAGAATATTAACGTTATGGCGATCTATCATTTCGCCTAAACGTGCAGGTGACGGGTAGGTAGGTACACCTTCGTGGATTAGCACAGTCGCGCCATTCGCTAATGGGCCATAAACCATGTAGGAGTGACCAGTGATCCAGCCGACATCAGCTGTACACCAATACACCTCACCGTCTTTGTAATCAAAAACATACTCGTGGGTCATTGAAGCATAAACCATGTAGCCGCCGGTGGTATGTAACACGCCTTTTGGGTTACCGGTGGAACCTGAAGTATACAGCAAGAATAGTGGGTCTTCTGCGCCCATCTCTTCTGGAACACAATGCTCAGAAGCCGTTTCCATTAACGCCTCCCATGCAACATCGCGGCCTTCAACCCAATTGATATCGCCACCAGTGCGTTTCATTACAATCACTTTCTCAACACACTCAACATCAGGGTGATTTAGTGCTTCATCAATATTGGCTTTTAGTGGAATGATACGACCCGCGCGAAGCCCTTCATCGGCAGTAATGATAACTTTTGAATTACCATCAATAACGCGAGAAGCAATCGAATCAGGAGAGAAACCACCAAAGACGACTGAATGAATGGCACCAATACGGGCACAGGCTAACATCGCTACTGCAGCTTCTGGCACCATCGGCATGTAAATCGTAACGACTTCACCACGGCGAACACCTTGGCTACGCAGTGCGTTGGCAAATTTACATACATCTGCATGTAATTGACCATAAGTGATAGTACGTTGGTCTTTTGCGTCATCGCCTTCCCAGATGATTGCAACTTTATCTGCGTTGGTTTCTAAATGTCGGTCTAAGCAGTTAGCTGATGCGTTAAGCGTGCCATCATAAAACCACTTTATGAATAAGTTATGGTCATCGAACGACGTTTTCTTTACTTTGGTAAAAGGTTTTATCCAATCGATACGGTTGCCGTGTTCTCTCCAGAAACCCTCAGGATTGACAATCGATTCCTGATACATTTTTTTATATTGTTCGTTATCTACCAGTGCGTTTTTAGCGATGTCACTTGGTACTTTGTAGAGAGACTGCATGCTATTTGGCTTCCCTTATCTAATAATGCGTACGGCAAGTATGAATTGTGAAGGCCTAATTTCACTATTAGACATTGGTCTAGTAGAAAAATAACTATATTTTTTAGGTGGTTGTACAAAATTCTAGGCTGGATTTCATAGGGCTTTTACCGCAAAATAGCCCATAAAGAGAGGATCCTATGAATTCGACAGTGCTTATTGGCACCCTTGCCATATTTTATGTGTGCTTATTATTCCTATTAGCGTGGGGGGCTGAGCGCTGGTTTAATCGTATTACTAAACGTATTCAGGCGTGGATCTACGGCTTGAGCCTTGCTGTATATTGCTCGTCATGGAGTTTTCTAGGTACGGTAGGCCAATCAGCGGATGATTTATGGTCTTTTTTGCCGATATTTCTTGGTCCCATTCTGATTTTTTCCTTTGGCTTTGGTCTGCTCAAAAAAATGGTGGTGGTATCTAAAGCGCAAAACATTACCTCGGTGGCGGATTTCATTGCGGCGCGCTATGGAAAATCTCAGGTGCTTGCCGCCATCGTCACCTTAATAGCCCTTTTTGGGATCATGCCATATATTGCGCTTCAGCTTAAAGCGATGGTGTTTAGTTTAAATCTATTTCAAGCCGAGAGCGCTTTATTTGATGGCGCTAAAATTGCGCTGCTGATCACGGCCATTCTTGCTGTTTTTGCCATTCTATTTGGCACTCGAAAACTTGATGCAACCGAACATAACCCTGGAATGATGTTGGCCATTGCCTTTGAGTCGTTAGTAAAATTAGGGGCCTTTTTATTAGTTGGTTTGGTCATTAGCTTTGGAGTTTTTGATGGCTTTGGCGATATTTGGCAGCAAGCTTCAGCACAAGAACTGATTAATAATCCTAATTTGCGCATTGAATCCTTGATGCCTGAGCTGTTGGTCGGAATGGCTGCTTTTTTGTGTATGCCAAGGCAGTTCCACGTGATGATGGTGGAATGCGAAAATGAAAAAACCATGGTTAAAGCCCGTTGGATGCTGCCACTGTATTTGGTGCTGTTTGGCTTGTTTGTTGCGCCATTAGCTTTAGCTGGAAAGTTACTGTTAGGCGATGGCATTGCAGCAGACACATATGTAATTAACTTACCTTTAGCGCTTGATAAACCTTGGCTTGCCGCTGTTGCGCTACTAGGAACATTATCTGCTGCAACAGGTATGGTGATTGTGGCGGTGGTTACAATTAGTGTCATGGTGAGTAATGAATGGTTGGTACCATTGTTACTGCGCACAGGCCAAATTAAGGCGCAAAACTTTAGTCAATTCTCGCAATTGCTACTCAATGCCCGCCGGATTGCTATCGTGGTGATTTTAGGGTTGGGTTATTTTAGTTATTTGTCTTTGATGGATAGCGATTCTTTATCGTCACTGGGGATGTTATCTTTTGGTGCCTTTGCGCAGTTAGCTCCGGCATTGATTGGCGGTATGTATTGGAAAAATGGTAACCGTAGTGGGGTCTTTTTAGGGCTGACTGTCGGGTTTGGTTGTTGGTGTTATATTTTGCTGCAAGGGGTGGCTGATACCCACGGGTTTATTACCCCAGATTTTGTTCTACTTGAGTCGATAGAACCTAATGTGCGCGACATTTTGATTGCTCTAATCGCTAACTGTGTGTGTTATGTGCTTGGATCTGTTTGGTTTAGAGCCGGTGTAGTTGAGCGTATACAAGCTAGCGCCTTTGTAACCCCTGGGCAATTAAAGAAACCAACGAATCGAAAAAGTGTTCCGGTGTCACAACAAGACTTATTAATCTTAGCCAGCCGTTTCGTTAGTCCAGCTCGGGCTTATGAAAGCTTTTCTGGGTATACCGACGCAAGGGTAAACAGTGATAGCTGGCATAAAGCTGCCGCGCCGAACCTCATTGCTCATACCGAGCATATGCTTGCCGGCGTTCTAGGGGCTTCAAGCGCATCATTGGTGATGGACTCGGTACTCGAAGGCCGTGATCTAGCCCTTGATGAGGTTTTCAGCCTGGTTGATGAAACATCCTCTCAAGTGATGTTGAGCCAAGATATGCTTCGAGGGGCCATCGAGCATGCTTATGAGGGCATGAGTGTTGTCGATAAAGATTTAAACCTAGTGGCATGGAACTATAAATACGCTGAACTGTATGAGTATCCTGATGACTTTTTGCAAGCGGGTATGCCAATCAGTGAGGTGGTGAGGTTTAATGCTAAGCGTGGTTATTGTGGTAAGGGGGATATCGACCACCAAGTTGAGAAGCGTGTGATGCACATGCGTAATGGCACTGCACATGTTTCTGAACGTCATCGAGACGACGGCAAGGTGATTAAAATTCAAGGTAACCCCATGCCTGGTGGTGGCTTTGTGATGACCTTTACTGATATTACCCAATATCGATTACAAGCTAAAGCGTTACAAGAGTCTAATGATACGCTAGAAGCTCGCGTTAATGAGCGAACTCAAGAATTGTCGATGCTCAATAGCAAGCTGCTTGAGGCTAAAGCACAAGAAGAGATGGCTAACGCCTCTAAGAGTCAGTTCTTAGCCGCAGTAGGGCATGATTTAATGCAACCCTTAAATGCTGCAAGACTGTTTACAACATCATTGCAGCAGTACCCTAACTTAGACCACGAGGCGAAGAAAACATTAAGCCATGTTAACAGCTCACTCAAAATTGCAGGAGAGTTGCTAACCGACTTGCTGGATATCTCTAAACTGGACTCGGGAATGATTGATGTCAATCGCCGTGATTTTGCCATTGCTGATCTGCTCGATGGTTTAGCCGTTGAATTCCAAGCGATGGCTAAAGACTGTTCAATTAAATTTAGTGCGATGCCTTGTGCTGCGACAGTCAATTCTGATCCGAGTCTATTAAGACGGGTGCTACAAAACTTTTTAACCAATGCCTATCGTTATGCCAAAGGTTGCCGAGTGGTACTCGGCTGTCGTCATCGTGGTAATGAACTTGAAATCCAAGTTCTTGATACGGGCTGTGGTATTGCAGAAAATGAAACGGAATCGATATTTACCGAGTTTAAGCGACTCGATAATCCAGAAAGTAAAAGTGTGAGTGGTTTAGGGTTAGGCTTGGCTATTGCTGACAGAATTAGCCGAGTACTAGATCATCGCATTGAGGTGAGCTCTGTTTTAGGTCAAGGCTCGGTGTTTTCAATTTTGGTGCCGCTAGGAAAGAAAGTGCAAGCACCAACAACAAAGAAAGCACCGTCACTGCTGCAACCATTAGCTGGGGTAAAAGTGCTGTGTATTGATAACGAAAAAGCAATTCTTGCAGGGCTTGAAAGTTTATTAACTCGCTGGCAGTGTGATGTTATTTGTGCCTGTGACTTTGCTGATGCAAGGATTAAACTCGGTCTGAAAGGGGTTGCACCTGATATTGTGCTTGCTGATTATCACCTCGATAACAACCAAAACGGAGTCGATGCGATGAATGGGATCAGAGAGTTGTATGGTGAGCATGTGCCGGGAATTTTAATTACCGCTAATACTCGTAAAGAGTTGATTGATGATGTAAATCGTCAAGGTTATCACTATATGGCTAAAATGGTTAAACCAGCGGCATTAAGAGCGTTGATCTCCAGTTTAGTAAAAAAAGGCCATTAATACTTGCTTGCTGACATGGCATAAAAAAACCGCAAATGATTGCGGTTTTTTTGGGTTTAATTTCAAGCTTTAAATCTCGACCTTTTCCATTTCAAGTTGCTGTAATGCAATTACGGCTTGTGTTCTATTGCGAACTCCAAGCTTTCTAAAAATCGCCGTCGCATGAGCTTTAATGGTTGCCTCTGACACGTTAAGGTCGTAAGCAATTTGCTTGTTAAGTAAGCCTTCAGCAAACATCTGTAGCACTTTATATTGCTGCGGGGTTAGCTCTGACAACCTACTGGCGACCTGATCTGTACCGTCATCACTTACCTGTGGTAAGTCAATTCCGGCGGGTAGCCAAATATCTCCCATCAACACGGCTTCAAGTGCTTGTGCAAGAGTTTCCATTGAGGACGACTTAGGGATAAACCCTGAGCTACCGTAATGGATAGCACGGCTCATGGTTGTGCTGTCTTCATGGGCTGAGATCACGACAACCGGTAACTCTTGAAAATGAGTTCTAAGGTGTATTAGTGTTGAATACCCGTGTGAACCTGGCATTTGCAGATCGAGTAATACAACATCATATTCAATGTCTTGGTTGTCAATTAGCTTTTGTAGCGCATCAGCGCTATCAGCTTCAAACCATTGGGTATTGGCAAATGATGAAGACAATGCCTGTCTTAATGCATTTCTAAATAGCGGATGGTCATCAGCGATAATAATGTTTAAATTTTCAGGCTTCATGGCTTTATAGGGTTTTTTTGTGGCACGTGAAGGTGCTTCAATGTAACAGAAAAGTGTCGCTGGATCCTATGGCTTTATTTGAGAAAAGTTATAATTGAGTAAAAATCAGTGTAGAACTAGACATTAGTCTAATGATTGGGTGTCGATAGGCACTAATGCGATTGATTGCTCGTTGAAGTGCAGGTTAAGCTTGATGTGACTTGCTGATATAACGTTCTGTTTACAGCGGTATAGGCATAAAAAAGCAGCCATTAATTGACTGCTTTTAAATTAGAATATCTATTGAGTGTATTATTTATTTAGTCGCGTTATTCTTGCTTGAGACGCCGCCGCTAAGTCTTTTAACAATACTTCAGTGTCAGCCCAGTCAATGCAAGCATCGGTAATACTTTTACCGTAGGTGAGTGCTTCTCCAGCAACCACTTTTTGATTGCCTTCTTCAATATAGCTTTCAGCCATGATGCCGGCAATGGCGGTAGAACCTTCACGCATTTGTTCCATTATGGAGTCAGCAACACTTAATTGCTGTTTGTGCTTTTTCTGACTATTACCATGACTAAAGTCAACAACCATACGCTGGTTAACCCCAACACTATTGAGTTGTGTGGCCGCTTTTTCAATATCTTCACGGTGGTAGTTAGGCTGTTTACCACCACGTAAAATGATATGTCCAAATGGGTTACCGTGAGTACGGTATACCGCCATGGCGCCATCTTTATCTGGTGAGTAGAAAATATGGGGTGCTTGCGCAGCACGTACTGCATCAACGGCAATATCGATATTACCATCGGTACCGTTTTTAAATCCAACAGGGCAAGAAAGCGCTGACGCCATTTCGCGGTGGATCTGGCTTTCTGTTGTGCGGGCGCCAATGGCCCCCCAGGTAATTAAGTCTGCAATGTATTGACCATTTACCATATCAAGAAACTCAGTTGCTATAGGAAGCTTAAGCTCAGAAATTTGTTGCAACAGGTGGCGTGCTTTACGTAAGCCTTTGTTTGGACTAAAACTGCCATCTAGATCTGGGTCAGAAATTAAACCTTTCCAGCCTACTGTTGTGCGTGGTTTTTCAAAATAAACACGCATTAAGATGCACAAATCGTCTTTATATTGTTGGTGCAGTTTTGCTAAGCGCTCTGCATATTCAAGTGCAGCTTCAGTATCATGAATTGAACAAGGGCCAACTATTACAAGTAAGCGTTGGTCTTCGCCACTGATAATCGCTTCCACTTCACGGCGCTGTGTAACGAGGTAGTCTGCGGCATCTTGAGTTAAAGGATATTCAGAAGCGAGTTGTGCAGGTGAAATCACCTTACATAATAAAGAAGTGCGGAGTTCGTCTGTTTTAATGGTCATTCACAATACCGAGCGTTCGTATGGGCTTTTTGCCTGATTACCTCGGATTATAACGAATACTGGCGTTATGCACAGGGGCAAATGCTGTAATTTTGTTGGTATTTTGCATGTTATAAGCAAGTATTTGAATAAAGTGAGGGGCTTTTGTCATAAAAAGCCCTTCATTTAGGTTGGATGCTTAAAAATTATTTCGGTCTAAATGTGTCGCTTCAATAATTTTCGTGGCAATTTCTTCAACAGATTGGTTGGTGGTATTAACAAACGGGATCCGCTCTCGTTTGTATAGCATTTCAACTTCTTTAACTTCGGTTCGGCATTGTCTCAGTGAAGAGTAACGACTATTGGACAAGCGGCTTTGACGAATTTCATGTAATCGAACTGGATCAATGGTTAAACCAAATAATTTACTTTTATTACGCTTTAATGCATCTGGTAACTTAAGGTTATCCATATCATCTTCAGTAAAAGGATAGTTGGCTGCCTTAATCCCAAATTGCATTGATAAGTAAAGGCTTGAAGGAGTTTTACCACAACGAGACACACCGAGTAAGATAATGTCGGCTTTATCCATGTGTTTCATGGTTTGGCCATCATCGTTTTCCATGGTGTAGTTAATGGCTTCTATTCGCGCATCATAACCTTCATTAGTTTTACCATGAGTCCGATGCAAAACTGGTGTTGGTGCCACGCCTAACTGTTTTTCTAATGGTGCGACAAAAGTATTCAAAAAATCATAATCTAAACCTTCGCTACTATAGATAACGTCTCTAATATCGGGATTAACAATAGAATGAAAAATAAGAGGCCGTTCACCTGTGGTAATAAAACAATCATCGATTTGTGCTTTTACTGCTTCAGCTTTCTTTATTGTTTCTACAAATGGAATGGTAAGTCCATCAAATTCAAGAGGAAACTGTGATAATACTGCATGGCCAAAGACCTCGGCAGTGATGGCGGTGCCATCGGAGATATAAAATACTTTACGGATCATTCTGACCTCTTGTAGTAATAAAATTACACATGAAATTATACATTTACGCTTGTCGCCATGGAGTGTAAGATGCGAAGGCTCTCGTGTGAAGAGCCCTACTAAAAATATACTTGCGGAGATAGAAACTGTGCAGCAATACGTACTCTGGTATCAAGAATTAGGCATGGGTGACGTCAACAAGGTCGGCGGTAAAAACGCTTCTCTTGGTGAGATGATCAGCAACCTTTCAAATGCAGGTGTCCAAGTCCCTGGTGGGTTTGCAACAACTTCTTTTGCGTTTAATGAATTCCTTGAACAAAGTGGACTTAACCAGAAAATATACGAAGTTTTAGAGTCGCTAGATGTAGACGATGTGAATGCACTCGCTACAGCCGGTGCACAGATTAGACAGTGGGTTATTGAAACACCGTTTCACCCAGAATTTGAACAAGTAGTTCGTGACTCTTACGACAAGCTTGCCGCTGAAACGAGTGATGCATCTTTTGCAGTACGTTCATCCGCAACTGCAGAAGACATGCCGGATGCTTCTTTTGCTGGCCAACAAGAAACCTTCCTAAACGTTAAAGGCTATGAAGCCGTTCTTGAAGCAACTAAGCATGTATTTGCTTCTTTGTTTAATGACCGTGCAATTTCTTACCGTGTGCATCAAGGTTATGACCATAAAGGTGTTGCATTGTCGGCTGGTATTCAACGCATGGTGCGTTCTGACACCGCCGCTTCAGGTGTGATGTTCACTATGGACACTGAGTCTGGCAACAATGATGTAGTATTTATTACTTCTTCATTTGGTCTAGGTGAAATGGTTGTTCAAGGTGCGGTTAACCCTGACGAATTTTATGTGCATAAGCCAAGTTTAGTTGCAGGCCATAAAGCGGTTGTTCGCCGTAACATTGGTAGCAAGCTGATCCAAATGGTTTATTCAGATGACGAATCTCACGGTAAGCAAGTTAAAATTGAAGATGTTGCTGCGGATCAACGTCGTATGTTTTCAATTAACGACGAAGAAGTACAAGAGCTTGCAAAGCAAGCGATGACAATCGAGAAGCACTACGGTCGTCCAATGGACATCGAGTGGGCAAAAGACGGTAACGACGGTAAGTTGTATATTGTTCAAGCTCGCCCTGAAACTGTTCGTTCTCGTGAAGATGTACAACTTATCGAACGCTACCACCTTAAATCTAAAGGTGATGTACTTTGTGAAGGTCGTTCAATCGGTCACAAAATTGGTAAAGGCGTGGCTAAAGTGCTTAAGTCAATTGACGATATGGACCAAATCCAGCCAGGCGATGTACTCGTTACAGACATGACTGACCCTGATTGGGAGCCTATCATGAAGCGTGCAAGCGCAATTGTAACTAACCGTGGTGGCCGTACTTGTCACGCAGCGATTATTGCCCGTGAGCTAGGTGTTCCTGCCGTGGTTGGTTGTGGTGATGTCACTGAACGTATTATTAATGGCCAAGAAGTTACAGTGTCTTGTGCCGAAGGTGATACAGGTTTCATTTACAGCGGCTTACAAGATTTTGAAGTGATTTCATCACGGGTAGACTCAATGCCTGAACTGCCAATGAAAATCACCATGAACGTGGGTAATCCTGACCGAGCATTTGATTTTGCTCGTCTGCCTAACGAAGGTGTTGGTCTTGCGCGTCTTGAGTTCATCATTAACCGTATGATTGGTATTCACCCTAAAGCGTTGATTGAATTCAACGACCAAACGGCTGAACTACAACAAGAGATCCACGAAATGATTGCCGGTTACGAGTCTCCAGTAGAGTACTACGTGGCACGCCTTGTTGAAGGTATCGCAACCATTGGTTCAGCTTTCCACCCTAAAAAAGTGATTGTGCGTATGTCTGACTTTAAGTCAAACGAATACGCTAACTTAGTTGGTGGTGAGCGTTACGAGCCAGAAGAAGAAAACCCAATGTTGGGCTTCCGTGGTGCTAGCCGTTATATCTCAGAATCGTTCCGTGACTGTTTTGCACTTGAGTGTGAAGCCATTAAACGTGTTCGTAATGACATGGGTCTGACTAACGTTGAAATCATGATCCCATTCGTTCGTACCCTTAGCGAAGCTGCGCAAGTCATTGAGCTGCTTAAAGAGCAAGGTCTAGAGCGCGGTAAAAATGGTTTACGCGTTATTATGATGTGTGAGTTGCCTTCAAACGCATTGCTTGCAGATCAGTTCCTTGAGTATTTTGATGGCTTCTCAATTGGCTCAAACGATTTAACTCAGCTTACACTCGGTCTTGACCGTGACTCTGGTATTATCAGCCACCTGTTTGACGAACGTAATGATGCCGTTAAAGTGTTACTTGCTATGGCAATTAAAGCGGCTAAAGCAAAAGGTGCTTACGTGGGAATTTGTGGCCAAGGCCCATCTGACCACAATGATTTTGCTGCTTGGTTGGTTGAGCAGGGGATCGATACAGTATCGCTAAACCCAGACACTGTAATTGATACTTGGTTATACCTTGCTGAAGCTCATGGCAAAACAAATAACTAAGATTGCAATAGGTTAATCGTATCGACTTAACTAATTGTTAAAAACTTGAAAAAAGCCGCTATTTAGCGGCTTTTTTGTGTTTATAATGCCAGATAAACTTATGAATAATAATTGAAAGAAGCAGCCATGTTACCGAAGTTATCTCATCAGCAAACACTCGAACCTGTGTACCTGTCTTTTCTAGTCGCGTTGGAAGACGGTCTTTTTTCAGGCGATGTTGATACCCGCTATAGCGCACGTTTAGCGCAAGCCACCGATAATTCGGTGTATCAATTTTTGCCCCAAGCCGTTATTTACCCTAAAACAGCGCAAGATGTACAAATAGCGTTGAAATTGGCCGATAGTGCAGAGTTCAGCAAAGTTGTGTTTAGCGCGAGAGGCGGCGGTACCGGGACCAACGGGCAAGCATTAACGCATGGCATTGTGATTGATATGTCGCGATATATGAATCAAGTGCTAGAGGTTAATGCAGAGCAAGGCTGGGTAAGAGTGCAAGCGGGCGTGATTAAAGATGCCCTTAATGATGTGCTACGGCCGCATGGCTATTTCTTTAGCCCTGATCTATCAACCTCAAACCGCGCCACATTAGGCGGCATGGTTAATACTGACGCTTCGGGTGCTGGCTCGTTGGTGTACGGTAAAACGTCAGATCATGTACTTGGGCTTACCAGTATTTTATTTGATGGTAGTGAGTTAAGCACTCGACCGATGAGCCAAGCAGAGCTAAATGACATTGAGTCGGTCACGGATAATGTTTTAGGTCAGCAGTTACTCACCAATATTGCCCAAATGTGTAAAGATAACCGAGACCAAATTGAGCAACGCTTTCCCAAGCTAAACCGCTTTTTGACGGGTTACGATCTTAAAAATGTGTGGGACGATAAGCTAGAAAATTTTGACTTGTCTCGCATTTTAGCCGGTTCTGAAGGCACGCTAGCTGTGGTGACTGAGGCTAAGCTTAATATTACCCGTTTACCCACGTGTCGCATGATGGTGAATATCAAGTATGACTCTTTTGAGTCTGCATTACGACACGCGCCGGATTTGGTAAAAGCCAATGCGACAGTGGTTGAAACCGTCGATTCCAAAGTACTCAACTTGGCGAAGCAAGACATCATTTGGCATTCTGTATCACCTTATATAACCGATGTGCCTGGTAAAGAAATTGACGGCTTAAACATCGTTGAGTTTGCCGGTGAGCAAGCGGAAGTTGAGGCGAAAGTGGCCTTACTTGAAACGATGCTAACATCGCAAATAGCCAACAACCAAACAGGGTTGCTAGGTTTCCAAGCCACTTCCGACCGTGGCAGTATCAACACCATTTATGGTATGCGTAAAAAAGCCGTTGGGCTATTAGGCGCGACTAAAGGTTCGCGTAAACCGCTTCCATTTGCCGAAGACACTGCTGTGCCACCAGAAAAACTGGCTGATTTTATTATTGAATTTAGAGCACTACTCGATAGCCATCAATTGCATTATGGCATGTTTGGGCATGTTGATGCCGGTGTGCTGCATGTCCGTCCTGCACTCGATATGTGTGATGTTGAAGATGAAAAGTTACTGCGAGTTATCTCTGATCAAGTGGCTGATTTAACCCTTAAATATGGCGGGTTAATGTGGGGCGAGCATGGCAAAGGGGTACGCGGTGAATATGGTCCGGCTGTGTTTGGCGAATATTTATATAGCTTACTTGAAGATGTTAAAGGCTTGTTTGATCCAAACAATAAACTAAACCCCGGTAAATTGGTGGCACCTAAGGCCAGCGGCCCAATGCTATACAATGTTGATAGTGTTAAAAGGGGCAGTTTTGACCGACAAATACCGGTGCAAACACGGCAGGCTTTTCCTGATGTGATGAATTGCAATGGTAATGGCTTATGTTTTAACTATAGTGCGTACTCGCCAATGTGTCCGTCGTTCAAAGTAACGGGGGATAGAGTGCAATCACCTAAAGGGCGTGCGGGATTAATGCGTGAGTGGTTACGCCTGCTTGAAGGAGAAGGTATTGATGTTAATGAACTTGCTCGGGCAAAACCATTAGGCTGGTTACAACGAACCCAAAATACGTTAAAAATAGATAAAGAGTATGACTATTCGCATGAAGTTATGGAGTCGCTCAAAGGTTGTTTAGCCTGTAAAGCCTGCTCTAGCCAATGTCCTGTAAAAGTGGATGTGCCTAAGTTTAGAGCGCAGTTCTTTGATATTTATTATCAACGTTACCTCCGTCCAGCAAAAGATTACCTCGTTGCAGGGATTGAAGAGTCACTACCTTTAATGGCCGCTGCGCCAAAGTTAGTCAATGCAGTCTCACAAAACAAGTTGAGCCAGTGGGTGATTAAAAAATCGATAGGTTATGTCGATGCGCCTGCATTGTCGGTGCCCACGTTAAAGCAACGCTTAGAAGGTCATGCTAGCAGAGGCTACGATTTAGCAGCATTACAACAAATACCGCAATCAGAGCGTCAAGATTATGTGCTGGTGGTACAAGATCCTTTCAATAGCTTTTATGAAGCCGGCACGGTGTTGCACTTTATTCAGTTGATAGGCAAATTAGGCCTAAAGCCGGTATTACTGCCGTTTAAACCCAATGGTAAGCCAACTCATATTAAAGGATTTTTAGATAAGTTTGCTCGAACCGCCAAAAATTCAGCTGACTTTTTAAATGAAGTCGCCAAACTAAATATGCCAATGGTGGGCGTTGATCCTGCATTGGTACTTTGTTACCGCGATGAATATAAAGAAGTGCTCGGCGCTGCAAGAGGCGATTTTCATGTGCAGTTAGCCAATGAGTGGCTACTTAAGGTGATTGAAAATAAAGTCGCAGTAACTAAGCCTGCAGAGGTGTCACAATTTACTTGGTTTAGTCATTGTACCGAGTCAACTGCCAAGCCAAATACCGCAAATGAATGGCAAGCTATTTTTGCGCACTTTGGCGCCAAGTTAAACACCGTTAATTTAGGTTGCTGTGGCATGGCTGGAACCTATGGGCATGAGGCCGAAAACTATGAACGTTCTAAAGCTCTCTATACTATGTCATGGGAGGAGACTTTAAATAAGTTACCGCCATCTCAAGTGTTAATTTCTGGCTACTCTTGTCGTAGTCAGGTAAAGCGTTTTAGTGGCTTTAAACCCAAGCACCCCATAGAAGCGTTATTAACTTTGCTTTAGCAACAACTTAAAAAACTAGCCAATGGCTAGTTTTTTTATCACTAAATAATGTGCTATTAATGGCATAGTGTTAATACAAAGCGTGAACATGACTGAGGTGAAGATGGCCGTTGACAGAACCAATGTGAAACAAGCGTTAGCAACATTGCGACAAGATCCGCCTTTATGTGCTGACAGCGCTATTTTTGAGATCAAAAACAACGGCGATTGGTTATACCAAGGCGGGGCATTGCCCATTAAGTTTTGCACGTTGTTCGCTAGTATTTTAAACCGAATTGAGGGCGAATATTATCTAATCACACCTGTTGAAAAACTCAAAGTAGTTGTGGCCAGTGAAGCGCTGGTTATTATTGATTATAACGTTGATGCAAAAGGCGGTTTTACGGTTAAATCAAGTATCAATACTCATCATTATATTGAGTCTTTTTCATTGTTTACTGTTACTGAAGCTAATATCAACGTTATGACCGATAGAGGAGTGATGGCAAAACTAAACCGGGCCTGTTTTTATCGGTTTATTAATGAGTTTATAGCTTAAAGTATTAGCAGATAATTAATTGTTATTAACTTAAGGTGCTGATTTGTTTGTTTTTTAATTTTTGCTAGGTATTAAAACCTTATGTAACTAGTTTCTTTTTACTTTAGTGATAAGATTAATTGAATGGATAAATTACAAAGGAGGTGCTGATTGAACCGCTTTGAAAGTTTGAGTTATTTGGTTTCACATTTAAATGTAGACTTGCAAAACGCACTAGATAAACGGCTTAAGCGCTACGAACTTGATATTAAACTTTGGCCGGTTTTGTTTGCGTTATGGCAAGAGGAGGGCGTATCCCAAACTGAGCTGTCTAAGCGCTGTGATGTTGCCAACTACACCATGACAAGGATACTCGACCAACTTCAACAACAGCGGTTAGTTACCCGTCATCAAGATGCCGACAATCGTCGAGTTTTTAAAATCTATTTAACCGATAATGGCAAAGCGTTAGAGCAAGATCTGATTTGCGAAGCAGAGCGGGTAAACGCTACCTACCTTAGCCAATTAGATGTTGATGAACAGACAACATTTTTAGCTTTGCTTAATAAAATTAATCGTTATAAAGATTGAGCTTGTGGTCACTGTTTGATGTTCTGCGTTAATAGATGAGTTTTATCAAGCCCTAAATGTGAACCTACATTTGCAAAATATAACCGACCATTTTTGTAGGCTAGGGGGAAATGCTTCGAAAGGCATTATTATTTAAATGAATATCCCAACCAGCAGCAACTTCAAGAGCTATTGACTCATATCAGCAAGGCATTGCGCTGTGTTGAATATCATCTGTAATTAACGTCTTAGCCTAAACCCAATTGAGACGTTTTAAAGGCTAAATCAGCGAGCATAGACTTGCTAGTAAACTGCACGCCATATAGTGATTAGCTAACTTATGGTGAGAATAAATACCGCAAATAGACCAATACCTAGAATGGTTTGCTGAATTTTTTGGCGACTGCGATAGAGCTCTTTTTTACCTTGCTTAAGGCATGCAACTAAGTTGTTTTGCTTGTATATTTCGCAAATGAGCTGCTCTGTTGTGGGATCTAAAAATAAATGTAGCGTGGCGGGTTTGCCATCTTTTAGCGTAACACTATGCTCACTTTGGTGGCCAAAGTTGAGCTTGCTCGACACCCGTTGTCCATTAACAAATGTTTGCTCCAAGCCACACCAGTTACTGGCCTGAACTTCGATATTTTCATGGTTGAGATCATATTTAAAACTGATCATGTCACGTCCCTCAATTACCTTGTGAGACTTTAATTCAAGCAGATGATGATGACCTTTGCCAGCTTGGCTAAGTGATCGTTTTGTGAAAATACCCTTAATAGCGGGGGAGCTTTCATCGAGCAGAAACAAAAATGCCAAGCTTTAAGCTTGGCATTTTTTTAACGTTAAAGCCTATTTAGCGGCGTTAATAATAGCACGTGCCATTTCATCTGCCACATCACCAGTAGTACGGTTTTGAGCATCAGATTGCTCAAAAATAGTCAGTAGAGTATTGTAAATTTGTTCAACTTTAGCCGTTGAAGCCGCTTCATCGTAGTCTTTTTCAAATGAGACATTGATAATGCCACCGGCGTTAATCACGTAATCTGGAGCATAAAGAATATTTTGCTCTTTTAGTAATTCACCGTGGCGCACTTCAGCCAGCTGGTTATTGGCGCAACCAGCAACAATCGTTGCTTTTAGCAATGGGATGGTGGTGTCGTTAATTGTGGCGCCAAGTGCACAAGGTGCATACACATCTACATCTTGGTGGTAGATCTCTTGTGGAGCGACCACGGTGGCACCAAACTCAGTGGCAACTTTATCTAATGATGCTTGATTTATGTCGGTAACGATTAGCTCAGCGCCTTCAGCGTGTAAATGACGGCATAAGTAATAGCCGACATGACCAACACCTTGAACAGAAATCTTTAGTCCTTTAAGGCTGTCTAGACCACGCTGGTGCTTTACAGCAGCTTTAATTCCTAAAAATGTACCAAGAGCAGTAAAAGGAGACGGATCGCCACTTTTGCCTTCTAAGCCCGCCATGTAAGGGGTTTCTTCATGCGCAATCATAATGTCGGCAGTGGTTACGCCAACATCTTCTGCTGAATAATACTTACCGCCTAAGGTATCTATGCAACGGCCAAAGGCTCTGAAGAGTGCTTCGCGGTCAGTAATTTTCGGATCAGCAATAATGACAGATTTACCGCCACCCATGGTTAGGCCAGCTAGTGCATTTTTATAAGTCATACCGCGTGAAAGACGGAGTACGTCAGTTACTGCTTCATCATCAGATGCATAATTCCACATTCTACAGCCGCCAACAGCAGGGCCTAAGTTTGTGTTATGTATTGCGATAATGGCTTTTAGGCCGCTTTCTTTATCTTGACAAAAAACAACCTGTTCGTGGTCGTCAAAAGATATGTGATTGAATACTGCCACTTTTTGATCTCCGCATATGAGCATCAATAATGTCGCAACTGCCAGATTACAGCGCGATCAGTTTGTTATATTTATTGCAGAACGATATCATTTAGCGATACTCTCAACAAAGTAAACATTCCGATAATTTGTGATCTGTCTGGCAATTATGCTTTCCACTTTACGTTAACGTAAACTTTAGAGCATATTATTAACGAATTGACAACCAATTCACGCTAGAGTTCACTGGAATAGTGGCTTAATAAAACAATAAGAAAGGATGATATACATGGCTGAACAAGAAGTCGATCAAACTCAAAATCAAGAAGCAAGACGACAAGAGTGGATCAGAACTCATTTTCAAAAAGCAAACAAGTTTCTTGCTGAAAAAGGGGTGATGCCTCATAAGGTATATGCTGATGAAAGCCGCTATTTAGCTCCTTTTGTTGCCATTTGGAAAATGGACTCTAAAAAACCAACTAAGCAAACATTTTGGGTGATGTCAGGCGACTTACCGTCTGACTATGTTGATGTTAAAGTTGCAGCAACTGCCAGAGACGCACTTCGTCATTTTTCTATGATGTGGCAAATGAAAGCCGAAAATATTCAGCGTTCAGGTTTGGCTAAAGACCCGACACAAGCTAAATTTGCGCAGTTACTGATTTCAAGAGCTGAAGGTTTATATAAAATGCAGGCCGACGATAAAATCTGGGGACCTGCTGCGTAGTCGCTAACAGATTACAATATTAAAGGCATCGTTGAGATGCCTTTTTTGATCCAATAGCGCGAGTATAGGCTCGTTAGCTGTTCGCATATCATGAGAGATATCCTCAGCCGGGGTCGCCATATTGAACATAGCGATTATTTACCGGAGTGGTCGATTTACAACACATTTAAAGCCCAGTAAATCAGTGATTAATGGAATATACCGGTTGATGAAATGGAGTCTGTTCATCAACCACAGTAACTGACAATAAGGAGGAGCCACCATGGAGCATGTCAAAGTACATTACAAGAAGATCGATGCAGGAGCTGACTACCTGCAGGACAAGCCGATCAGCTTAATCTCAATGATGAAAGATTTGCGCGTGATATTTGTGAGCCGACCTATCAGCAGTTGTTTTATAGGCAAAAAATGCTTATAGGCTGTGCCATGACGCAATAGAATTACAGCAACTGACCGGTGATAACTGCTACTTCGAACGGGCGATGGGCTATTTAGATCTTGCTATCCATACCGCTGAGACGTTAATGCATGGCATGCTTAATCGCAGTGGTGAGCCCATCGTGGTGAGTCACCAAAGCCAGCAGCTAAGTTTGCCCTATTGGCAATTGAATAAACGGATTAGTTGGCTTGATTGGAGTAACTATCTTTGCCAAGCAATAGCCAGGCGCGCTCATAGCAGTGTAGAGCTGTTGATGCAGTTTACCCCGCAAATGGCCGCCGAATATACCTCTGAGCCAAGAGAATACACCGCATTTTATGTTCGCTACTTGCAAGGTATGCTTGCCCCTACTGCAGATCATGACGCCTTGCAGCAAGAGTTTACCGAGGTGCATGCCCGCGAGTTTCATTTAAGGTTTAGAGTGGCGCTGGCACCGTTTTACTGCCTAGCAAAAGAAGATGAAGCAGGCTTTGAAGCGGCCATGTTACGTGGCAGTAATATGCACCGAGCTTACGTTAAAAAAGTGAGCAATAAGATGACCATGGATCCATTGGGCTTTTATCCACCGCAGCTAATGGCCGCCGCCAGTTTAGCTTATGACCGCCATGGCTGGACACTAAAACATAAAAGCGATTATTTACCAAAATGGTGGATTTATAACACCTTTGAAGCGCCAGTAATGACTGATTAACTCGCGAGTTAAAAGCCGGCAGACATCAACAGCGCTATCGAAATAGAGCGCTGTTTATTAATTTTTTCGCATTATTCACCGAGATAAAAGTAACCGCGGTTAAGCAATGTAAGTATGAACGCTTGGGTTTGTGGATTTTCGAGTAACAATGTCGCTTGTTGATTATCAAAATTAAAACAGGCTGCTAACTGCGCTATATCGGCTTTGATCGCCAATGGAAACTCAAATGCTTCACCATTGATAAATACCCGTGAAACGGAGTCTTGCTCTAACATTAGGAGTTTCAAGCCTCCAATACGATACAGTAGGGCGCCTTGGCTAATATAATCATCCATATCTTCTAGAGTATAAGGTTCATCGGGCTCACAGATATCGAGTTCAAAGCGGTTCTGACTTAGCATGTTACCGAGTATTAGCTGAAAGCTTGCTGGATCTGATGCCAGTTCACTGACTAACTTTAACATCCCTTGTTGGTGACTTAGGCTAAGTTCACTTGGTTGTGCGGGCTCATCAGTAGATGTGAAGCGTTTAAGACCAGTATTACTATCAATAAGCCCATCGGCGAGTCCGCTGAATAACTCTTGCTGACTCGGAGCGCGGAAACCAATGGAGTAGCTCATCGCTGTGGTTAAGGTTTGGCCCTGGTGAGGATAGCCAGGTGGGATATAAAGCATGTCGCCTTTTTTTAGTACCACATCAATAATAGGCGTGAACCCTTCTATCAATGGTGTGGTTGGATCATTATTTTTCGGTGCATATTGGCCTTTATTGCCCACGGTCCAGCGGCGCTCGCCATCACCTTGAATAATAAATACATCATAGTTGTCGATATGTGCCCCGACACCGCCGCCAGGTGTGGCAAAAGAGGCCATTAAATCGTCGAAACGCCAATCGGGAATAAAGCGGAAGGCATCAATAAAGTTTGCTGAATCTGGATGCCAATGATTCAATGCTTGCACGAGCAATTGCCAATGGCTGTCGCCAAACTTATCGTAGTCTTCAAAGGGGCCTTGGCAGATCTGCCAATTGTTGTCTTTGGTCACCACTACACGTGAAGACACTTCCTCTTCACACGCCAGCCCTGCGAGTTCATCTGGGCTAATGATCTCTTTAAAGTCAGGAAATGCATTTTTGATTACTAACGGCTTTTGTTGCCAATAGTCGGTAAGAAAAGCATGGGTATCTAAGTTTAGGCTGTACATATTGGCTGCACCATCTACAAGGCAAAAAATAAGGCGGTAAGCACAAGCTTACCGCCTTATTTGAAGCATTAGTAGTCAGTTAGGCCATCAAAGCCTTTATGGTTGGCTAAAGCTCGTCAACAAAAGTTTCAGCGCGGCCGATGTAGTTGGCTGGCGTCATCTTTTTAAGGTCGATTTTAACGCTCTCTGGTAGTTCAAGACCATCGATAAAGTTAGCAAGTTGCACACCGTCGATACGCTTACCGCGTGTCAGTTCTTTAAGCTTTTCGTATGGTTTTTCGATGCCATAACGACGCATAACGGTTTGTACTGGCTCAGCCAATACTTCCCAGTTGCCGTTAAGTTCTGCGCGAAGCTGCTCTTCATTTACTTGAAGCTTGCTGATCCCCTTTAAGGTTGACTGGTAAGCAATTAGTGAATGAGCAATACCCACACCTAGGTTACGTAAAACCGTAGAGTCAGTAAGGTCGCGCTGCCAGCGAGAAACAGGTAGCTTGGCCGCTAAATGTTGCAATAACGCATTAGCAATACCTAGGTTACCTTCAGAGTTTTCAAAATCAATTGGGTTCACTTTATGCGGCATGGTTGAAGAACCAATTTCACCGGCGATAGTACGCTGTTTAAAGTGACCTAATGCAATGTAACCCCAAATGTCACGATCCAAATCGATAAGAATGGTGTTGAAACGTGCTAATGCGTCAAACAACTCAGCAATGTAATCGTGCGGCTCAATTTGAGTCGTATACGGATTCCAATTGATGCCGAGGCTAGTCACAAAACGTTGCGATAGAGCATGCCAATCAACTTCAGGGTAAGCAGATATGTGGGCGTTGTAGTTACCAACAGCGCCGTTAATTTTACCCATAATTTCAACGTTAGCCACTTGCTTAAGCTGACGCTCAAGACGCACCGCTACGTTCGCCATCTCTTTACCTAAGGTAGAAGGTGAAGCTGGTTGGCCGTGGGTACGCGACATTAATGGTACGGTTTTGTACTCTTTTGCTAATGCTTTAACGGCATCTACAATTTGCTGGCAATATGGCATAACCACTTGCTCACGTGCTTCATTAAGCATTAACGCGTGAGACAAGTTGTTGATATCTTCAGAGGTACAAGCAAAATGCACAAACTCGTCAATCGCAACAAGCTCTGCATTATCGGCAATACGTTCTTTAATAAAGTATTCAACCGCTTTAACGTCATGGTTGGTGGTGGCTTCAATATCTTTAACGCGCTGAGCATCAGCTTCACTAAAGTCATCTTTAATTTGATCAAGCAAAGCAAGCGCAGCTTCGCTAAAAGGGGGAACTTCTTCAATTTCAGGGCAGCTAGATAATAGCTTTAACCAGTTAACTTCGACTTGAACACGGTATTTGGTCAGGCCGTACTCGCTGAAAATCCCTCTTAATGAGGCGGTTTTACTACCATAACGACCGTCTACCGGAGAGATAGCAGTTAGTGCGGAAAGTTCCATTAGAAGCTCCTTGATGAACTTGTCTTATATTATAGGGTGAGGCTTTTCATAGCTTTATCTACTATTGTTTTTCTTGCAAAGACAAGGTGCCTACGCTTGCCTCCTAATTGTCGCCATAATACTGCGCTGCGCATGGCAGACAGTAGCAGGGCGCGAATTTTTTGTTGGGTTTGAGTCCGCTTTAGAAACTCTGGATTGCCTGAAATCTGCAATTTTGGGCCTAATTCGCTGACAATATCACTATAAATGCCGGCAAAGTTAGCGATAACCTGTTCGTCGGTTATATCGAAGTGGTTGAGTTGGCGATGGATTTGATTTATTCGCTCTGAAAGCATTCCCATAGCATTAGACGAGCGCGTGAGTTTGCGCTCTAGCGCTAAAATACCGACGAGGTAGCGAGTCATTTCAACGTCTTTTTGCTTACCGTCGCCCAGTTGGGCCACAATCATCTGGTAGCCTTTTTTTAGCGCTTGTTGATCTGCGTAAACGTCAGCAGTCGATTCTGGGTTCGTGACTAACACGGACTGTAGACTTGCTGCTAGTGCGGCTTTATCAGAATCGCCATTTCTGGCGATATGTTGTACTTGGGCTACTGCTTGTAATATGCCAGCAAAAGCCATTGTGCGTTCAAACAGCTGATCGCTCATGGATTAATCTCTTATTAATGCGTCGATTATCCCGCCGCCAAGGCAGACTTCACCATCATAGAAAACAGCTGACTGGCCAGGCGTTACGGCTGCTACAGGTTCATTAAACATCACGCGGATTTGGTCGGCACTGTCGTAGGTGACGGTACACGGTACATCTTGTTGGCGGTAGCGGGTTTTAACGGTGATTTTAGCGCCCTCAGCAGGCCCTTTTCTGTCGACCCAATCAAGTTGCTTAGCAATTAAGCCATTTGACATAAGGCGAGGGTGGTTACCACCTTGACCGACAATCAATACATTACGCACAAGATCTTTTTCAACGACATACCATGGATCTTCGTTACTGTTTTTAAGCCCGCCAATACCTAAGCCTTTACGTTGGCCTAAAGTGTGGTACATCAAACCTTGATGCTGGCCAATGACTTCGCCTTCGCTAGTTTCAATTTGACCTGGTTGTGCAGGTAGGAACGTTGATAAAAAGTCAGTAAACTTACGCTCGCCAATAAAGCAGATACCGGTGCTGTCTTTTTTATTATGGGTAATAAGTCCCATCTCTTTGGCTATCTCTCTGACTTCACTTTTTTCTAATTCGCCGACAGGGAATAGAGAACGAGCAACCTGCTCATGGCTAAGTGTGTACAAGAAATAGCTTTGATCTTTATTGCCATCAACACCACGAAGCATTTGGCAAGTGCCATCGATATCACGGCGACGGACGTAGTGGCCCATCGCAATATAGTCAGCATCTAAAATCTCATCTGCAAACTCGAGAAAAGCTTTAAACTTAATCTCTTTGTTACACATGATGTCAGGGTTTGGTGTTCGGCCGGCTTTATATTCTGCTAAAAAATATTCAAATACATTGTCCCAGTATTCTGAGGCAAAGTTGACGGTGTGCAGTTTGATCCCGAGTTTGTCGCAGACAGCTTGGGCATCTTTTAGATCATCAGCAGCCGCACAATACTCATCCGTGTCATCTTCTTCCCAGTTCTTCATGAACAGGCCTTCTACTTGGTAGCCTTGCTTTAGTAGCAAGTAAGCAGAAACAGATGAATCTACACCACCGGACATGCCGACGATGACTTTTTTACCAAGATGTGTGGGTTCGAGTGATGTCATAAATCCTAAAAAACCTTTGTGTTTAACGAGTGTCGCAAGCCTATATCAGGTTTATATATGGGTAAAAACCTAAATTACAAGGGAGCTAAATATTAGTCGCTTTCTGCGGGGGCGTATTCTACCATGCATTGGATAAACGAGCCATTAAAGCCATTGATCATTTAGAATTTCGAGAGGGTATCGTTTGTTGGTTTTATAATCTTCAATACTTTTAAGTACTAACGGGCTTCTATGCTGAGGTTTCAGCGCAACAATCTCTGCGTATGTTAGCCACTTACACGCCTGTATCGCGGGATCAATAGGCTCTGAAATAACGCATTTTTCAAGCGTTAAATAAAAGGTATATCGCACAAAGGCTAAGTGTGTTGACGCACTATATTGGTATATTGCAGTCAGGCCTTCGGGTTTGATCACAAGGCCAGTTTCTTCTTTTACTTCTCTAATACAGGCATCGACGAGCGACTCGTTTGCTTCAAGATGGCCTGCAGGTTGATTATATTTGATGCCGCCTTCTATGAGTTCTTCTACTAATAGAAAGCGGCCATTAGATTCAATTACACAAGCAACCGTTGTGTTGGGCTTATAGCGATCAGGCACTTTTAGATTTCATTGCTATTTGGCGGTACTGACCATTTGGTAAGTCATCTAGACACCATTGACCTATTTTATAGCGGATCAGTCTTAAGGTTGGAAAGCCAATATTTGCGGTCATCCTTCTGACTTGTCGATTACGGCCTTCACAAATTTCGATGCTTAACCAGGTCGTAGCAATATTCGCTCGCTCTCTAATGGGAGGCACACGTGGCCATACTGATGGACTTTGCATAATGTTTACGTTAGCAGGTAAGGTTAGCCCATCTTTAAGCTCAACACCGCGACGTAACTTATCAAGATCGTTTTCAGTAGGTTCACCTTCGACTTGAACCCAGTAAATTTTAAAGGTTTTCTTTTTAGGTTCAGTAATTTGTGACTGTAACTTACCATCGTTTGTGAGCAGTAAAAGGCCTTCACTGTCGCGATCTAATCGACCGGCGGCGTACACATCTTTAATTGGTATAAAGTCTTTTAAGGTTTGACGACCTTGCTCATCTGTAAATTGACAAAGCACATCAAAAGGCTTGTTAAACAGTACTATGATAGGGTTATCGACAGTCTTAGGTTTATTGTTTGGCCGTGACTTACGGTAAGTCTTTTGGCCTGCTTTAGCTGTGAAGCCATTAGGCTTAGACTGTTTTCGTTGTGGTTTGTTCTTTGAAAATGGCTGAGTCACGCAAATTAACTTTTTAAAATGGACTAATTATCTTATTGTACTGCTCATTCGCCCTTAGTGGAATTTGAATCTTGCTCGGAATGTTTTATGATGGACACCAATAAAAGTGTGACTCGCAACCAAGAACGCGCAATTATGTGAAGTTGCGCAGTATTTTTTGCGAAATAATACGATGTTGCTTAAGGTCGATAGCGAAGAAATCATAAAAACAAATATAATTATTATAATAAAATCATAAATTTAAACTTGTAGGACAACAAATGAACGATAAAGTATCAACCATAATCTATACCGAAACAGACGAAGCTCCTGCATTAGCAACGCTGTCTTTGTTACCCATTATTAAAAAGTTTACTAAAAGTGCCGGTATTGATGTCGAAACCCGTGATATTTCATTATCTGGTCGGATCATCGCAGTATTTCCTGAAAATTTAACGGCTGAGCAAAAAATGGGTGATGCTTTAGCTGAACTGGGCGAATTGGCTAATAAGCCAGAAGCAAACATCATTAAATTGCCTAATATAAGTGCATCTTTGCCACAGCTTAAAGCGTGTATCTTGGAGCTGCAAAACAAAGGGTATGACATTCCAAGTTACCCAGATGAACCTAAAAACGCTGCAGAAAAAGAGTTTCAGGCTCGCTACGACAGAGTTAAGGGAAGTGCGGTAAACCCAGTATTGCGCGAAGGTAACTCTGATCGACGTGCACCAGGTTCAGTTAAAAAGTTTGCTCAAAAAAATCCACACTCAATGGGCAAGTGGTCACCGGATTCAAAGTCTCATGTTGCGCACATGCATGAAGGCGATTTTTATGGCAGTGAAAAGTCAGTCACAGTGGCAGCTCCTGGCAGTGTTTCTATTGTACTGACCAAGACCGATGGTTCGGAGCAAGTATTACGAAAGACGATTGCATTACAAGCGGGTGAAGTGATTGACTCTGCTGTGATGAGTAAAGCAGCATTAGTCGATTTTTATGAGCGTGAAACGCTAAAGGCGAAAGAGCAAGACGTTCTATTATCACTGCACTTAAAAGCGACCATGATGAAAGTTTCTGACCCGATTCTTTTTGGGCATGCGGTTAAAGTATTCTATAAAGATGTATTTACTAAATATGGTGAGTTATTTGAACAGCTCGGCGTTGACGTTAATAACGGTGTGGGTGATGTTTACGCCAAAATAGCGTCTTTACCTGCTCAGCAGCAAGCTGAAATTGAAGCTGCTATTGCACAGGTGTACACCAACAGTGCAGAACTTGCGATGGTTGATTCAGATAAAGGCATTACCAATCTACATGTACCAAGTGATGTAATTATCGATGCCTCAATGCCTGCCGCTATTCGTACGTCAGGCCAAATGTGGGGCCCAGATGGGCAACTCAAAGACATGAAAGCGATGATCCCAGATCGTTGCTACGCTGGTGTTTACCAAGCAACAATCGATTTTTGTATTAACAATGGTGCGTTTGACCCAAGTACAATGGGCAGTGTACCGAATGTTGGTTTAATGGCACAAAAAGCGGAAGAGTACGGTAGCCACGATAAAACATTCGAAATAGCTGCCGCAGGAATTGTGAATGTTATTGACCAAGATGGCGCGGTATTAATGTCGCACCAGGTTGAAGCTGGCGATATTTTTAGAATGTGCCAAGTGAAAGACGCCCCGATTCGTGATTGGGTTAAGCTGGCTGTTAATCGTTCACGTTTGTCTGCTACACCCGCTGTATTTTGGCTCGATGCGGCTCGTGCTCATGATGCTGAAATTATCAATAAGGTTGAACTGTATCTTAAAGACCATGACACCAGTGACCTTGAGATCCACATTATGTCACCTGTGGAGGCTACTCGATTTACATTGGAGCGGGTACGCGCTGGTCAAGACACGATTTCTGTAACAGGCAACGTGTTACGTGATTACCTAACTGACTTGTTTCCTATCTTGGAACTTGGTACTAGTGCCAAAATGCTGTCGATTGTCCCGTTAATGAACGGCGGTGGTTTATTTGAAACTGGTGCGGGTGGCAGTGCACCTAAACATGTTCAACAAGTTGAAAAAGAAGGACACTTGCGTTGGGACTCTTTAGGTGAGTTTTTAGCATTAGCCGCTTCTTTAGAGCATTTAAGTCAAACGACAAATAATGCAAAAGCACAAGTGCTAGCCGATACACTTGACCTTGCTATTGGTCAGTTTCTTGATACAAACAAGTCACCATCACGTCGTGTAGGTGAGTTAGATAATCGTGGTAGTCACTACTACCTAGCACTTTACTGGGCTCAAGCTATAGCGGCTCAAACTCAAGACTCTGAGTTACAATCCCAGTTTGCTGCATTTGCAGAAGGTCTTACCCGTAACGAGCAAAAAATTGTCGCCGAGCTTAATGGTGCTCAAGGCCCAGCAGTGGATCTTGGCGGCTATTACCGTCTTGATGCAACTAAAGCTGCTAAAGCGATGCGTCCGAGTGCTACATTAAACGCGATTATTGAAGCTTAAATGTCGTGTGCCATTAAAAACCTGTTTAGCGCAGGCTGTTAGGCAATAAAAAAGCAGAGTAGCTAACTACTCTGCTTTTTTGTTATCGGCAACTAACCTAGTTAGTTGGCGAAATTGCTGATGCATGCATACCTTTAGGTCCGGCTTCTACTTCGAAACTAACAGGCTGACCTGCTTTTAATGTTCGATAGCCTTCCATTTCGATGGTAGAATAATGCGCAAAAACATCTTCACCGCCAGCATCAGGGCAAATAAACCCGAATCCTTTGGCGTTGTTGAACCACTTGACAGTTCCGCTTGCCATACTTCCACTTCCTTCTGTTGTCCACTTACCAGTAAGATAGTAAAACTTATCAACGAGGGGAATGCCTCGCTTACTGACCAGAATGAAAGCAGAAAAGTTGCTTGTCAAGTAAAATTTAACAATTGGGCAACATTTAAGTGTGTAATGTTACACATTCTATTTGGTACAATTTGTGTTATTAAATAGGAAGAGATTTGATAATCAATTGGAACAAGCCAAGACTAGAGGCTAATATTGAAACATGAGTAGAACAGAAAGCATAGAGCACATAGAAGAAAGCGTTGAATCAGAGTTTAAACAACCTTCTATGTATAAAGTTATCTTGAATAACGATGATTATACGCCGATGGACTTCGTTATTGAGATTTTGCAGTTATTTTTTAAAAAGGATGAAGCGCAAGCCACGGAAATCATGCTTGCTATTCATCATAAAGGTAAGGGGATTTGTGGTGTTTATCCTTACGGAATTGCTGAGACTAAGGTGGCGCAAGTCAATCAATTTGCAAGACAAAATCAACATCCATTACTGTGTTCTTTAGAGGAGGCCTAATTTGGTTGAATCTGTTTTTAATTTTTGGGGGTTCTTATGCTAAATAAAGATCTTGAGGTCACTTTAAATCTGGCATTTCAGCAAGCTAGAGATGCACGACATGAATACATGACTGTCGAGCATTTATTGTTGGCATTAATTGATAACCCTGCCGCACAAGAGGCGTTAGTTGCATGCGGAGCAAATCTAGATAAACTCCGAGGCGAAGTTTCCAGCTTTATTTTACAAACTACGCCGATTATTTCTGATCCTGAAGAAGAGAAAGAAACCCAACCAACACTCGGTTTTCAACGTGTACTTCAGCGTGCGGTTTTTCATGTGCAGTCATCGGGACGAAACGAAGTCACTGGCGCAAATGTATTAGTGGCTATTTTTAGTGAGCAAGAATCTCAAGCTGTGTATTTATTACGTTCAGGCGAAGTGACGCGTCTTGATGTGGTTAATTTTATCTCGCACGGATTTTCTAAAAATGATGTTGATACCGACGCCGAGCCAAACCGTGTTGAAGACCAGCCAGAAGTGGAAGAAGAACGCAGCATCTTGCAGCAATTTACCGCTAACTTGAATGAGTTAGCCAAAAGAGGTGAAATTGATCCACTGATTGGCCGTAGTGAAGAGATTGAGCGTTCAATTCAAACCTTATGTCGTCGGCGCAAAAATAACCCTTTGTTAGTTGGTGAAGCGGGTGTTGGTAAAACCGCCATTGCAGAAGGGCTTGCCTACCGAATTGTTAGCAATGAAGTGCCTGAGGTGATGAGTGAAGCAACGGTTTACTCACTCGATTTAGGCGCACTGTTGGCCGGAACCAAGTATCGCGGTGATTTTGAGAAACGCTTTAAGGGGCTACTCAAAGAACTTGCCACCGACGAACACGCTATTTTATTTATTGATGAAATTCATACCATTATTGGAGCCGGTTCTGCCTCAGGTGGAGTCATGGATGCTTCTAATTTACTTAAGCCCATGCTTTCAAGTGGTAAGTTAAGGTGTATGGGGTCAACGACATTCCAAGAGTACCAAAGTATTTTTGAGAAAGATCGTGCATTAGCACGCCGTTTTCAAAAAGTGGACATTAACGAACCGTCAGTGGCAGAAACCACTAAAATTTTGCAGGGGTTGAAGTCAACGTACGAAGAATATCATAACGTGAAATACACTATGGCGGCTCTAAGTGTGGCGGCTAAGTTGTCTGATAAACACATTAACGATAGACACCTTCCTGACAAAGCCATTGATGTGATTGATGAAGCTGGCGCTCGAATGGCAATGTTGCCTGTAAGTAAGCGCAAAAAGACCATCGGTCAAAGTGAAATTGAAACCATTATTGCTAAGATGGCGCGGATCCCAGAAAAATCTGTTTCGAGCTCTGATAAAGATATGCTTAAGAACCTTGAGCGTAATCTTAAAATGGTGGTATTTGGGCAAGATATGGCAATTGAAGGGCTTAGCTCTGCAATACGCTTATCTCGGAGTGGATTAGGTGGCGAGAACAAACCGGTTGGTAGCTTCTTGTTTGCAGGGCCTACAGGTGTGGGTAAAACCGAGGTTACTAGCCAGTTAGCAAAATGCCTTGGGTTGAGCTTAGTACGATTTGATATGTCTGAATATATGGAAAGCCATACGGTATCACGCCTAATTGGTGCGCCTCCGGGATATGTAGGTTATGAACAAGGTGGTTTGCTGACTGATGCAGTGATTAAAAATCCACATTGCGTTGTGTTGCTTGATGAAATAGAAAAAGCGCACCCAGATGTATATAACCTATTACTGCAAGTGATGGATCACGGCACGTTAACGGACAACAATGGCCGTAAAGCTGACTTTAGACATGTATCTTTGGTGATGACGACGAATGCTGGCGTACAAGAGACTATTCGTAAGTCGATAGGCTTTAAGCAACAAGATCACACTCAAGATGCGTTATCAGAAATTAATAAGGTATTTACACCTGAGTTTCGTAATCGCCTTGACTCTATTATCTGGTTTAATCACCTTGATATGACGGTTATTGCTAAGGTCGTTGATAAGTTCTTAGTCGAGCTACAAGCTCAATTAGACGATAAGTCAGTAATGCTGCATGTGAGTGATGAAGCCAGAACGTTATTAGCTGAGAAAGGCTATGACAAGTCCATGGGGGCTAGACCAATGTCACGCGTGGTGACTGATCTGATAAAACGTCCGCTAGCAGATGCAATACTGTTTGGTGATCTTGAAAAGGGTGGTGTGGCACATATCGACACCAAAGGCGATGAGTTAGTGATAAAGATTGAGGCAACAGAAAAAGAGTTGCATTAAGGTTTGTCCAGTGGGGGTCTATTTGGCTCCCACGATTTTAGTCTCGTAAATATCAGACAACAAAAAGCCGGCATAAGCCGGCTTTTTTAAAATACGTTATGGCTAATAATAACTTAGCGTGAACGGAAGACGATGCGTCCTTTACTCAAATCGTAAGGGGTCAGTTGAACCGTTACCTTGTCACCCGTAAGAATACGGATATAGTTTTTACGCATTTTTCCTGAAATATGTGCCGTTACGACATGACCATTTTCAAGTTCTACACGAAACATTGTATTTGGCAAGGTTTCAAGGATTGTGCCTTGCATTTCAATGTTGTCTTCTTTCGCCATTAATCAGTTATCCTGTTAGCCTTCAAATATTAAAAACGGGCGTATCATGCCGCAAATTAACCTCGCTGTAAAGAAAAGGTTGTGCGAATCACTGTTACGTAGACGTTATTAGTTAATTACTAAGGTTTTTTATATCAATTTCAGTGACCCAACCAGATGCTGTAAGAATTTGATGTGGTCGATAATCACGTTTGTAATTCATCTTTCTTGATTCATCAATTTGATAACCTAAGTACAGATATTGCTTTTGCATCATTTTAGCAATTTTGGTTTGCAGCAATATGAGTAAACTGCCGAGTGAGCGCTTGTGCTGGTCAGGGTCAAAGTAACTATAGATGGCTGATAAGCCATTTGGTAATACATCGGTCACTGCAACACCGATAAGTTTTTCACCGAGAGAGACCTCAATAAACAAAGGCTGTGTCCAGCTTGCTGTCGCAAAGCTGTCGTACTGTTCCGGAGTTGCTGGATACATAGAGCCATCTTGATGTCGGGTGTTGATGTAGCGCTCGTACAGAGCGTATTGCTCATCGGTTTTGTGTTCAACAATTTTCCAGCTTAAATCTTGATTATTTTTTAGCGTTCTTTTTTGCCTTTTAGATAAAATAAATTCATCAATTTCTAGTCGTATCGGCAAGCAGGCATTACATTGTGGGCACTGTGGTTTATAAATCATGCTACTGCTACGACGAAAACCTAGCGCGAGTAACTGTTCAAATAACTCCGCGTCGATGACCTCTTCTTGCAATACTAAAAGTTGTTCTTGTCTTGCATCAATGTAGCTACAAGGAAAAACGTCGGTTATACCGACTGAGATGGATCTGTTTTTAGAGTTCAATCTTTACCTCTGTCGTTAACCAACTGTCAGAGTTAACGTTGCCGTTTCTTAAGTGACGAAGTAGTTCGAGAAAATCATTACGCGAAATTGATTTAGAACCCATACTGCTTAAGTGGTCGTTTTCCACTTGTGCATCAATAAGTTTAAAACCACAGCGCAAAAGATGTTGCTGTAGGACGATCATAGCAGCTTTAGACGCATTGGTGCGCAGGTGAAACATGGATTCGCCGCAAAAGACTTGGCCAATAGCCAATCCATAAAGCCCTCCAATTAAGGTGTCGTTTTCCCATACTTCAATTGAGTGCGCTCGGCCTTGTTGGTGCAAGCTAAGATAAGCCTGTTGAATATCTGCTGTGATCCAGGTGCCATCTTGTTTTGCCCTTGGCGCAGCGCAGCCCTGCATCACCTTTGAGAACTGCTTATTGATGGTAAAAGTCCATTGCTGCTTTTTAAGGTATTTAACTAAACTCCGACTGATATTTAAACTGCCGGGAATAAAAACCGCACGGGGATCAGGTGACCACCACAAAATGGGATCGTCTTGGTTAAACCAAGGGAAAATACCATTGTAATAAGCATTCAGAAGTCTGTCAGGCTGTAGATCACCGCCCACAGCTAATAGCCCGTTTGGGTCACGTAGCGCTTGCTCTGCTGGGGGAAAATCGAGTTGTTCAGGATTTAAATAAGACAGTTTGTTCACAATTGAGTAAAATTAGGTAATGTACTTATCTTTAAGTTAGCGGAAAATGGCCTATGTTGAAACCTCATCTGATTGTTTTTATGATAGCCGGTTTACTTTTTAGTGTGTCGACAGCCTTTGCGGGTCCATACCAACGTAATCAAGCGGTATCGGTTGAAAAAGTGGAATTTGGACATGTTGCTACGGTAAGAAATATTACACAAAAGCAACTTGTTGAAGACCGAAATGCGGGGTGGAAAACATTCGGTGGTGCACTTGTCGGAGGCGTTGTTGGGCATCAATTTGGTAGCGGTTCAGGGCAAGATGTTGCTACGGTGCTAGGGGCACTTTTAGGCGCAGGGATCGGTAATAATTATGGTGATAGCTCATATTATCAAGAGTTAAGATTGATAGAAATGATGATAACCCTCGACACCGGTGAGCAGGCTATGGTGGTCCAAGACTTAGACCAAGGTATGGTGTTTAATGTTAATGATGAAGTGCGGGTGGTATACCTAAAAGGTTACGTTAGGGTCGATAAACAGATGTAAGGCCTTTAACAAACACAAAGCCAGCTTAAGCCGCACCAAAGGTGGGCTATACGTTGTGTTTTGCTGCATTGTTTGCCAATCACGCCGCAGTGTCGCTATTATTTACTTAACATGACAAATAAAAAAGCCAGTAACACGAATAACGTCTTACTGGCTTTTTTGATGATTTAAGCAAGTTGGTTAGCTTTAGGTACACTCAACTTACAGTGGCATTGTTTCTATTTTGTCTCGCTGGGTTGTTGGTACTTTTCAAACCACCATAGTATATGGGCCACTTTAGACATTAAATTACTTGGACGTTTATAAATGCCATGTGGTGCGTCGGGTATTCTAACCATTGCAGTATCCACATCTTGTAATTTAAGTGCTTGATAAAACTGCTCTGTTTCAGCTATTGGGGTACGCTTGTCTGCCTCGCCTGTGAGTAGCATTGTTGGTGTGGTAACATTTCCTACGTAGCTAATGGGCGATAACTTCATGTAGTGTTCGCTATCTTCCCACGGCATTTTGTCGAACCAGTTTTTTATCACAAACGTATAGATATCGGTCGTTAAGCTAAAACTAAACCAATTAATTACAGGTTTAGCAACGACCGCGGCTTTAAATCGGTCGGTATGGCCGACAATCCATGCCGTGAGTACGCCACCACCAGAGCCGCCTGTAACAAATAGTGCCTGCGGGTCAATGGGTTCTTTAGCGATAACGCCATCAACGACAGACATCAAATCATCATAGTCTTGGCTGGGGTAGTTGTTATAAATGGTTTGGGCGAACTCTTTGCCATAACTGTCACTGCCGCGAGGGTTGGCGTAAACCACTACATAACCTTGTGCGGCCATTAATTGGATCTCAGCTGAAAAGTGAGGGCCGTAATTGGTGACTGGCCCGCCGTGAATTTCTAAAATCAGCGGAAACTTTTTCCCCGCAGCTTTTTCGGCTTGGTAGTTTGGCGGATAAACAACCCAAGCTTGAATATCGCGATCATCAAATGACGACTTAACATTGAGTTCTTCAACTGTCCCTAATGTTTTATGATCTAAAGCATCACTATTAAGGTGAGTCAACTGAGTGGTTCTGCCTTTTTTGCTAATGCTAATGTCAGCTGGGCGCTGTGGATCTGAATAGGTAAACGCGATAGTCCCGTTAGTCGCTACATCAAATTCGCTGCCGGTATACGGGCGGCCAAATGCTAAGCCACCGAGGTTTTTGGCAACAATACGCTGCTTGCCAGTTAAAGGTTTGTAGGCGACATATGTTTCACCTTTATCGTGATAGCTCATGTAGACGGCTTTACTATTATCAGCCCACTGAATGCTATTGACTGAGCGGTCAAAATCAGCAGTTAGAGAGCGTTTGTCAGAGCCATCAATATTCATTACATACAATTGTGTATTTTCGTAATTTTTGTAGTGTTGATCAGCGCCTAAATAAGCAATCATCTTACCATTAGGTGACACAATAGGGTGCTTGTCAGGGCCTTTTCGGGTTGTTAGCTCGGTTGTTTCTAGACTGCTTATATTAACGCTGTAAATATTAGTGTCGGTCCATTCAAGCTCACTGTCAGCACGCGTGTTACTGGCATAAATAATCTGTTGTCCGTCATGGGTCCAACTGAGGGGGCCGTTATGGTCATAAGGGGCATGGGTTAATTGCCGCGCAGCGCCACCTTCTGCAGACATAACAAAGATTTGGCTATTACCTGCCTTAGTCATTCCTGCACCATCAAAACGGTAATACATGTCATCAATATAGACAGCTGGTTTAGCCCATTTTGCATTGGCAGGCTTGCCTGGCAAGGTCACTACTGATTTAGGTTTGCTGTTAACAAAGCGGGTAAAAGCCAAGCTCTTGCCATCGGGTGACCAAGACAAATTTGAGGGAGCATGGCTAAAGTGGCTCATTTGGCCATTTACGCCAGTATCGAGCCAACGCATATGGATTTGTGCTGAACCACTGGCTGTAGAAATATAGGCCAGCTTACTGTTGTCTGGCGACAACGTAGGTGAATAATCGGAGTGCAAGCCATTGGTAACTGGCGTTAGGTTCTGTTTACTATCGACTTTCCAAATATTACCCAACTTTTTGTCAGTTAAAATATCCATATAATTACGCACAAAATAGACTTCATCACCTTTGTTATTGATTTCAAGGTTAGAGGCATATTCCAGGCTAAAGATATCTTCAAGCTGAAGTGTGGTCGCAACGTTGCCCGGTTGCGTTGAGGCTGATTCAATCGGCACTTCTGCCATTGATTGAGTGATTGGCGCAATGACCAGTGCTATACACATACTTTTTTTCAACATGTTTATCCCTTATCTGTCATTGAGTGGCTTGCGCGTATGCTCGTTTAATTCGACTCGAGTGTTTGTCGCTGATCTTACTGACTACAGCTTTCGCCTTATCAGAGATATGCAGTTATTAACTAAGCAATAAATTATCATAGGTTGCGGAAATGGCAAAGTAATGTGAATTGCTATTTACATTCGTGGAGGGTTAGGTATATTTACAAAAAATTAACATAACTATGGTAACCATAATGACACCAACAGTGACAACATTTGCGCGTATTAAACAGCGCTTTTTTACCGCTACCTCTGCGGCATTTTTGATCATTCCCGCTATGTTCAGCCAAGTGGCTTTGGCTAATATTCAGGTTATTCATGCCGGAGAGCTATTAGCCATTCCCGGGAACGACCCCTTAAAAAAATATACTGTTGTCGTTAACAACGGCGAGATCACCGCGGTTGAAAAAGGGTTTATCCCGGCTATGTCTTTGGGGGAAAATGCCACGCTTGTTGACTTGTCCGACAGTTTTGTTATGCCGGGATTAATGGACATGCACGTTCACTTACAAATGGAATTAGGGCCAAATAATAAAGTTGAGCAGTTAACACTTTCGAAGGCCGATGTCGCCATGAAAAGTGTGCACTACGCTAAAACTACTCTACTTGCGGGTTTTACCACAGTGCGTGACTTACTCAGCGAACCCGAGCAAATGTATGCGCTGCGCGATGGGGTTGAAAAAGGCTGGATTGAAGGGCCACGTATTATAGCTGCAGCAGGGGTTTCAATTACTGGCGGTCACTTAGATGCCGACGGTATGGCACCAGATATACTCGCGATGAAATCATCTAAACATCTATGTGATGGTGCAATCGAGTGCCGCAAAATGACACGCCAAGTGATCAAATATGGTGCCGACGCCATCAAAGTTGCGTCAACTGGCGGTGTGTTATCTAACACTGACACCGGAACTGGGCAGCAGATGACTGACAATGAACTAAAAGAGATCGTTGTCACAGCACACTCACTTGGCCGTAAAGTCGCCAGTCATGCCCACGCAGCCGCAGGCATTAATGCAGCACTTAGGGCTGGAGTAGACAGTATTGAGCACGGTAGTTATGCCAATAAAGAAACGATTAAGTTATTTAAACAAACCGGCGCGTATTTGGTCCCTACTTTACTCGCTGGCGCTACCGTTGTAGATATGGCTAGTTCATCGCAGTTTATGGCGCCAGCGGTCAAAACTAAAGCGATTCGAGTGGGTGGCGATATGCTTGATAATTTTGCTCAATCTTATAAAGCCGGTATTGAGATTGCCTTTGGTACCGACAGTGGTGTTTCAAAACACGGTATAAATGCGCAAGAAGCCGTGCTGATGCATCAAGCTGGCATGCCTACAGCCGACATTTTAAAATCCGCCACGGTTAACGGCGCTGATCTTATTGGTATGAGCGATAAACTTGGCACCATTGAGGTGGGTAAATATGCCGACATTATTGCCACCGACTCCAGCCCACTAACCGATATTAACCAATTGCTAGACGTTGATTTTGTTATGAAGGCCGGAAAAATCTACAAGCAGTAGAAGGAACGCATGAATTTCAAGTCTGGCAAACTGACTTTCCTTTTTAGTCATTTCTATTTATTGGCTTAAGTCATTTGAAGACAAAGCATCAATTCGTGAGGAGAGTAAACAGGGTGAGAGCGTTGGCACAAAAATTTATGGAAGTTGTTGTTACTTTATATGTTGCGTATTTTTCTTGTGTGTAAACAAGGTTTAAACAAGATGACTTTATTAGCAAAAACCATAGACCTGTTTGTATTTCTTATCCCTTCAGTATCGACAGCCATTGAATGTAATACCATTCCTGCTGAGCTACATAGTCAAATAACCTCTGCTGAGGCTAATTACATCTTAATTGGAGAAATGCACGGCACTAATGAAGCTCCTTCAAGATTTTATGACGTGATTTGTAATGCAGTAAAAACAACACCAAAAAACATTAAGGTTGGGATTGAATTACTTGATGGTCAAGGCATTGTTAATGGCTCAAATGAGCTGTTAGTTAGTAGTGTGGCAAGCTCTTGGCAATGGAAAAAACATCACGATGGCCGAACAAGCAAGGCTATTTTCGAGCTTTTAACAAAACTAAATACTTTAGTTAAAAATAACGACGTTAATGTTTTTTTCTTTGATAGTGATAATGAACAAAGAGATTATTTTATGGCGAACAATGTGATAAATAATTCTACTGAAAATGACCTTATCATTGTTTTAAGTGGTGATAGACATAATAAAGTTATTCATGGGAACTCTTGGGACCCGACGTCAAAAAATATGGGTGCTTTTATCAAGGATAAGGATAAATCTGTATTTAGCGTACATTTGGTCATTGAAGGTGGACATTCTTGGTATTTTGATAAAGATTGTAGCGTGCACAAGTTAGAAGATTTAAACCTTGGGGACCGAATGGATTTCTTTCCAGCTAAGCAGTTGTCTGGCTATGATTTTCATTGGAGGCTTGGAAAAACAACGGCTTCTCACCCGAGGGTAAAATAGTGAAATATCTAAATGGGGCAATGAGCCCCATTTAGATCTAGCATTAAACAAGTTTGACACTGCAAATTTCTTGGGGCCAAAAGTGTAATTATGACTATTCCATTTTTAGGGTATGCCAATTTCATACCCTTAGACCCAGCTACTGCAGCGGTTGTACCTATGTAGAACCGCTAGTCCTATTACTCATGATGATCGCCTAATAACTGCTACCCTTAAATTTGTGAGAGTTAGGTAAGCATTAGTGTCAATCCTAATATCGCAGACGCAATACACTGCTTGTAGAGGGTATGTGAAAAATAGCTAACCATCATCACTACCAAAAACGCTAGCAGGTTAAGGTTTATCAACCATAAAGTGACTCCTTCAGTGGCACCAAACGACAACACCATTGGCCAAGCAGAACCCAATAACAAGGGCACAGCAATCAGCCTGAGTCGATAACGGTGAGCCGTATTTTGGTTGTAATACCAATTCTTACGGCGTGGCACTGACATGGCCAAAGCCAATAAAATGATACTGATATAGGCAATTGCTGTTGATAATAAATAGTGCTCAAGCATGTTGCTTTTCTCCTTTTAGCTTGGCTGCTTCTTGCTGCTTTAATTGTGTCCGTTTAGCAGGTGCAGGTATATAGCGTAAGGCGAGTAAACTTAGTAATGCGACTATCAACAGGCCGACATCAATGAGTTGTACTATCAGTGGCATTTGCCACCAAGTCAGCACGTTACCGAGTCCGAGCATTGGATATAATAAAGACATATTAAATACAGCGAGTAACAGCGCCAAGACTCCTAGCAATTTTGTATGCTGGCGCCATGCATTTGCAGGTTTAACCCAGGCTGTATGAGCAATTAGAACTAACCACGACACACCCCAAACGGCTAGCTCTAGTGGTGCCCGGCCTGACATCGATTGAGGTAATAAGTGGTTAGCCCACATGGCAAGTAGAATGGATATTGGCAAGCCAATGATGGTGACCACATTCAAATGTTGTGCGATTACCACACCACGATGTGGCTGAGTATTTCGTTTACGTTTTTCTCGCTTTTGTACCCACATAATCAAACCAGTTGCGATCATTATGCAACCGAGCAAACCACCTAAAAAGTACACTGCGCGTGCAATCGGGCCGGCATGCAATTGTTGATGCATTTGCTCGAGTATATTGTTAAACGCAACGATATCACTTTGAGGAACTTTGGGGATCGCCGAACTTGTCAATTTTCCTTGGCTATCAAATTGCCATGTTCTGGCATTGGCGCCATGAGCGAGGTTGGACTCTTTTTGCCCTCGCACCAAAAAGCTTTGCTTATCTGTTCCCGGTTGGCGGACCATTATGGCACTAAGGCCATTTGGAGCTTCAACCTGTAGTTGCTTATAAATAGAGGTGAGAGTTGCCTCCATACCTTGTGAAACGGGCAGTTGTTGCAAAGCAGGTGAGGGTTGATACTGCATCTGTAAACCATGCTTACCTCCGCTAAGCTCTCTAAAGCTGCGTTTATCACCATCCATGGCAGAGTTAACCCCCCATGGGTTTAATAGAAACACAGTTAACAGCAAGCCACTAAAAATAAATACAAAGTGATAAGGCAGCGCCACCACTCCCGTCACATTATGCATGTCTTGCCATGATAACTGCCCACGTTTGGGCCTGAAGGTGAAAAAGTCGCTAAATATTTTTCGATGAATGACAACCCCGGTAATTAAAGCAATAAACATCACCATGGTAATTATTCCAACGATTGCCAAACCTGCCCCTTTAGGGAGGCCAAAGAGCATAAAGTGAGATTGCACTATTTTGCTCACTAAACGAGATTCTCGCGGAGCAATTGGCTCACCAGTTTGTGGATTTATTGACAAGCGCTTGCCACCAAACTTGCTTGGTCTTTCACCTGCTTCAAAGTACCGTAAGCTGGTGACTGGGTAGCGATCATCAGGCAGAGAAATAAACCATTCTGAAGCGCCAGATGCATGGGTTGTAAGGTAGTTAGCGACGGCCTTAAAGTTAGGGGTTGTCGTTGTACTTGCTTGATGGGCTTCTGGCCATGCCCATAACTTTAACTCTTCAGCATAAAAGCTGAGGGTACCGGTAAAAAATATAAGATAAAAAATCCAACCAAAAAACAACCCCGTTAGGGTATGCAGCCAACTATTGGCTTTTCGCACACCAGGGCCGCGGGCATTAATAATGTGTTTTTTTGTGCAATCTTTAATCGTCATGGTTATTAGCTCCACACTGTTAAAAATTGATAAGCAAATAGCAATAACGAGGCGAATGCCGCTGCGATTGCCCATGCATAGAGTGCGCTACGGGCACAAAATACCCATATCGATATTAAAGTAAATAGTAACAGTGACAGGGTTGTTGCCCTTTCAATGGCAAAAGCAACATTGGTATTGGGTAAGTGACTAAGGGTGGCCGTAAATAAGGCACATAAGAAATAGTTGCCTACAGTTGCTAATACCAAGCGCGCACTAAACTCAAGCCGATTCATGCCCAAGGGTATTGATTTAAATGACATCAGTAAATGACCTCAAAGGAAAAAGAGAAGTGCCCTTTGCAGGGCACAATATTTATTAGAATTTTGCTTGGAAGTTCAAGCGCCACTCCATCGGTTCAACGGCTGAATCGTTGGTGGTATCCCTTGTACTTTGTAGTAGGTTGTAGGCTGCAAAACTGACAGAGTAATGATTGCCAATCTCTTTAGTGACAGACAGGTTAAAATTATAAAAGTCATAAGGTGTTGACGTACTTGTGTATAGATAATCCTTATTCCATGCGCCCCAAGCATTAATTCCTAACGCCAGTTCAGGGTGGTAATACTGCATGTCTAAGCCATAAACTTGTTCGGCAGTAAAGGTTTGCGCTCCCCAAATACCGTCTTCATCTAATTGTTCACCATCAAGGTAATTTAAAGATGCTTTTAGATTGAGGTTTTCGGTAAGTTGGTAAGCGACTTCTGCCTCAATACCTTGCATATTGGATTCAAGTACGTTTATTCGCAACATGCTATCGCCGCCATTAATCGGCTCTCCGACTGCTTGGCAAGCGGCGTAGTTAGGGTCGCTAGATAACATATCAGTACAGACTGTTGACGAGAACTTATCTGTTAATTCTGTTTTGTAATAACCTACACTTGCTGTTAAGCGTTCGCCAAAAAATTCATATCGAACATCAAAACTGGTTGACTCTTCTGGCTTAAGGTCGGGGTTGCCCCATACTGTTCCATTGCCTTGGGTTTCATAGCTATAAAGTTCAGTTAACGTGGGGGCTTTATACCCTGTGCCGTAATTAGCCTTTAAGTAATGTCCTCGGACAAATTCATATGTTGTCCCAAATTGATAAGTAACTTTGTTACCAAAAGCACTATCGTTATCAAACCGAACAGATGGGATAAACATTAAGGTATCATCAAAAAATGACATCTGGTTTTGGGCATAGGCCGCATATCGAGTGATTACGTCTTCAGCTAATTCAACATCGGGGCGATCGATATTATCTCGTAAATAATCGGCGCCAATAACAAGAGTGTTGTAATCATTGATAATCCATTCATCTTGTACATCTGCGAGAATGGATGAAAAGACATCATAGTGGGTGACTGTGCTATCGTCATAGTTTGCCACTTCTACCTGATTCCAACCCAAGCTTGCGGAATATGAATGGTCTTCAGAGTAGCCATCAAAAATCATTGCAGTGTTAGCAATGGTTTTTCCTGCATACCTGTTTGATACCGCTGGTGACAGGAACCCATCATCATCGGTACTAAAACTATTGGTTTTTGAAATAGTCTCTACTTCGGAGTAGCCTGCTTCTAATCTAAGCTCGTGGCTATTATCTAATACATACCCAACCATGCCGTCAATATTGTACATGTCGCCATCTACTGAATATGCGGTTTTTCCTGCGGTTGTTAGGTCGTCTTCAGCGACCGGAATGTAACGTTTATAGGCACCGGATACTCGACCAAACACGTCACCTTGCAGGCCAAAGTCATGACTAAACGTTGTTTTGGTTTCATAATTACCGTGAGTGACACCAAATGTTGATAGCTCTTCTCGGTTGTTTTTAGTGATGATGTTGATCACACCCCCGATGGCATTAGAACCATACATTGAACCCGCTTGGCCCCTTAGCACTTCAATCCGTTCTACATTAGCGAGGTTGATACTTTCTGTTATGTAGTTCTGAAAATCCTTGTTGTTTTCCATTGCACCGGGCTTACGGCCGTTGACTAAGACTACGGTATAGTTAAAACCAATTCCTCGAAGGTTAATACCTCCTTTTTGCGAATAGATTTGAGCTCCTGACGCACGACCAATAACGTCCTTAACCGATGTTGCACCCATTGCAATAATGTCATCGGAAGAAAAGACTTCAATGGCAGAAGGCACTTTTTCAAGCAGCTGCTCTGAACGAGTACCGGTTACAACCATCGTTTCGGTATTGGTGTTAGAGACAGCGTCAGGTGCTTGCATGACTAGTTGTTCCTGTGCGCTGGCAGGGGTTACAACCAGAGTACCTAATGCTAACGCGACGACTTTGATTGTTGGTTTAATCTGAAACATTCACTGAGACCTTATTTGCTAATTTTTATTGTTGAAACTAAATGTATCGCAATGTAAACGCGAATCATTCCCATTAAGGGTTGCGATGGTTGCATTGTTTAAGCAGGTGTTTCTGTGATTTGAATCAAGTCTTTAACTTTAAGCCTTTTGTTTGGTAACAACTTTTGGTGGTTGCTCACACATTGCGCATATACATTGTAAAGATTGTTTAACAAGCAACCCCGACCTCTATGGTGAATAACGTATTAATTCTCCTATGCTGCCCACTTTATGAGCGAGGTTTAGCATGAGGTTGTTTTGCGGTAAACACTCGTATCATTACCTCTCCATAAATATCGATAGTAGGCTTAAAATTAATGATTTATGGTCATTCTAATGAATTGTTTTTGCAGTTAACTTTTTATGAGTGGCAAATCATATTTAGGTCGTAGTCGGTTACTTTTTAGGACGTTAAATCGGGTGTAAAACACGCAAGCTTACTGAGGTGTTTAAGGTAGGTGTCTGCGCTTACAAGGTAATGACTCAACGTTACATCTAGAGGTGTATAGCGCTTAAGACGCGCGGAATGGTTGGTTTAGCTGTGCCGGCATGTCACCGATGCTTTGGGCATGGTATTGAGTCAACAACAGATATAAAGTGAAGTGATTGGAAAAAGGTTACTCAATTAAACATCAAATTGCTGCAGACTAAATACCGGCTGTGAAAGCCGCCGATTAATTGCTTACTTTAACTGACCAAAAATAAAGGCTTGTTCGCTGTCGAGCCAGGTTGGGTACTTTTGCATAATGGCAATGAAATCATCGCTTTGAAGGTGGTTGCGTAACCAAGTTTGTACCTTTGGGTAAGGCGATTGCTCAAACCAAGCTTTATCGACGTGGGCAAACTGTCTAATAAAGGGATAGATGGCGTAATCAACAATACAGGCAGTGTTGGCGAGCAGTTGTGAGTGTTTGTTCAATAAGCTTTCTAACTGGGCAATAAAGACTTCGCCTTGTTGTCGATAGTACTGCTGGCTGTGCTGTGGATGGCGGTCTGCATACTTGTATTTGTCGAGCCAAGGTTTAAAAGAGTGGTCATTATAATGAATCAGTGCATTGGCTGCTTCTTGCTTGGGGTTTGTCGCGCTGACGAGTAAATTTTGTGGGTCGTGTTGAGCTAAGGCCCATTTCATGATCGCTAAACTCTCATCTATCACCTCGCCATTAGGTAAAATTAGCACAGGTACAGTGCCTTTCGGTGAGGCTTGGAGCATAGGATCGGGTTTATGCTTTAAGATAATTTCACGTAAACTAACCGTTTGCTTAGCAAGGTAGAGGCCTAACCTGGCACGCATAGCATAAGGGCAGCGGCGAAAAGAGTATAAAGTCGGTAGGGTCATCATCATTTCTTTTGTATGAACGAGAGAGTATTTTCATTACTTTACGAACAAATAACAATCAAAATTATAATTTTTACTGTCACTTAATAAATTCGACGCGCTCGCTGTAACGTCACACTTGCCCAATAAATAACCTTACTTTTTATACCTGTTTGTGTTGGTGCGATTGAGGTAGACTCTCGGTAAAAAAGTGTGAGCCGTATCACATTTGCGTATTACTGGTTTCGATGCACTGAAGATTAAGCTTCAGTTAGCACAATACAGAGGTTGTTATGTCAAAAGTTGTTGTTTGCGCGATGTATAAGTTTGTTGCACTGCCTGATTTCGTTAACATTCAAAAGCCATTATTAAAGGTTATGGAAGATTTTGAGATTAAAGGCACTTTGCTATTAGCGAGTGAAGGGATTAATGGCACCGTTGCGGGATCTCAGGCAGCAATTGAAGCGTTGCTAAAGTGGCTAGCGGCGCAGCCCGGACTTGATAACATTATATATAAACTCTCTTTTGATACAGAAATGCCATTTTACCGGACGAAGGTTAAACTCAAAAAAGAAATTGTCACCATGGGCGTTGAAGGTATTGACCCTAATAAAGTGGTAGGGACGTATGTGAAACCTAAGGACTGGAATGCACTTATTGCGGATCCTGACGTTTTGCTAGTCGATACCCGTAACGATTACGAAGTCAAAATTGGTACCTTCAAAGATGCTGTTGACCCACAAACCGCCACTTTTAGAGAGTTTCCTCAGTACGTAAAGAAAAACCTTGATCCTGCCAAACATAAAAAAGTCGCTATGTTTTGTACTGGTGGCATTCGCTGTGAAAAATCGACCGCTTTTTTAAAAGAGCAGGGCTTTGATGACGTTTATCACCTTGAAGGTGGAATTTTAAAATACCTTGAAGAGGTCGAGCCGCAAGAAAGCCTGTGGCAAGGTGAGTGCTTTGTATTTGATAATCGCGTTGCGGTTAACCATCAACTTGAAAAAGGGCAGTACAACCAGTGCAATGCTTGTCGCATGCCTATCACGGCAGAAGAGGAAGCGTCACCTCAGTTTGAACAAGGTGTCAGTTGCCCGCATTGCATTGATAAGTTAACCGATAAACAGCGACAACGGTTTTTAGAGCGTGAGCGACAGGTGCAACTGTCCAAGCAGCGCGGTGAAGCCCATATTGGCAGCGATGTTGCAGAGGTTATTCAAGCGCGGCGTAATCAAAAAAATCAACTTAAACAAGCGCAAAATCATTCATAAACCCAGTTTAAACAAGCCATAGCAAGTTTTGTTACTTTAACCATGACTTGCTTAGTTAACTGAGCATTACTGACAAATGCCATTAAAGTTGCATTTTACGGTGATGCTATTTACCAACCTGTAATACAAAGGCTAAATATTTTACGCTTACTTAAGCGCATTACCATTCAATGCCAGCTAGGAGCGTTTATTTGAAAAACGCTCTTTTTACTCTGGATTGACTGTGCTATTTTGCACGGCTTTTTTATGGTTAACGGGATCGGTTCATGTTTGTAGGTTTTGACTATGGTAGCGCTAATTGTGCCATTGGTGTTATGCAGGGCGAAGAAGTTAGTTTGGTCCCGCTGAATGGCGATGCCAAGTATCTTACTTCAACGCTTTATGCAATGGACCGAGATTTAATTGCTGAGGCTGTGTTAAAGCAGCTGCCTAAAGATCAACAAGCTCAATATACTCACCTACGTTCAGCGCAATTAAGTAAAGCTGCATTTGCTCGTCGTGAGCTAGATTTATTACCGCATGAACCGGCTGTATTTGTTGGTGACGCTGCGGTTGAAGCGTACCTAGAAATGCCCGACGAAGGCTTTTATGTGCGTTCGCCAAAGTCTTTTCTAGGCGCGACAGGTCTTAGAGAGAATCAAATTGCACTTTTTGAAGATATCGTCACATTAATGATGATGCACATAAAAAGCGCAGCTGAAAAAAGTATGGCTGCAACCAATGGTAAAATCACCCATGCTGTTATTGGTCGTCCGGTCAACTTCCAAGGAATTGGCGGTGAGCAAAGTAACCAGCAAGCTGAAGCGATTTTAACGCTTGCGGCCAATCGTGCAGGGTTTGTCGATGTCGACTTTTTGTTTGAACCGCTAGCAGCAGGAATGGATTACGAAGCATCATTAGATGAAGATGTTACCGTGCTGGTGGTCGATGTTGGCGGTGGTACAACGGATTGCTCAATGGTAAAAATGGGGCCAAGTCATATTGATAATCGTGATCGCAGCGTTGATTTTTTAGGCCATAGTGGCCAACGCATCGGTGGTAACGATCTTGATATTGCTTTATCAATGGCGGCCTTTATGCCACACCTTGGCTTAGGTAGCTTGATGAATAACAAGCTGCCAGTGCCGAGTAAACCTTTCTGGAACGCCGTGGCGGTAAACGATATTAGCGCGCAGCGTGAGTTTGTTACTTTAAACTCAAAACGACTTATCGAAGACTTAATTAAAGACGCGCAGCAACCAGCGTTGATTAAACGCTTACTTAAAGTGCAAAAAGAGCAACTTGGCTATCAATTAGTTCGCAGTGCAGAGCAAAGTAAAATTGCATTATCGAGCGACAGCAGTGTCGATACTCCACTTGGTTATATTGATACCGGTTTGCATGCCAACGTGACCGAAGCTGATTTCGAAAGCGCGATAACTATGCCGCTAAGTAAAGTTGAGTCATTGATGCGTGAAGCGTTGGAAGCGTCAGGAGTTAAGCCCGATAGAATTTACGTAACAGGTGGTACTGCACGTAGCCCGGCAATTTATAAGCGTATTTCTGGGTTATTCCCGGAAATTCCGATTGTTGTCGGAGATCACTTTGGTAGTGTAACCGCGGGTTTAACCCGCTGGGCGCAAAGAGTGTTTGCTTAATTTATTGTTCACGGTAATGTGCGTGTATATAAGTCTAAAAGGAAATTTAATGAACAAGTTAGCCAGAGTTAAAGTCGGAATTATTGGTGTTATATCCGCTGTCGTCTTAAGCGGCTGTGGTGATGATGTGGGTAAAGTTAGCCTTGGAATGTTTACCACAAAAGATGTGATTATTGACGCGCGCAAAGATCCTAAAATTGCCGGAGTGACTTGCCATATAAGCCGTATTGAAGCCAACTTAAGTTTGGCTGATCCGTCTGATATGAGTATTGCTTGTCGTCAGACTGGACCAATTACTGCGGCAGATCTTGCCAATATAGATACCAGCGCTAACGGTGAAGTGGTATTTAAAGCATCATTGAGTATTTTGTTTAAGTCGTTAAAAGTACGTCGTATTTATGATGCCGAGAACCAAACATTATTGTATTTATCTTACTCAACCAAAGAAACCAACGGTAGCCACAAACATGCGCTGTCTACAGTGCCGTTATATGGCACTAAAGCTTGGGTTGAGCCTGCAAGTTCAACTCATTAAATACCGCTTGGCAGGTTGTTTGTTTATCTTCAATAAAAGACAATTCGAATAAATACAAAGCCGCTATTAATTTTATTTAATGGCGGCTTTTTTATGATGTTGTCAGGCCGTTAGGCCCATTTATTTAGCATAGCGGAATAAGGGTTAATCGGTAATCTCACTCACTACAGTACCAGCAACAGAATCATAGATTATCTTAATTTCAGCCGTTTCACGACCGGCAGTATCATTGAGTGTACGCAGCACATAGGTGCACTGAGTCAGTCCTGTTGGGTTGGTGTCGGCTTGGTGACGATATGCCTGAAAGTCACTGTCATTATCAATAGTAGATAAAGACACACTGGCAGGGTCGTCTTGTAAGGTATTCCATAAGTCAACGCAACCTTGTTCGCCCTGACCAATATTGGTGGGCTGACCCATAGGGTTACCTTTATCAATACCTAGCGGGTAACCGAAATTATTAATATCTAACTCACCCCCAGCGTAACCTGGTAAATCGTTCATCGAGCTATTGCTGCCATGAATTTGCCATCGGGTATGGCTAAAGGTAATGGCTTGCTGGTAAGCCGCGGCAATAGCGTTAACGCGGCTGATCTCTGCATCACGTCTAAAGTCGAGAAATAATGGCGTCGCGACCACGGCTAAAATGCCGAGAATAATAATAACCACGACTAATTCAATTAATGTAAACCCTTTGCTTTTGAGGCTGACGAGCATCGCGTTCCTGTTTGTACAATAACCGTTGTGTTTACTTATTGTAGCTAAAGCATTGTATTTTTGAAACAATAAGCCGCTAAAAGTGCGGCTTATCATCAGGTAACGCATTCAGTTAACATTATAATTTACTTATTAATGACAGCATTATAACGTTCAAACGCAGCGGTTAAATCAGCGATTAAATCGTCGGTGTTCTCTAAACCAATGTGCAACCTGATAAGTGGTTTGCTGCTGTCCCAGCTTGTTGCGGTACGTATTTTATCGATGCCAAATACGCCCAAAATTAAGCTTTCGAAACCGCCCCACGAAAAGCCCATCTTAAAGTGTTTCATGTTCTCCACAAATGCTGTCACAGCTTGCAAATCGCCCTCTTTTAGCACAAATGAGAACAGACCATTAGAGGCGCTGAAATCACGTTTGAAAAACTCATGACCAGGACAAGTGTCAAATGCTGGGTGACGTAAATGGTCAACTTCAGGGCGACTATTAAGCCAGTTAGCTACTTTTAGTGCATTTTGCTCATGTTGAGCTAAACGGATCCCCAAGGTACGTAAGCCACGGCTAGCAAGGTATACATCGTCTGGAGAAGTACATTGACCCAACAGATAACTATTTTCTCGCAAAGCTTCCCAGTGCTTTTCATTGGCGGTGGCGGTGCCCATCATGACATCAGAGTGGCCAACAATGTATTTAGTCGCAGCTTGAATTGAGATATCGACGCCCATTTCAAAGGGGCGAGAGTTGATAGGAGACGCCCAAGTATTATCGAGCATGACCACAATATTGTGCTCGTGGGCAATGCGGCTAAGGGTTGGGACATCTTGAATCTCCATGGTGATTGACCCAGGAGATTCTAAAAACAACACCTTGGTGTTGGGCTGAATAAGTTCTCGAATACCTTCACCTATCATGGGGTCGTAGTAAGTGGTGGTGATCCCAAAACCGGCTAATAATTTATTGCATAAGTCGCGTGTCGGCTCATAGGCACTGTCGACCATTAGTAGGTGATCGCCGGCCTTTAAAAATGATAATAAACTGTTGCTGATAGCAGCGCTTCCAGAAGGGTACAACGCAGTGCCAACACCACCTTCAAGTTCGGCGATTGCAGCTTGAAATGCAAAGTGAGTTGGGCCGCCACGGCGACCATAAAACATTTCGGCATTGGCTTTATTTTTGGCTGCAAAACGCAGTTCATCCATGGTGTCAAATATCATGGTTGACGCCCGATAAACCGGTGGGTTAATGACTCCTTGAGTCCATTTTTTATCGCGGCCAAGAGTGACTATCTGCGTTTCTTTTTTCATTGGTAATTATTCCACAGTAAGGTATTCGAGCTTTAGCCATCTTAACATCTATACGGCTAAAGTGAAGTGTAAATTCATATCTCAAAAGTGACAAAAATAAAGGCAATAAGCTTGGGCGCTAGGCTGACCTGTAGCGCCATTAAACGGATTTTTCTTTACTGATGGGCAGTTCAATTAACATCTCTACGCCAGACTCGTCCCCATGGTTACCAGTGCGATTGCGGGCGCGGATCTTGCCTTGGTGAAACAAACAGATTAATCGCGCAATGTATAAACCTAGCCCCAAGTGTGGTTTATCTTGTACTTGCTGAGATCTAACGGACACCATTGATTCAAAAATCTGTTGTGACATATTTTCAGGTAAAGCAGCCCCTGTGTTGGCAATGGACAGGTAGGCGGTTTTGGCTCTGCAGTTAAGGCTGACTTCTATGGCACTGCCTGGATGACTAAACTCTAATGCATTTGCAATGAGCTTATCCATCAATTGTGCAATGTATTCTGGAACGCCATCGACCCACATGGGTTGTGAGTCGATATCGATTTTAAATAACTGCTCAGGGTAGGTCATTTGGTAGCCTTGCATACAACCACTAATGACTTTTTCTAACGGAAAAAGTGACTTTTCTGCATGGGTTAAACTCTCTTCTAAACGGGTGGCTTCGCTCATGTTATTAAGGATCATATTTAAGCGGTTGACCCCTTCTTGTGCCCGGTCAACATATTTTCGGCTATCGGAGGTTAGCGTTTGCAGCCCAAGGTGCTCTAACGACGATCGCACTACGGCGACCGGAGTGCGTAGCTCATGCGATAATCTCGAAGACATGTTTTCTAAGTAGTGTGTATATTGCCCGAGCCGGCTTACAATGCTGGCAAAGCTACGGGAAAGATCGCCGATCTCATCGCGCACTTTAGAACCTTTAATGGCTTTTTTGATGCGACCTTGGGTATCAATTGCTTGTTCAGCTTCATCACGCAGTTTACGAATGCGACTAGAAATATTAGAGGCAAAAAAGAATAGTGCTAATGTGCCCATACTCATAATGGTCAAAATAACATTAAACAGCTTCTCTAACGCTTTGTTGCGCAAAGTGCGGATCCCATGGGTAGTTTCTTCTGCAATCACCACGCCCATCACTTTGTCGTCAATCCAAATGGGGCTTGCTGCGGCTAATACTACAGCTTTACTATCGGGGGTTAGTCGCCATGTTGAACCTTGTTTCCCGCTGAGAGCAAGATTGATATGGCTACCTTGCAGTACGGTTGAATCTTGCAAGGAGTCGATAAAGTCTTTAGACGGAATGGTTAGAATTTTATAATACAGCGGGTACAAGTATTGCTGTTTGAATTTGTCCCAAGGGTTAGTGCCTTCTTTTTCGATGGTTGAACGAGACCACACACTATTGTCAGAGCGAATATCTCCTGATTTAGCCAGTACACGACCATGCTTATCAACCACCCATATGCGTGAGCTGTTGTGCGCCATACCTTTGATAATGTTTTCTATCTCAGGTGAGGGCACGAGTACCGTGCCGAGTTTAGCTACGTCATCAATGGCTGATGTACCCACAATTGCGTCTAACTGACGCACGCTGCCTTGGTTGACGTCATAAATGGCAAAGCCTAATTTACTACCAACCATATGCAGCGGGATCCGCAGTTCAACATTGTAGCCATTAGCGGTTTTATGCCATTGACCTTGAATTTTGACTTCGGGGGTGACTGGTGTGGTTAATGCGGGGTCTTCTGGAAGCTCAAAAGCGCTGATCCAACCATCTTGGGTGGTCGCGACAATATAACGGCGAAACTGGCCGTCGGGTGCTAGCGTTGCAATCGCGATATGATCGTTTCTATCAATACTTAAACTGTTTTTCCCACGGTAAATAACGCTCGGATCGGTGACTTCAAAAAAGCCATATAAATAACCGGCATACTTGCCCACCATGTGGGTAAAGCCAACGTTTAATGGAGTGTCTTGCTCGCGTTTATACACTTGGTAATCATTTGCGTAATACAGTGAACGATGCCGATAAGGCTGCCAGTCATTTAACTTTCCATCGAGCTGAATAGGACCTGCTAACGGGTAAGCATATAAGTCTCGACCTTTTTCAACTTGAGTTAAAAAGCTGGCTTGGCTGTCGAACAGTTTTGGTCGTTCATGCAAGGCGGTTGCTAGTGCTTGAGTGGTTCCTTCGAGCGTTTTTTCTTGGCCAAGACGCAGGTATTTTTCCATCTCCCACACATACTCATAGCCGAGCCAGGGCAGACACAGTAAAAAAAGCGATAATACACCGACCTTTGCGCGCAGCCCGATAGGTAAATTAAACATAGCTTAACTCTGTGCGTCCCATCGGTAACCCATGCCGTACACGGTATCAATGCAATTAAACGTAGCATCTTGTGCGATAAACTTTTTACGGATCCGTTTAACATGTGAGGTAATGGTCGAGTCATCGACAAATATTTTGGCTTCTTGCATCAGCTCTTGGCGTTGTTTTACATGACCTGGACGTTTAGCCAAGGCGTGCACCATCCAAAATTCAGTGACGGTTAGCTCTATATGGGCATTGCCCCAATAGACCTGCATACGATTAACATCAATGGATAACAAGCCATGTTCGATAACGGGGCTGTTATCACTGCAGCTGTCTTTAAGTTCTGAACGGCGAAATAGGGCAGCGAGGCGTGCAATTAAGTGCGGAAAGCTCACGTCTTTACTGAGGTAATCATCGGCGCCTAGTCGTAGTCCACAAACAGTGTCAAAGTCGCTGTCTCTGGCGGTCAAAAAAATAATGGGTAAGGTGCTCGACATGGCTCTAAGTGATTGGCATAACGTAAACCCACCGTCGATTTCATGCTCTAAACCAATATCGATAATTGCTAAATCGGGTAACCGAGTATTAAATGCTCGCATGGCTTCTGGGCGGTTTGCGTATGCTTGTACGCAGTAGCCTTGCTGCTGCAACACATCTTTATAGTTTTCTCTAATGGCAACTTCATCTTCTACTATCGCAATTCGTTTCATGGTGGCTGACTTATAGCGTTACTTCAGTAATTAATTGTGACTATACATCATTTTTGCGCTGTTTAAAGGTCGTGCAAGCGATTGCCATTTTGTTGCCACATTTGATATTTAAATTGCCACGTTTGCTCCCTTTTACCGTCATTTGGCTCGGGTTTAATAGCGGTATTGAAATTACGCCACAGGTTAATTACTGACTATCAGATGGTTTAACAACTGATAGCGAAATAGTTAGCCACTGGCATTAACCACTTGATAAGAGTGAATACTGAAAAGGGACAAATTATGAAACAGCATGTAATCGCAACATTAGTGATGACCTCAATAGCACTTTCAGCTCCAGTGAGCGCAACTGAAAGCATCGATATGGTTGACCATACCGAGCGCAGCCATAACGAAGAACTGATTGGTGTTGGCTCGGGGGTTGTAGTGGGAGCGTTAGCAGGCGGGCCGGTGGGCGCAATTATTGGTGCGTTAGCGGGAGGTTTGTTAGGTAAATCTGTTGGTGACGATGATGAAATCAAAATCCAGCAAGAGCTATTAGCCAGCAAAAATACCCAACTAGTTGAGCTTAATGAGCAAAATCAATCATTGGTGGCATTATCTGCACAGTATGAAGTGGCCCAGCAGCAATTAACTGAGCTAAAAATGGCACAAGAGCAAAAACTAACTGAGCTTGCATTAGGGCTTAATGTGCAATTTAAAACGGGTTCATCGTCAATCGAGCCACACTTTGCACTGCAGCTTGATGATGTCGCGTACGCCATGTCGTTGTCTCCAGAATTAACACTGGATTTAACCGGGTATGCAGATAGACGCGGTGATAACGATTATAACCAAGCGCTGTCTGAACAACGCGTTGCTGAAGTGACCAACTACTTAGTTGAACAAGGTGTTTCAAGCGAGCGCTTACATCATCAAGCTTATGGTGCGAGCTCACCGTTAACGGCAGAGCAGAGCTTTGAAAATGACTTTTTCGATCGTCGAGTGACGCTAAAGTTGCAGTCACATGATCAAGCGCTTGCTGCGAACCCAGCTCGATAATTTTGCTACGTTTTTAACCCCGCTACAGCTTCATGTCGCAAAGCGATTTACCGACTTTAGATCGCTTTGCGCTGATAAGGACAACAACATGCTTAGGCAAATGAAGGGGATGTGCCCCCAGCCAACATTACCGTACCTTTGGTTTCTATCACTTTATGTTTTGCTGAGTTTAACCGTCACGGCGCAACCGCTTGAGCATGATGTGATGAGTGAGAAAGGATTGCTAGTTGATGATATTCAGCAGGGCAGTTTGATAACGGTCGATACTCTTGGACATGAAAGAGTGTCACTGCCAATGGTCACCGAGGTCAGTATGCAAGTGTCGGGTTGGACTAATCGCGTATTAGTGCGGCATGAGTTTTATAATGCTCAGCCACTTTGGCTTAATGGTGAATATGTGTTTCCTTTGCCCAATTCTGCCGCTGTTGATGGGCTTAAGCTAATCATTGGCGACAGAGTTATTGAAGGTGAGATTAAGCCTAAGCAAACGGCCAAAGCCCTGTTTAACGCAGCTCAAAAAGCGGGTAAAAAAGCCAGCTTGTTACAACAAATAAGGCCTAATCTGTTTAGTGCGAAAGTGGCCAATTTGGCCCCCGGTGAAACATTAATAGTGCAGCTAAATTACCAACAGCAGGTGGATTATGAGCAAGGCCAATTTAGCTTGCGATTTCCGATGGTGGCAGCGCCGCGATACCAACCAGGCTCGGTAAGATCTAGCACGGCTTTCGCGCTCGCTAATCAAGGCGAAAGTCAACATGTTAATTATGCCGCTCCAGTTGATACCGCTATCAGTGATGAGAATAACACCGAGTCTAAACCGTTTAACCGTGTAGATATTGATATACAGCTTGATGCCGGTATGCCAATTAATGACATCGATAGCCCTTATCATCAAGTCGTCGTGAGTCATCAAACAGACAATAAAGCGCATATAAGCCTCACTGCGGCTAAAGCTAATAGTGACTTTGTTCTTAATTGGCGGCCACAAGTTGGCCATGCTCCAACTGTTGCCACTTTTAGTCAGCAGGGGAAAAGTTATCCTAATGCTGGCAGTGGTAAATCTAGTTATAAACACAGTGCCAATACGCAATATGCGTTAATGATGCTCATGCCGCCCAAGGCAAGCAATATCAAAGCGGTGGGCACTGCGCGAGAACTAATTTTGGTGATAGATACTTCAGGCTCAATGTCCGGAGAAGCACTAGAGCAGGCTAAAGCTGCCATTATTTATGCGTTAGAGGGACTCGACAGTCACGACAGTTTTAATGTCTTGCAGTTTAACTCACAGGTGTATGCATTTTCAGAGCAATCGGTTAAGGCAAATACTCGCAACGTAGCAATGGCAAAAAGTTATGTGGGCAACTTATATGCTGACGGTGGCACCGAGATGGCGCTGGCGTTAAATAAAGCCCTTGTTCAACCTATGGGGCAAGCTGCACCAGGGCTAGGTTTACGGCAAGTTATGTTTGTGACCGACGGAGCCGTTGGTAATGAAGCGCAGTTATTTAACCAAATTAGAAATCAACTGCAGCGCAGCAGACTGTTTACAGTCGGTATAGGCTCTGCACCCAATAGCCACTTTATGGAGCGAGCCGCTGAGTTTGGCCGTGGTACATACACTTATATAGGTAAGCAATCAGAAGTAAAAAGTAAAATGGTCGCAATGCTCGATAAACTGCAGCAGCCCACTGTGACAGACGTTGAACTGCGCTTTGCTGATGGCACTGTTCCAGATTATTGGCCAGCAACTATTCCCGACTTATATGCACATGAGCCGGTAATGGTCGCAATAAAATTGACAGACTTTGATGATAGACAGCTGGTGGTAAGTGGCAAACTTGCCGGTCAGCTTTGGCAGCAACCAGTGTTGATTGCAACGGACAGCTCCGCAAAAGGCTTAGATCTGATTTGGGCAAGAAAAAAAATTGCGGCATTAGAATTGTCAAAAGAGCGGGCAAACCGAGACAGAATTGAAGCCAATATAACGGCTATTTCGCTCAATTACCATGTGATGAGTGCGTATACCAGTTTGGTCGCAATCGATAAAACTCCAGTACGGTCAAAAGGCGTTACTCCTACTGACGCGCGCGTGGTGCCGCACACTCCTAAGGGGTGGCAACGATTGCCGCAAACCGCTACCAGTAGTGTTGCGTTTATGCTTTTTGGCGCGGTATTACTTGGACTGTCACTTCTTTATGGTTTGTCATTTTATCGCGGTAGCAGCAAACGCCACCCTTTAAAACGCGCTAAGTTGAAACAAAACCAACAGCGTCATATGGCAAAGGATTGCGTATGACCACCATTAAAATTGACCAGGCTCATACTTGCTGCACAGCTCAAGCTTTGCAACGGACAGCGCAGCGCTATCATATTGGCATTACGGTTATATTATTTATTTTAGGGGCAGCGTTTTTAGCCCAAGGGGGTTACATGCAAGCTAAAGCATACTTTGCTCAGTATCTAATTGAGCAAGCGTGGCAACAAACCTTGAAAGACCAACAACACCATAAGCCTTGGTCATGGGCTGACACGCACCCGGTCGCTAAGCTTGAATTTATTACCGTGCCGGTTAAAAACGTAGCAGGTGAGCAGCGAAACTTACAGAGCAACAGTATTAGTGATAAAGCGCATAACCCGACCTTATACGTGCTATCTGGCGCATCTGGACGTAATCTCGCTTTTGGACCAGCGAAGTTATTGTCATCTGCAAAAGTAAATAGCTTGGGTAATACGGTAATTGCTGGGCATAGAGATACCCACTTTGCCTTACTTAAAGGCACGCAAGTTGGTCAGCAAATGATCTTACAAAATGCGGCAGGCGTTGAAGTTTTGTATCAAGTGAATGCTATACAAGTGGTGCATGAAAGTGACCTATCAGTTATGGCAGAAACTGGACAAGCGCAGTTAACGCTTGTGACTTGCTATCCGTTTGATAGCCTCGTTGCAGGTGGGCCAATGCGTTATGTGGTCACGGCTGTACCACTTGATAAAGTAGAGGCCATTTAGCGAGAGCAATTAAAACCTATAACATAATCAAGTAACAAAAAGCGCTTTAACCCATTTAATGACTCATCGGCATGACGCGGTTACGTCCAAGGCGCTTTGCTTCATACAGTTGCTTAGCTGCTCGTTCAATTAAGGATGAGTCGGTGTCATGCTCTTGGTATTGGGCCACGCCAAATGAGGCTCGTATATTATCAACTCGCTGATCTTTGCGTTTATCTTTTAAAACTAACTTTTCAAGACTACGGCGCATAGAATCAGCCAGTTGTCTGACTCTGTTCAGTTGACTTTTAGGGACCAAAATAGCAAATTCCTCGCCGCCGAAACGGTAAAGCTTGGTGCCTTCTTTACAGCTTTCATCAAGCCTGCGTGTGACGGCTTTTAATACTTGGTCACCAAGCTGGTGGCCATAAGTGTCATTAAACACCTTAAAGTGGTCAATGTCGGCAATGATTAAACACAACCCTTCAGGAGATTGATTAACGAGTCCCCTGATATCTTTATTAAATGCTCTTCTATTTAATGCGCAAGTTAATGCGTCGAAATACATTTCATGTTCAGATTGCTTTAGCTGATACTTAAGTTGTTCTATCTCTGACTGTGCATGTGCTAATTGCTCGGTAAAATGCTGGGTGCTGTTTTTAATATCAAAAGCGTCGCTTACTAGGTTTTTAACTAACGATAACACCTCATCAATAGAGAAACCTTCGTTTTCAATCTTGTTTAATTTGTCAAAATTAGTATTAATTTTGCTTTGGTATTGATGAGCGTCGCTGTTGGTGTCTTTTAATGATTGAGACAGCTCTGTCACCATCGCATCGAGGTTTTGCCGCATGTCAATTACATCCAGCTCAACGGGATCAGCGAAATACGTTTGGTGTAGGCGTTCACTATGGCTTGGCGGGCAAGTGTGGTATTGAGTGACGACTTCATCTAACTGCCGATTCAGCTCGGGACGACCTTGACCAACATAGGCATACCACAAAGCGTAATTAGTCGGTGTAGTAGGAATATGGTGCTTGAGCATTAAGGGGATAGCTTTTTTTAATTTAGCTGCAGCAACCCTTAGTAATTCATTCGACATGCATTTTACCTTAACTTAATCAACTAACTCACTTTGGAAATATTATGTAAATGAGAGGTGGCGACATTGTACATTTTAATTGACCATTCTATTATGATTTACCTTAGTGAGTAAGTGTTTAGTTCGATTAATCCGCAGTTTGGTAAGAGAAAATGCTGAAAGTGATAGATAGAGACTAAAAAAGCAGTAAATCAAAATAAAATGAAAAACCAAAAGGATTAGCAGTGAAAAGAATTATTCTAGCAAGTCTATTGTCCGCATTGATACTGCCACAATTGGCTCATTCAAATGACAAAAGCATTAATTTTGATATTGATAAATATCGTACCCATTTAAAAACACTCGCCAGTGACGAATATGGCGGCCGTGCGCCGTTGTCGGCAGGTGAGGCATTAACGATTAACTATATTGAAACTGAATTTAAAAAGTTAGGTTTACAACCTGGCTTTGGTAACCAGTATTTGCAGCCTGTGCCATTAGCTAAAGTCACAGCCGATCAAAATATGACACTAAAAATTGGCTCAGCTAAGTTAACCAGTGGCAGCGAGTTTACCGCCCGTACTCAGCAAATGAATGACAAAGTAAGCTTAAACAACAGTGAAGTTGTATTTGTTGGTTACGGTATTAATGCACCTGAATATAGTTGGAACGATTATCAAGGCATAGATGTAAAAGGTAAAACCGTTATTGTGTTGGTTAATGATCCTGGCTTTGCAACGCAAAACCCAGATTTATTTAAAGGCAATGCCATGACCTATTATGGCCGCTGGACATATAAATATGAAGAAGCGGCAAGACAGGGCGCTAAAGCGGTGTTTATTGTGCATGAAACTGCACCTGCCGCTTACGGGTGGGGCGTGGTTGAAAACTCAAACACTGGCAGTAAATTTACCTTAGTCGATGACAAAAATAACCAAAACCAAGTTGGGGTGATGGGCTGGATCCAACACAAAAATGCACAACAAATTTTTGCTGATGCGGGGCTAGACTATGAAACCGAAAAGCAAAGAGCTGCTAAAGCTGGCTTTAAGGCTAGGCCGTTAAACACAACGGCTAACTTAACGCTTAACAACACGATTGAGCGCGCCAAATCTTATAACGTTATGGCACTGCTACCTGGCAGTGAGCGCGCCGATGAAATGGTGGTTATGCATGCCCACTGGGATCACTTAGGCACAAATATCGATGATAAGGGCGTTAAGCACATTTTTAATGGTGCAGTTGACAATGCCAGTGGTGTGGCTGGGGTACTTGAGCTGGCAAGAATGTTTACCTTAAAAGCCAAAACCAAGCCTTTTAAACGCTCTATATTATTTAGTTCGTTTACGGCAGAAGAAACGGGTCTAATTGGTGCGCAGCATTTTGCTAAGCAGCCGCCGCTCCCGACAAAGAAAATCGTGTCATTTTTAAATATTGATGGCATGAACGTCAATGATAGCGTTGATTACATATTACGTTATGGTGAGGGCGTGTCTGAAATGGAGTACTACCTTGACAATGCTGCTAAGCAGCAAAGCCGTTTTGTTAAAGGCGATCCTAAGCCACAAAATGGCCTGATGTATCGCTCTGATCATTTTGCATTAGCCCAAGAAGGTGTTCCAGGTTTAATGTTTATGAGTCTAGGTGACAACGATCCTGACTATATCGCGCATAAATACCATAAAGAAGCTGATGACTATGATCCTAACTGGACACTTGGTGGTGTTCGACAAGATCTAGGGTTAATCGCTGATATTCTCGCGACTCTGGCCAACAACAAAGACTGGCCAAAGTGGTTAGAAGAGTCAGATTTTAAAAATAGACGCGCGCAAGACGGCAGATAATAGATGAGCAATATACACAAAATATAACGCTGTTGACTCAAACGGTATATATAGCAGGGCGACAAAAATTTGATTAATCACTTTTTGTCGCCCTGTTTTAGTTGGCTTGCTCGCTTTTATCGGATGTTGCTGCAGAAGATTGCGTGCAATACGGCCGAAACAGTACCATCTTTTTGCATTTTCACGGTTACCAATGCATGAGGCACCTTCTTTAAAAGTAATGTCGAGTACCCTGTGCTGTTGGTTATCGCTGTCTCGACGCTGCCGTAACGACTCAAGCTTCTCGGTGCCAAATACGTTAATAGACTTCCAACCATCGCCCCCAGATGCAGTGGCTGCAAGCATCACAAAGGTAATATCATCCAAATTGTGGTCCAGATTAATGTGAGAGTGAGGGATTTCGATGATTTCAAAATGGATGAACAGTGACATACGGAAACGGAACGATAGCTTAATATGCCCGTTCAGATCGCGCTCAGCGGGAAGGTTCAACTGGTTAACAACGCAGTTAAGCGTATAGACTAAGAGGCTAAAACTGATAACTCACCGACAGCATCGGTCCAGTAAAACTGTAATACATATTGTAATCTGCAATTTTCATATCTGAATTTTTGATAGTAGATGTATATTCAACATCTACTTCGTAGTAATTAAATGCGGCGCTCATATGCCAGTTATCTGTAATCGCAGCTTCAATACCAAGCCTTACATCAAACAGAGCACCCTTGAGGTTGTCTAACTTAACGTAAAAATATTGCGCGTGGCCACTGAAGGTTAACTTAGAATTGATTTGATAACTGCCGTAGACCCCTAAGTCTGGTAATGGCGCAGTGACTTTATCATCGACAATTTTGGGAATGGTTACTGAATCAGGGCACTGAGCTTCAATGTTATCTTCACAAATCCCAATATTGCCTTTAAACGCTGTCTCGATAAACATAACGTGTAAGCCAATGGAGAAACCCACTTCATATTTATCACCCTGCCAAACATCATAGCCGTAACCAATTCTAGCAATATCAATGTTTAAGGTTGTATCGAGTGAGATACCATAATTAACGTTGTAGGTGGTTTCGTCCCAGGTAAATTGGAAGGGCTTTTCGACGGATTGGGTGTTTGCACTGCGGTGAAGCTGTTTCCAATCGGCATAAAAGTTGTGTCGATCATCGAATTGATAAACAAATTCGAAAAAGGGCAGAAACCGAGAGTCACTAAGCTTTAGATCTTGCTCAAAGTCTAGCGAGAAATTATTGCCGAGCAGAGGATCGTTGACATCAATATTAGAGTCCGAATTTGCGTAAAAACCGCCCACACGTACAGTGGTGTCATTTTCTGCTTTGACACTATAACTGTTCATCAAAGCCAATGACGTGGCAGTGATTAATGTGACACTTTTAAACACTAAAAGTCACTCCGCAATCCTTTGTCGTTTTCCCGTAGCTAAATCAAGTTAACTATATCGGTTGATCAAATCTGAGTTTAACACTAAATACACAAATGTGAATAATTTGTTGTTATTTAGGTTTTTATGTTTCAACGGGCTAACAGTGAGATGTCAGTTGCTTTGGGTATATAACCTAGCTCAAATGCTTATATTTAAAGTTTTGATGCTCATTTTTATAGGTAATCAATTGATTGTAATAGTTTTACTCTGTTCTGAACGACTGCGAATGCTATCTATCCTAAATATTAAAGAGAGTATGCTAGTTGAAAATTGGCGGGCTGGCTGATGCACAGCGCTTGTCATTTCAACAATTATGTTGATGGAATTTGCAGGTAGTAAAACTAGACTTTGGCTGCAATGACGCAGTTTATGGCAGGTTTTAGGAGCAAAAGTGGAAATGTATTTTTGTAAGCGTAAACGGAGATCGCGCTTTGTTAGACGACGTAGTTTTTTGGCAAGTTTACTTATTGTGTTTTCGTTAGGGTCTATTGCTGCAAGCCCACCTATTCAATTACCCAAAGAATACAAACAGCAACATATTGGCGAATTATCAGATTATTTAATTAGTGAGAAACTCGATGGTGTAAGGGGGTATTGGAACGGTACACATATGCTGTCCCGTTCAGGGCGGATAATCAATATACCTAAGTGGTTTGTAGCGGCATTTCCGCGGTTTCCAATTGATGGTGAGCTATGGATTGGGCGTCATCAATTTGAACAAGTATCAGCTATTGTTCGCCAAAATCAGGCGTCTAAATCTCAGTGGTTACAGGTGAGGTTTATGGTGTTTGATCTGCCAGCAGAGGTAACTCCTTTTGAGCTGCGCTACCAAAAGGCGCTGACAGAGCTAACTAATATTAGTGAATACCTTAAGGTGATCCCACAATTTTCGATTGCCAAGCAGCCACAATTAGATGAAGCCCTCAATAAAGTGATAGCACTCAACGGTGAGGGGTTAATGCTGCACCGTAAAGATGCGCTGTACCAAGTTGGTCGCAGCAGTGACATTGTAAAATTAAAGCCGGTTTACGATGCCGAAGCCACAGTATTGGCGCATTTACCCGGTAAAGGAAAATACCGAGGGATGATGGGGGCGTTAAAGGTCGAAAGCCAGCAGGGAATACAGTTCAATATAGGTAGTGGTTTTTCTGACCAAGAGCGACGGAACCCACCTGCAGTTGGCAGTGTGATTACCTTCAAATATTATGGATATACACAAAAAGGTACGCCCCGTTTTGCCAGTTTTCTTCGGGTTAGGGTTGCTCAGTAGTCTTGTTAACTCATGATAGGGGGTAGCATCCTTGCTTTAATATTTAATCGATAACTTAACGTCGAACAAATAGGTTATTGATTGTAAAGATCTGCAGCTCTAGAACATAAGCCTCTAAACCAGCGATGACTAGGGTCATTAGTGCGTGAAGAGTGCCAAAACATGGCGACTTCAAGCGGCTCTGTGAGAAAGGGTGTATCAAGCCCTTTTAAATCAAAAATTTTAGTATATTGTTCAACGGCGGTTTTAGGAATGAGACCAATGTAGTCGGTGCGCATAATTACTGGCAGCATCTCCATTATACTACTGGCTTGCCAGGCAACTTTTCGCTTACCTAATACCCCTTCATGCTTTAAGCCACGATCGTTGAGGTAGCCATCGTTCTTTTCATGCTGTGAATGTGTCACATGTTTTTCGTGTAAGAACTCTTCAAGTGAGATCTGGTTGCTTTTAAGGCGAGGGTGATCTTTACGACAAAGCAGTTGCAGTGAATCTTGCATGATGACCTTAGAACGTAAATTAGAGCGCTGATTCGTCACGACTTCAATGATTAAATCACATTGCTGCGACCTTAATTCATTAGTCATGTCTTGACCTAAAAACGGCTCTGTTTTAACGCTGGCTAATGGGGCTTCTGCACTCATCAATGCACTTAATTCAGGTAGTAATGTAAAACCAAATACACTGAGTGAGCTGATGCCAAACTGGCGAACACACTCGGCTGGAATAAAGTTTTTATGCTCTGGCAGCATATGCGCAATGCTTTCCACAGAACTGGCTAAAGTGGGGTAAACATCCATTGCTAGCGGGGTAGGGGTGATACCGTGACTACCTCTAATGAATAACACATCTTCAAAAATATCTCGAAGGCGATGCACACTTTGGCTGACCGCCGACTGGGTAATCCCGAGTCTTTTTGCAGCCTTAGTGAAATTTTTTTCTTCGAAAATCGCGACAAATGTCGGGATTAAACTATAATCTGAATGCTTCATATTCTAATGTCCAGTTTTAAATGGCGTGGGTGATATAAGATATCTTATACCATATATCACCCATCTTATAGTTAGAACCCGTATTCTAGCGCCAACTTAAAGTAGTTAACCTAAACAAACTAAGCGTGGTCACTATGAAAAAAACTATTCTTACTTTATCTGTAGCAGGTGCATTGTCTTTTAGCGGACTTGCAATTGCACATGATAATGAAACAAACCGTTATGAAAATGTTGAAGTTAATATCCCAACACTTTCTCATGATTATTTTCTTGGTAAAGATTCAGGTGCTACGCATTACTGGCACGGTTCTACAAAAGACATGAAATGGTCTGCTACTGGCGGCAACGATGCTTTTGATGCTGTGTCTAACAAAGTTCACCCTGAATTGACAGCCCATTCTAAAAAAATGGATAAAGGTATCTTTACTTATAAAGAAAACTTTTACCAAGTATATGGTTACGGTCTAACATCTCCAATGATTGTTGACGGTGACAATGGTCTTTTGATTTTTGATCCAGTTGAATCTGTTGATAAAATGAAAGACGTAATGGATGACTTCCGTAAAATGACTGGTAACACTAAACCTGTTGCTGCGATCATGTACTCACATTGGCATCCAGATCACTACGCTGGTGTGCGTGGTATCGAAGGCGCTGAAAACGCAAAAATTATTGCACATGAAACCTTTATGGCTAACGTTGTAAAAGGTTCTATGGGCGGAACAGGTCCAGCTCTTGGTTTCCGTGTTGATTACTCTCTTGGTACACTTCTTAACGTTGAAGAAGGCGGACGTATCAATGGTGGCTTAGGTCCAGATTTCGAAATTCGCGAGCACAGCTTAATTGCACCAAACACGCTTGTTGAAGGTAAATGGGGTCAATTAGACCTTGAAATTGAAGGCATCAAGATTGAATTCAAACACGTTCCTTCTGAAGCGTCTGATGAAATCACAGCTTACTTCCCAGAGTCTGGCGTATTGTTTGGTTCTGAAGTAATTCAGGGCGAAAGCTTCCCTAACTTGCACACAATTCGTGGTACTCAGTACCGTGACCCAAGTGTTTGGTTCCCAGGTGTAGATATTTTACGTAAATATAACGCTGAAACATTGATGCTTTCACATGGTCGTCCAGTTGTAGGTGCTGAGCATGTTGCTGATACCCTAACGGCTTACCGTGATGCGATTCAGTACACTTATGACCAATCAATTAAAGCGATTAACAACGGCGCGACACAAGAAGATTTGATCCGTCAAATCAAATTGCCAGCACACCTTGTTAACCACCCGTTCTTAGGTGACTTCTACGGTTCAATCCGTCATGCAGCGAAAGAAATCTTCGTTGGTGAAATGGGCTGGTTCGATGGTGACCCAACTACGCTTAACCCAACATACTCTGTAGAAGCTTCACAGCGCTACGTTGCTATGCTTGGCGGCAAAGATAAAATGATGAAGTTTGCTATTGACGCTTGTGATAGCTCTGACTTCCAGTGGTGTGCTGAGCTAGCTACACATGCTATCCGTGTTGACCTTGAAGATATGGAACCAAGACTACTTAAAGCAAAAGCTTTGCGTGAACTAGGTTACCGTGAAACAAACAACAACTGGCGTAACTGGTACCTGACCTCTGCTCAGGAACTAGATGGCACAATCGATTACTCGAAGAAAATTAACCTTCAAGCACCTGACTTGATGGCTGAATTCCAACCAGCACAATTGGTTAATGCACTTCGTTTCGGTCTTAACGCTGAACGTAGCCAAGACAAGCACTTTACTGTAGCGTTTGAGTTCACTGATACAGATGAAACTCACGCAGTTGAAGTTCGTCGCAGTGTTGCTGAATTCCACAAAGATTTCAGCGGTGAAGCTAAAGCGACTGTTAAGCTAACTAAAACTGTATTCCTAGGAATGTTAGTTGGTAAAGTTGACTTCACTAAAGCGGTTAAAGAAGGTTACATCACGCTAGAAGGCGATTCTAAAGCAGTACCTGAGTTCTTCGGTCTGTTTGATAAGCCAAGCGAAAACCCGAGAATCACTTTACGTTAATCGTAAATTAAAGCATGCCACTCAGTAGAGTGGCATGCTCTTTTTTAAGGAAGGTATGATGAAACAAGTTATTGCTTTTATTTGCATGGTTTTTGTTAGTAGTTCAGCATGGTCTTGTGGTGGTGATGTTGATCTGTCGATCCCTCACATACACGATGATGAAGCGTTTATGGACGCGGCTAAACAGTCTAAACATGCGGCTCCTAAAACAATTAGTATTGCAGATATTTTTGGTGGTCAGTTGAGCCAAGAGCATAAAGCTGGACACGGTGCTGAGCACAAAAACGGCCACAGTCACAAGCATTAGTAAAACTTATAAAATCACTGCTGTCACAATGCTAAAAAGGTTTTGAAGATAGCATAAATTGTTGATATCAATGGCTCGTTACCGCTTATTGTTAAAGGGGGTCATTAACGATTGACTTGGTAATATTTAATGCTTGCAATTAGCATTACTGCTCCGCCACAGACCTATCAATGTAACTCTATTACCGCGATGTTTTGTGTCTTAGCCACGAATGTTATTGGCTTATGCTGTTTAAATAGCTATGACAATGACTCGCCTTTGAGCCACATCGATAACTCCGCTACACCTCTTAAGATGTTTCCCCTACAAGTTATAGCTTTAACATTGCTAGTGGCTTACCCCGCTTAGCGCCGCTAATATTCAATATTAAGCCTCAAATTACCTGCCTGCTTAGGCATTAAACTACCTATGACATACTAGTGCATGTTTATCGTCTATTTTGTCATTAAGAAGATCACGTTGCTTATATTAAGTACTTCGTATTAAGTACCTTGCATTGATTTTTGATCATGGCTATTGATTAAGTGGTAGTAGATCTTCTTTTAAAAAGACCGCTAGAAAATCAATAAAAGCCCTGACCCTAGCTTGCTGATAGCTTCGGGATAAATAAACGACCCATAATGCATTGCTGCCGAGTTGGTAGTCAGCCATTACAGGCACCAGTTTTCCTTGGATGATTTGCGGATTAGCTAGATCACATGGCAGTGCTGCAATGCCTAAGCCGAGTAGGGTAGCATTAAGCAATACCGCCAGATCGTTAGCTTTAAGTGTGCCTTTTACGTCAATAGGGTAAGGGTTATCGTTTTTAGAAAAATGCCAACGACTTTGGTCTAAATGTATTAAGCAATTATGGCCTAACAGATGCAGTGGCTCGGTTGGTGTTCCTGCTTGAGCAAGGTATTTTTTGGAGGCACACAGTACAAAACCTATGGTATTTAGCCGTCGAGCGATAAGGTGCTCGTTGGGCTGTGGGCAATAACGCAGTGCGAGATCTAGCCCGTGTTGTGCAAGGTCGTCATGAGTATCCGATAGTTGCAGCTCAAATTTAACTTCAGGGTGCAGCGCATTAAACGCAGTAATGGCATGCAGTAGTAGGTTTTGAGCTAGACCAATAGGCGCTGTAATACGAATAGCACCTTGTAACTTGGTTTTGTTGCGATGAGTGTCCAGTTCTAACGCCGTCATATGGTTGAGAATAGACTCGAAATGGGTCAGCGTTTTTTCGCCTGACTCTGTCAGGCTTAAGCTACGGGTTGTGCGGTGAAGTAACCGAGTTTGTAGCCAGTCTTCTAAGCTTTTTACTTGTCGAGAAACTTGCAATCGAGAATGCCCTAACTGCTCTGCGGCTCGGCTAAAATTCTTGTTATCTACTACCGCTAAAAATGTGCGTATCGCATCAAGTCGATCCATTGTATCTCCACAAGAAACAAACTGTGTCAAAACGGTTAATTTACGCATCAAAAATGATTAAGTAAAGTGATGGTTAACGGTGGCCTCTGTGAAACACGTTGGCTGGTACTAACTTAATTATTTTAAGGTGAATGAGCATGCAGGATTTAATTACAGAGGTTCTTGAATTTGTGCAAGACAGTGAAGTGCAATACTTTGCCACTGTCGGCATGGATGGTAAGCCAAAACTACGCCCCGTGCAGATGATGTTTGTTGAGGGCAATAGCCCCGTATATTGCACGGGAACAGGCAAGTTGATGTATCAAGAGTTGATGCACAATCCACATGTTGAAATTTGCGTATGTGAAGGCCATCGATGGGTGCGGATTAATGGCTGCGTAAAATGGCTGAAAGAGCCGGCCGTTAAACAAAAAGTTATTGAACAGAGCCCTTTAGTCGCCTCGATTTACCACAGTGCTGATAATCCTGAGTTAGCCGCCTTTACGCTAACTTCTGCACAGGCTGTGATGACGGATCTTCGAGACAGCGTTGCGAAGCAAAAACCAAAGGTGGTTACGTTATGTTGAGTCAAACCGAAGCGGTATTGAATCAGTTGCTCGATTTCTTACTCGCCGAGCGAGGAGAACAGCGACCGATAGAGTGGGGGGCGGCGCAAAAGGCTGATGCTTTTCGAGCCTTGTGTAATGTGCGCCCAGCAGCCCCCGCCGAGCAGGCTATGTTAAAACTACAAGATCAGTATTTGCAGCATGAGCTGTCAATTAAAGGAGTGGTGACTGCTGACGAGCTTAACTGGCATGGGGCGGTGGCACTTTGGCAAGGTGATATTACTCGGCTGGCTGTTGACGGTATTGTTAATGCTGGCAACAACGCATTGTTGGGGTGCTTTCAGCCATTGCATCGCTGCATTGATAATGCCATTCATACCTTTGCAGGTGTTCAGCTACGCTGGGCTTGTCAACAAGCCATGAAAGGCGGCCGTTTGGATACCGCAGGGGTGGTGGTAACTGATGCGTTTAATTTACCAAGCAAGAAGGTGCTACACACCGTTGGCCCGATAGTGCGAGGTGGTCAACCGCAAGTTGAGCAGGTTGCCCAATTACGTGATTGTTACCTTAGTAGTCTACAGCAAGCGCAAAAACTAGGGTTACAGACACTCGCCTTTTGTTGCCTTTCTACTGGTGAATATGGATATCCAAAGCAGGCCGCTGCAGAAATTGCGGTATCGACAGTACAATCTTGGTTGAATAAAGAGTGCCGTCAACTGCGAGTCGTTTTTAATGTATTTACTGATGAGGATAAACAAATTTATGAAACACTCCTTAGATAACAAGCAAGATCTAGCACTTACTAAACAGTGGCTTGAACAAGCTGATGCCATTGTGATCGGCGCGGGTGCTGGTTTATCTGCCGCTGCAGGCTTAGTGTATGGCGGAGCGCGTTTTGAGCACCATTTTGCTCAATACAGACGTAAATACGGCTTGACAGATATGTATAGCGCCGGCTTTTTCCCCTTTGCAACACCTGAGCTAAAGTGGGCTTATTGGTCACGCCATATTTTAATTAATCGCTTTGATACGCCGCAGCAGAATGTGTATTCAACTTTGCACAACTTAGTGGCACATAAGCCGCACTTTGTGATCACAACCAATGCTGATGGGCTTTTCGGCGCTGCGGGTTTCGACTCTGGTCATATTTTTACGGTACAAGGTGATTATGGAAAATTGCAATGTGCTACGCCTTGCCATGATGTGTTGTACGATAACGAGGCTCAAATAAGATCAATGGTTGCCGCAAGTGACAATGGTCAGGTTCCGACAGCATTAGTGCCGCAGTGCCCCCGTTGTGGTGGGCCAATGGAAGTGAATATCCGTAAAGATGCGACTTTTGTTCAAGATGACCTTTGGGTGCAACAGTGCAATGAGTATGAACGTTTTATTGAGGACTATGCGGACAAAAAACTAGTCTTGTTGGAGCTTGGGATCGGTTTTAATACGCCGTCGATTATTAAGTTTCCTTTTAATCAAATGACCGAACATTGGCCTCAAACTCACTTAGTCAGAGTTAACTTGCATGAACAAGAAGCGCAGCAGTGGCAGCATGAATCGGCTCGTCATTTAGTGATGGATGCTTCTGATTGGCTTAATGCAATCACTACAGCGGTGTAAATTTAGGCACTATAACGCGATAATACGCCTGATATGTTTCCAGGCGTAATGGCTTCATTTTTTAGATATCGATTAATACATCGTATTACTGTTTTTAGATACGTTTGGTATTTGTTGGATTGAATCCCAATGTTCTACGATTTTACCTTGGTCATCAAAGCGGAAAAAATCCATAGTTATATATTGGTCATTGTCTGGCCATGTTTGGTGTGAGTGAAGTGCGACCAGATCACCCTCGGCTATTGCTCTGACAAATTCGATGCTTTTATCAGGATAGTCACGTGCCATTTCGGTGAAGTAATCGATAAATTCTTGCTTACCGTCACCGACCGCGGGATTGTGCTGAATATATTGTGCTCCAACATACTTTTTCACTGCATCAACGGGATTTCCAAGATAAGCCATTTGATAAAACTCAATGGCATGTTGCTTATTTGCTTGTAGATCATGGGTCATTTAAAGCTCCCTGTTTTACGTGGGGGAAAGCTGAGTTGTAGTACAGTTTTGCTCTACAGCTAAACTCGTAATGTATACCGAGAGTATATATACGGATTTTTGTGTAAAGGCATTGCAATAGTCGATTTTAGGCATAACCGAGAATGTAATGCACATAGTAAGCTGACAAAATGATAGGTCAGGCGTATTTTAGCCGCCTTAATCTCGTTGGTATTAACGATGTAATTTAGTGGGCCGGTTGTTGGCTCATTTTTTATGTTGTGGTAATTCATTGCCAAAAGCATACCCCTATCGCACCTTATAAAAAATATATATAACAAATATAAAAAGGCGTTATAGCAGTAAAGTGGTAAGTTTATTAAGCAATAGGAGGAACGCCATAAATAAAAAAGCGCTTAAAAAGCGCTTTTAATATGTTGATTAATCGAATAAATTTAACTTAATCGTTTGCCTGAGCGCTTCAATCGTTCTTGTTCACGCTTTAGCTCTTCTTTAGCTTCTTTTTCAGCAAGAATTTCTGCAACTTTGGCCTTTTCTTCTATAGCCATTGCTGGAGTTTCAAGTGTTAATTGGCCAATTTTACCAGAGCGGTATTCGTGCAATAGTAATTCAGATACTTTGTGTAAGTCGATTCGGCCGCCAGGGCGGAGTGCGCCGCGTTTACGGCCAATTGCTTCGAGTAGCTCGATGTCTGTATCTGGTAGCTCTTTAAGCTTGTAGCGTGCTTTTATCGCTTCTGGATAGGCTTCTAAAAAGTACTCAGCCGCGAACATCGCCACGTCTTCATATTCTATTGCTGTGTCTTTTATCGCTCCCGTGACAGCGAGTCGATAGCTACTTTTTTCGTTATCGACTTTAGGCCACAAAATACCTGGCGTATCAGATAACACAATGCCGTTGCGTAGGTTAATCCGTTGCTGAGTTTTCGTGACCGCGGGTTCATTTCCGGTTTTGGCAATCGTACGCCCTGCAAGTGTATTGATAATCGTAGATTTACCTACGTTCGGGATCCCCATAATCATGGTACGGATGTCTTTTTCAACTTTGTCTCTGCTCGGAACAAATTTACGACATAAATCCGGGATCTTTTTCACTTGAGAAGCTTGTAACGTGGTAATCGCCATGGCCTTGACGCCTTGCTCTTGCTCTAAGTACTCAATCCATTTTTGGGTCGTTTCTGGATCGGCGAGATCAGACTTGTTGAGTAACTTTATGCAAGGTTTGCCACCACGTAGCTTTTGCACCATCGGGTTTTCACTACTAAAAGGGATCCTTGCATCAAGCACTTCAATCACCAAATCGACTTGAGGCATGACCTCTTCGATCTCCTTTCGTGCTTTGTGCATGTGTCCTGGATACCACTGAATTGCCATATGTGTGCTCTTTCTATCGAATAACTATATTGAGGAGGATTTTACCTTGTTCAGTTCAATTTTAACAAATAAAAAGCGCTTTGAAGGCGGTTTTAACGGTTTAAGCTACCAATATTAGCAATATTAATGGCAAGTGAGGTTACAAAACTGATTGAAAGTGGCTAATCGATCCACTTTAGTTGAATCTTTGCGGGGCTCGTTGTTAGCGTGAGCCAGTGTTTATATGGGTTTATAGTAAACACTGTAATACTTGATAAGCGGCTAACCAATATATCTAGAATTGAATGAAAAATAATGCCATGGTGATAACTAGAATAGTCATTGGGTCCATCGGCGCAAATTAATTTAAGCAGGTGTAAACCACGATAGCTAACTAGACTTTCGGTGACTGTGACGGGAATAGATTGAAACCAGAGAGTGACTATGACGAACCTGACAGATTTTGAAAAATACGTTATTGAGCAAAAAGGCACAGAAAGGCCTTTTAGTGGAGAGTATGTCAACCATGATGCTGAGGGCATTTATTGTTGTAAAAAATGCAATGCTCCCTTGTATCGCTCTGAGTCTAAATTTAATGCCCATTGTGGATGGCCAGCATTTGACGATGAAATTAAGGCAGCAGTTAAGCGTAATATTGATGCTGACGGTGAACGGATTGAAATTGTGTGCGCACACTGTGAAGGACATTTGGGTCATGTGTTTGAAGGGGAGTTTTTAACACCAAAAAACATTCGGCATTGTGTTAATTCTATATCGCTGATTTTTAAACCTACAAATGTCATACCAGGCCTTTCATATGATTTAGCTACGTTTGGCGGTGGTTGTTTTTGGTGCACTGAAGCTGTGTTTTCAGCTTTAGCAGGGGTAAAAACCGTGGTGCCTGGTTATGCTGGCGGTACTGCTGAAGATGCAAACTATAAGGCGGTATGCAATGGCACAACGGCGCATGTAGAGGTGGTGCAAGTGCAGTTTGACCCGAATATTATCAGTTACGAGTCGCTGTTAGCGGTGTTTTGGCAAAGCCATGATCCAACAACGTTGGATCGGCAAGGCAATGACATTGGTCCACAATATCGCTCAGTTGTGTTCATTCATAATGAAAAGCAAGCCGAGGCAGCTAATAACATGCTCGTTGAGTTATCTAATGCTGGAATTTGGCAGGGCAGAATTGTAACAGAAGTGACAGCTCTCAATCATTTTTATCCAGCAGAAAATTACCATAAAGACTACTTTGAGCATCATGGTGAACAACCTTATTGCCAGATAGTTATAAAACCGAAAGTGGATAAAGTAAAAGCACTATTTGCTAAGTTACTTAAAAATGACCCTATATAATGTAGTGAGCGCGAATACAAAAAAGACGAGCTATTGAGCTCGTCTTTTTGTTGAAGCTGGGCTTAAGCCTTATGAATCAAGTTTATCATCGCCAATTTTGTAACTTGGATCTTCAATTAAGTTTACTTCAACCAAGTCACCAGCTTTATGTAATAACTTTTTACAGTCATTACTTAAGTGGCGTAGGTGTAATGTCTTACCTGCGCTGACGTAACGCTCTGCTAAAGTATCAATCGCATCAAGTGCTGAGTGATCACATACTCGTGAGTTTTGGAAGTCCACAATTACATCATTTGGGTCTGTTTTAGCATGAAACAGTTCTAAAAACTCGGCAACAGAACCAAAAAACAGAGGTCCATTAAGCTTGTAGATTTTTCTGCCATTATCATCTTCACAAATATCAACGTTGATGTGCTTTGCATGTTCCCAAGCAAATACAAGCGCAGAGACAATCACACCAACAAATACGGCAAACGCAAGGTCGGTAAATACAGTTACTACGGTCACAAGAATAATCACAAATGCGTCATGCTTAGGTACTTTGCGCATCACCTTAAAGCTTGCCCATTCAAATGTGCCTAACACAACCATGAACATCACGCCGACAAGCGCCGCTAATGGGATCATTTCGATTAATGATGAACCAAATAAGATAAAAGCAAGTAGCGCTACCGCTGCTGCTATACCAGATAGACGACCACGGCCACCAGAGTTAATGTTGATCATTGATTGACCAATCATCGCACAGCCACCCATTGCACCAAAGAAGCCACTAGTGATGTTACCTACGCCTTGGCCAATACATTCTTTATTACCACGGCCACGAGTGCCAGTCATTTCGTCGATAACAGTCAATGTTAATAGTGACTCAATCAGGCCTACAGCAGCTAAAATTAGCGAGTAAGGTAATATGATATAAAGTGTTTCTAAACTAAACTCAACCGCAGGGATTGAGAAAGTGGGTAAATTTCCGGCAATTGTTGCAGATTCATCACCACTCATCGCTTTTAGAAAATCAAGTACGGTGCGAGTATCCAGGTTTAAGAAGGTAACCAATAATGTCACGGTTAAAATTGCAGCTAGTGATGATGGGATTGCTGTGGTCAGTTTAGGTAAAAACTGAATAATGGCCATTGTTAATGCAACAAGGCCTAACATTAATAGCATTTGATCTTGTGGTAACCAGTTCATTACGCCATTGGCGTCTGGAGTTTTAAATTGACCTAGCTGAGCTAAGAAAATGACAATTGCTAAGCCATTCACAAAGCCTATCATGACTGGGTAAGGTACGATTCGAATAAATTTACCGAGCTTAAGTAAGCCTGCCGAGACCTGTATTAGACCAGCCAGCACAACTGCAGCAAATAGGTACTGAACGCCGTGTTCTGCGACAAGTGCGACCATCACAACGGCCATTGCACCGGTAGCACCTGAAATCATACCTGGACGACCGCCAATAAGTGCAGTGATCAACCCCATAATAAAGGCTGCGTATAAACCGACCATTGGTTCTACACCAGCTACGAATGCAAAAGCAACCGCTTCTGGTACTAGAGCGAGGGCTACAGTTAAGCCCGAAAGTAAGTCTGCCCGCGAACTGGCAGTTTTGTGACGAATAAGATCGAACATTGAGCCTCTGTTAACAATTTGTAGGATAAGAATAAGTAACGGGCGCGAATATTATCAAAATTCGCGTCGCTTTCAAATAAAAAAGCCATGCTCTTAAGCATGGCTTTTGCGCTTAGCAACAGTATAGGTTATGTACGGGACATATCCGAATTAGCGCTATTGGCAACTCTAGATTTTACTTCGTCAGATTGCTCAGAGGCTTCATATTGGCGACCGGTTGGTGTCGCGATACTTTCTCTTGCATTGACAACTGGCTTAGTTGTTTCAGACATTACCATTGAACCAAAACGACTTGCAGGCTTCGCTGCCGGCTTAGTTTGCGTGGTAACGGGCTTAGCGACAACTTCAGCTTCTTTAGTTTCAGCAGGTTTGATTGCTGCAGGTTTTGCCATTGGCGCTGATGCAGCTTTCGCTGCAACTGCAGGTTTAGCTTCAACTGCAGGTTTAGCTTCAACTGCAGGTTTAGCTTCAACAGCAGGTTTAGCTTCAACGACAGGTTTAGCTTCAACGACTGGTTTAGCTTTAACGACTGGTTTAGCTTCAACGACAGGTTTAGCTTCAACGACTGGTTTAGCTTCAACGACTGGTTTAGCTTCAACGACTGGTTTAGCTTCAACGACTGGTTTAGCTTCAACGACTGGTTTAGCTTCAACGGCTGGTTTAGCTTCAACAGCAGGTTTAGCTTCAACAGCAGGTTTAGCTTCAACAGCAGGTTTAGCTTCAACAGCAGGTTTAGCTTCAACTACAGGTTTAGCTTCAACGACTGGTTTAGCTTCAACAGCAGGTTTAGCTTCAACGACTGGTTTAGCTTCAACGGCTGGTTTAGCTTCAACAGCAGGTTTAGCTTCAACTACAGGTTTAGCTTCAACAGCAGGTTTAGCTTCAACAGCAGGTTTAGCTTCAACTACAGGTTTAGCTTCAGCTGCAGGTTTAGCTTCAACGACTGGTTTAGTTTCAGCTGCTGGCTTATACACTGGTGATGTGTTCATCGCAGACGAACTCGCCATCGAGTTTGCTTTACCTTTTACTGGTGCAGTTTGTGTCGTTTCGGTTTCCGCTTTCACTTCTACAGTCGGAGTATCAATTTTTGGCTCACTTACTGTGGTAGCTGCAACTTCAACAGACTGAACTTGCTCTGTTGGCTCATATGGAGCGTTAGGTGTAAATGCTGCTGGCTCAGAGCTGTTTCCATCAGTTGGCTGCTCTTCGTCACGACGACGACGTTGTCCCGCGGCACGAAGATGGCGTGGACTACGACGGCTTCTACGTTGACCTTCGCGAGGCTCACGTGACTTGTCTTCTTTCGGCGTAGAAACTTCAGCTGTTTGAGTTGCTTCAGCAGTAACCGCTGTATTTGTTTCAACAACAGCCGTGTTATCAGTTGTCTCTACTGATTCTACTTTCGCTCTTGGTTTACGCTTTGGACGAGCAGGCTTATCTTCGACAGATTTTTTTGTCTGCTCAACAACTTCAGCATTTGCGGCGGTTGCTTTTGTTTCATTTTTCTCGTTATTGACACGCACTTTTCGACGCATGTTACGACGTTGACGACGTTCACGTGCAGCTTCCTGCTTCGGCTCTGCGGCCTCAGTGTTTGTTTTAGCCTGCTTGCTTGGCTTTTCTACACGTTGTTGGCGTTTGTCGTCTTGTTTTGAACGTGTATCAGCGTCATTGCGAGTGTTTTTAGTACGCTTGTCGCCAGTTTGTTCTTTATCGTTACGACCTTCATTGCGGTTGCGACGAGACTCATTACGGCGTGGGTTATTACGACGTGCATTATTACGAGTTTGACTGTTACGGTTAGTCTTCTCTGGCTGTTTAGTCTCTGTTTTAGCTTCTTCACTACTGCTAAATAGTGAGCTAATTGCCGCTGCAATTTTTGCAAATAACCCAGGTTCAGATGCTTTTGCTGCTACAGGTTTGCTTTCTGTTGGTGCTGCGGATTTAGGAGTTGCAAAGCCTTTTAGTGCCGGTTTTGGCGGCGCAGCTCTTTCAAGTTTACGAGGTTCGTATAGCTTAGTCTCTTCTTGCTCAAGCAGCTTATAGCTAGACTCACTGATTTGATCATCTTTGCGATGACGCACTACGCGGTAGTCTGGAGTGGTCATGTTTGGATCTGGGATCACATACACTTCAACATTGTGGCGTTGTTCGGTGATTCGAATAGCTTTGCGCTTTTCGTTCAACAGGAACGCTGCAACATCAACCGGCACAATCGCTTCAATTTGCAATGTGTTCTCTTTAATGGCTTCTTCTTCCATTAAACGTAAGATTGATAGTGCTAATGACTCGGTACCACGAATGGTGCCTTGGCCGTGACAGCGTGGACAAAGATGCGCGGCAGATTCTTCTAAAGAAGGGCGTAAACGTTGACGTGACATTTCCATCAAACCAAAGCGAGAAATGCGACCTAACTGAACACGTGCTCTGTCGTGATGTACGGCGTCTTGCATACGCTTTTCAACTTCACGTTGATGGCGTACAGGTGTCATATCGATGAAATCGATAACGACTAAACCACCTAAATCACGTAGACGTAATTGACGTGCAATTTCATCTGCTGCTTCTAAGTTAGTATTTAGTGCTGTCTCTTCAATATCACCGCCTTTTGTAGCGCGAGCGGAGTTAATATCAATAGAGGTTAATGCTTCTGTTGGATCGATAACAATTGAACCACCAGACGGTAAACGCACTTCACGTTGGAACGCTGACTCAATTTGCGTTTCAATTTGGTAGTGTGTAAATAGTGGTACTTCAGCATCGTAACGTTTAATACGCTCGACAAAGTCAGGACGTACTAATGATACATGCTCTTTAGCTTCTTCATAAATACGTGGGTGGTCGATTAATATTTCGCCTACATCACGACGCAAGTAATCACGGATCGCACGTACAATAACGTTACTTTCCTGATGGATTAAGAACGGTGCAGGTGCGCTCTCAGCTGCTTCTTTAATTGCAGCCCAGTGATGTTGTAATACTTTAAGATCCCATTTTAATTCAGCAGGGTCTTTACCAACACCGGCTGTACGGACAATAAGGCCCATACCTTGTGGAACATCAAGTTCAGAAAGTGCGGCTTTAAGCTCAGTACGTTCGTCACCCTCAATACGGCGAGAAATACCGCCCGCACGTGGGTTATTTGGCATTAATACTAAGTAAGAACCAGCAAGACTGATAAAGGTTGTTAGAGCTGCGCCTTTATTACCGCGCTCTTCTTTATCAATTTGGATGATGACTTCTTGTCCTTCCTTAACCACTTCCTTAATGTTAGGGCGGCCTTGGAAAGAGTAACCTTTAGGGAAATATTCGCGAGCAATTTCTTTTAAAGGCAGGAAGCCATGGCGATCAGCTCCGTAGTCAACAAAAGCTGCTTCTAAAGACGGCTCTACACGAGTAATCGTCCCTTTATAGATATTGGCTTTCTTTTGTTCGTGACCTGGGCTTTCTATATCTAGATCATATAATTGTTGCCCATCAACTAGGGCTACGCGCAACTCTTCAGATTGAGTTGCATTGATTAACATCCGTTTCATGATGACGTAATTCTTCTTTATAAGGGTCATCAAACGATACTTCTTTCATTGCATTACGGGCCTAGGATTAAAAAACAAAACCTCACGGTCAGTCTCTAGGCAAGGTGCGCATTGCTGTTAGACGCATTCTCTGCGTGTCGCATCCTATTTATGGCTTATTTTTTAATGTTTACAAAAACAAGGAATTCGTTGTAAAACGTCAACCAACCCCATAAATTCTTAAATACTTTCCAGTAATGCCAATTCGAAATGGTAGCGTCTGACGACAAGCTAAAATTATTATTCGAAATTGGGGCGTTTTGAGCAGAGAAACCAGTTGTAAGCTGGGTTTACGCTTTGATTTAGTCGTGAAGGCCTTCTTATTAGCCTTTTGATTGATACAACGACCTGTAAATCAATTATTTACGATCAAACTGTAAACGTTTTTAGTCTCATGCTTTAACGTCGTGCTAGGGCGATTTGTGAATACTTTATCCACTGGTTATCCCCCTTAGCGAGAGAAATATACCAATAATAGATAAAATCAGCAATTGAAAAGGCACAATTCTTTTCACTTGTTGTACAATGTGCGGTAACGAAACACATAGCGGCACAGCATGAATACTCCATCTCCAAAGCAAGAAGTTCGAATGGTTACCATTGATGAGGACCATACCGGACAGCGTATTGATAATTTTTTATTAACTAAATTGAAAGGCGTTCCTAAAAGTATGATCTACCGGATTGTACGTAAAGGGGAGGTTAGGGTTAATAAAAAGCGTATAAAACCTGAATATAAACTACAAGATGGAGATATCGTACGTATACCGCCTGTACGAGTGTCTGAATCAGAAGGTCGTCCTGGTCCATCTGCTAAATTGACTAAAGTTTCGCAGTTAGAAGATCGCATTATTTATGAAGATAAATTTATTATCGTACTCAATAAGCCATCTGCTATTGCCGTTCATGGTGGTAGTGGTGTTGATTTTGGCGTTATCGAGGCAATGCGGTCGCTCCGAACTCAGCAAAAGTTTTTAGAGTTGGTACACCGCTTAGATAAAGACACATCTGGCTTGTTGCTTATTGCTAAGAAGCGCAGTGCGCTAAAGCATTTACATGATCAACTTAGACAGAAAAAAATGCAAAAAGACTATTTGGCACTCGTAAGAGGCGAATGGCAGAAGCATGATAAAGCAGTTAAAGCCCCTTTATTAAAGCTGACTCTAAAATCAGGTGAGCGCATTGTTAGAGTGAATAAAGAGGGTAAAGAGTCTGAAACTCGCTTTAAAATCATGCAACGTTACAGTGATGCAACGCTAGTTCAAGCTAGCCCGATCACTGGACGAACTCACCAAATTCGTGTGCATTGTCAATATACTGGTCACCCTATTGCTTGTGATGAGAAGTACAGTGAACAAAAATTTGATAACGCGATGCGAGAGCATGGCCTAAATAGGTTGTTCCTACATGCTGCTCAACTGAGGTTTATTCACCCAGACACGAATGAGATCATGCAGGTAAATGCACCGCTCGATCCGGTTCTAGAAGAAACGTTAGGGAAGTTGAAAAAAATATGAAGCCGTATGAGTTAGTCATATTTGATTGGGACGGGACTTTGATGGACTCGGTCAGTAAAATTGTGAACTGTATGCAGCAAATGGCTAGCTCATTATCGTTGACTATACCCACTGAAAAAGCGGTTAGAGATATTATTGGCTTGTCGATGAATGAAGCACTAAGCGTGCTTTATCCTCGGTTGAGCCCTGTTCACTTCGAATCCATGTTGGCGTCATATAAACAACATTATTTGTCGTTAAATAGTACTCCAAGTCCATTATTTGAGGGCTGTGAGTCACTATTAAACGAGTTGTCGGCGCGAGACTATCGAATGGCTGTTGCTACCGGTAAGGGGCGTAGTGGTTTGAACCGAGTTTTATCAGAATCAGGCTTGGGTCATCACTTTGAATCTACTCGCTGTGCTGATGAGTCGAAAAGTAAGCCACACCCCGACATGTTGCATGCGTTACTTGATGAGTTAAAGGTTAAGCCTGCACACGCTTTAATGGTAGGTGATTCGATACATGATTTAAATATGGCAAATAATGCCGGTATTGATTCAGTTGGGGTTAGTTATGGCGCTCATAGTCATGAAAGATTAATTGAAGCAAAACCAAAAGCAATTATTCATGCCCCATTGCAATTGTTGGATGTTTTAAGCAAGTAAAGTTTTAATTTAACAAGCATTAAAACAAACTTTAGTCATTTAATGTTTGGTTAGTAAAACAGTTTTGCTTTCAAACGATATTCTTTTTTGCTTTGAACATATCGTGGTCAGCTTGGTTTATCAGTGTTGATACTTTTGTGTTGGGATCCGTTACTAGGTGAGTTCCAACACTGGCACTGATTTTTATCGAGTGTTTTTTTGTCACTACGTGCCTATCTAATATGTTGTTAATTTTTTCGCTGTAGACTTTTAACGCATGTAAAGCTTCTGCTTTATTGTCTACACACTCCAGACTGGTTACTATAATAAATTCATCGCCACCCATTCTTGCAATCGTATCAGTCTGCATAGTTGCTACTTTTAGTAATTCGGCGACCTTTTTAAGCACCACATCCCCTAAGTTATGACCAAAGCTGTCGTTGATCTGCTTGAAGTTATTTAGGTCAAGATAGATGATGCCAACGCTGAAACAGACATTTTTGGTTTGCTCAAGCCGCTGCTCCATTTGAGCAAACAAGTTACGCCGGTTAGCGAGGCCTGTGAGACTGTCATGGTTGGCTAAATATTCAATACGATCTTTTGCTTGTTGGATCTCAGTGATGTTATGCGCCGAAATAATTGAACCTGTAATCACGCCTTGTGCATCGTAGTAAGGGTTATGGTGTACATTGATATAGATTGGTTTGTCCATTTTTGGTGGGTGGATCCAAATTTGGTCAATGAGCTCTTGGCCTTCAAATGAGCGGTCGAGTAAGGGTTTTATCTTTGATTCAAAAACAGCCTGCCCATGTAATGATGCAACATGTTGACCAATAATTTCTGCGTTTGAGAGTCCAAAGAGTGACTCATAGCCTTTTGATACCACTTGATAGCAATAATTGGTGTCGACAAAAGACATGAATTGTTTCGAGGAGGCTATCATCTCGGTATTACGCAAGAGCTCTTTGACCACTGTATGGCGGCTGTACTCTACACCTATTCGCTGGGCGAGGAGCCGAAAAAATTCATTGGCTTTGACATTGGCTGTTTGCGGTAAGCAATCCAAGACAAAAAGATGACCTAGAGGCGCACCATTATCATCTAAAATTAATTCTGCTTGGTAACTTTGCGCGCCCAATGTTTTGATCAGTTTGAAATTGGGAAAGTGTACTTGAAGGTTATCAGTGTAAAGCACGTGATGTTGAATGGCTCCAGCGGTATACATTTGTTCGCAAGGGGTTCCAGCTAACTTAAATTCGAATCCAGGCATGCTTTTATCACCGTCACAAAAGGCGATGATTTCTCCATAACCGGGTTTGCTCGATAGTCTGCCAAAAGCCGCCCAGCGGCACCGCGTTACAAGCGCTAGTGCTTTTAGAGCTTTTGTAAAAAAGAGCTTATCGGTACAGGGGGCTGCTATTAATGCTAGAGCCTCTTCAATATCGGTCATAAAGTAGTTTCAAGCTCCGTTACGTTTTAAAGTAGGAGAAAACCAAAAGAACACTTATTTAGGTGTTAAGTCTCTACTCGTCGCTGCTACGGTATTGATAAACTTTAGTCTATTGCGAGCATTACCGCTGTATAATTAGCCATGAAACTGCGGAACGCTCTATTGCGGTCGCTACAGTACTTCAACTCCTTGTTGATGTAGTAAGTCAATTAAGGATATTAATGGTAAGCCAATCAGCGTATTGGGATCTTTACCTTCTAAACGCTCGAATAACGCGATACCTAAACCTTCACATTTGAAACTGCCTGCGCAGTAGAAAGGCTGCTCGATATCTATATAGCGAGTAATGGCTGCAAGCGATAATGTTCTGAAATGTACAACAAATGGTTCAACGATAGCGTCGACCTGGCCTGATTGTATGTCGTGTACAGCGAGCCCAGTGTAAAAGGTGATTGCCTGTCCACTGGCTTGGCTCAGTTGTTCAATCGCCTTTTCTCGATTGAGTGGTTTGCCTATTATATTACCGTTAACAACCGCAACTTGATCTGAACCAATCACTACTCCGTTGGTAAACTGCATCGCTCCAGCTGCAGCTTTTAGCTTGGCTAACCTTAACACTAATGCTGTTGGCGACTCATTTTTTAAAGGGGTTTCATCTACTTCTGGAGAACAGGTATCAAAAGGTAGATTGAGCTTGTCTAATAGTTGCTTTCTAAAAGGGGAGGTAGAAGCCAATATGATGGGTTTTGACATAGTGAGACCTTAACGTCGCTATCGAAGTAATTAATGCTATTGTCGCTAATCATTAATGGCATAAGCAAGTTTTCATTTGCTGATGAACTGTTTATCCAGCATGTATCGAAATGAAAAAACACTGATTTAGTACTACACCTTGAAGGCTCTACTTATCTGGTGAGTTAACTTGGACATAACTACGATGGCCTGTCTGGAGGTGGTATGGATTATCTTGATTTTATGGTAGAGGTAAAACTCAAATGAACAGTGGTGCTCGCAATCATTAGTTAGATGTCACCGACAGGCTTGAACCAAAAGCATCAACAGGCTGGTTTTATAATGTTTTGAGGCACACAACTGACGTTAAAGGAGCGTTTAAGGTAAAGATTACTACTACATAGAGGCAGTATTCATATTAAATTGATGACGAGACATTACTGAGTAACGGTTTAAGGTTCACTTGGGGAGTCAATTTGGATTATTACGTTTAAATTATCGCGTGGTTGTTTAGATCGTCTATCTTTAGTCATACGCTTAATTCTTAGTGCATCTATGGTGTTAGTTGGGACGAACTCTCAATTCCCGATTAAGCCGATTGATTTACGAACACTTAAACTCAATTTGATATGAAATTTGATGTAATGACAGCCACCTTTCTTGTACAATGCGCTCACCTAACAACTCACTTGACCGATGAAGTGAGCAAATTTTCGATGCAATCTTATGAGGGTATTGACTTTGCGAAATTTCACGGTAATATGCGCGCCTTATGCAAACAGTAAAGATACCGGTTTCAATTGATCCCGTTCGGGCTGCCACAAGCCAACTTTCATACGAAGGTTTGGTGCCTGGTAAGCAGTTAAAGCGATTAAATGAATTATGTGCCGGCGACTGTTCTGATGTGGCAGTGTCGATTGAATGTGGCGTAGATATACAGGGGATAGTCTACCTTAGCGGGAAGGCTGTGACGGAGCTCACTCTGGATTGTCAACGTTGTATGACACTATTTACCACTGAGGTTACGGTCGAGTTTAGTTTTGGTCTTTGTAAGACCCAAGCTGAAATCGATGAGCTCCCGGATGTGTATGAGCCTATTGAGTGCAATGAAATTGGCGAAGTTCGTCTGCATCAATTGATCGAAGATGAATTGATAGTCGGTATGCCTTTGATTGCCATGCATGAGAATGAAAGTTGTCATCAAGGTAATCAAGACGTAGTCGTAGGCGAAATCGAACCCGCTCAAGAGGAGCGTCCAAATCCGTTTGCAGTGTTAGAAAAACTGAAGAGCAAGTAATCTAGGAGACAGGGCCAATGGCTGTACAAAAGAACAAAAAATCTCGTTCAAAGCGCGGAATGCGTCGTTCACATGATTCTTTGAGCACACCTCAATTATCAGTGGATTCAACGAGTGGTGAACTTCACCTTCGTCACAATGTGACTGCGGATGGTTTTTACCGTGGTCAAAAGGTTATCAACAAGTAATTTGTTGATTCCCTTATGACAAGTCTGACGCTTGCGTTAGATGCGATGGGGGGCGACTTTGGTCCCCGCATCACAGTGCCTGCAACTTTGCAGGCACTTCGCTTAAACCCCCTCTTAAAAATCGTACTTGTGGGCGACAAACCCCAAATTGACGAATATTTAACTTGCGCTGAACCCCAGATTAGAAATCGCATTGAGATTGAACATACGACAGAAATTGTCACTATGTCTGATCGGCCTGTGCATGCCCTTAGAAATCGTAAACAGAGCTCAATGAGACTGGCGATTGATATGGTTCAAGATGGCAAAGCTCAGGCATGTCTTAGTGCTGGCAATACTGGCGCGTTAATGGCGATGTCTAAAGTTATTCTTAAAACATTACCAGGCATTGATAGACCTGCTCTTGTCAGTTGTTTACCGGCGGTAAATAATACCCCTGTGTACCTGCTTGATCTTGGTGCGAATGTTTCATGTGATTCTGAAACGCTGTTTCAATTTGCGGTAATGGGATCTGTTTTGAGTGAAACGGTTGATAAAACAGAGGCACCCAAAGTGGCCCTGCTTAATGTGGGTAGCGAAGAAATAAAGGGGAATGACCAGGTTCAACAAGCTGGTCGGTTATTACAACAAGTTCCACAAATCAATTACACGGGCTTTATTGAGGGAGATGAAATCTACTCAGGAAATGTCGATGTGATTGTCTGTGATGGCTTTGTAGGTAATATCACCTTGAAAGCGTCTGAAGGAATTGCACGCCTACTCGTTCACCAGTTGAAAAAAAGCCTCTCGAAAGGTTTTTTTGTACAACTTTTAGCTAAACTAATAGCTCCACGTGTCCATTCTCTGCTTAATCAGATGAACCCCGACCACTATAATGGTGCAAGTCTGATAGGATTGCGCGGAATAGTAGTAAAAAGTCATGGCAGCGCCGATGAAACTGCTTTTTTGCAAGCGATAAACCTAGCAGTAACCGAAGCGCAACGTCGACTCCCACAGATGATTGAAGATCGTCTAGAGTCGATTCTTTTAGACATAAATAGCTGAAAAATTCCTTATGCATACAAAAATTCTTGGTACTGGTAGTTATCTACCGGTGCAAGTGCGCACTAATCAAGATCTTGAAAAGATGGTTGAGACCACTGATCAATGGATTGTTGAGCGTACTGGTATTTCAGAACGTAGAATTGCTGCGTCTGATGAAACCGTTTCTACCATGGGCTATCAAGCGGCCTTAAAAGCGATTGAAATGGCGGGTATCGAAGCTAGCGAAATCGATATGATAGTCTGTGGGACTACAAGTGCTAACAACGCTTTTCCTGCTGCGGCTTGTGAAATTCAAGCTATGTTAGGCATACATACCATTCCTGCATTTGATATTGCTGCTGCCTGTTCAGGCTTTGTTTACGCGCTATCAATAGCAGATCAGTACGTAAAGTCTGGCGTAGCTCGTAACGTACTTGTTATTGGTGCCGATGTGCTTTCACGTTTGTGCGATCCTAAAGATCGTTCAACGGTTATTTTATTTGGTGATGGTGCTGGCGCCGCAGTTATCGGTGCAGCAACAGAGCCGGGCATCATTTCGACGCATATCTATTCAGACGGACGTCAGAGTGAACTGCTTAAATGTGCCTTTCCACCACGCTTAGGTGAATCTACTGAAAACAACGGTTACTTGACGATGAAGGGTAACGATGTGTTTAAAGTTGCTGTTACCCAGTTATCACACGTGGTGACAGAAACCTTGCGCCAAAATAATGTTGATAAATCAGATATTGACTGGTTAGTTCCACATCAGGCTAATTTTAGAATTATTAAGGCGACGGCCAAGAAATTAGATATGAGTCTTGATAAGGTAGTACTGACGTTAGCAAAACATGGCAATACTTCTGCTGCATCGGTGCCAATTGCATTAGATGAAGCAGTAAGAGATGGTCGTATTCAGCGTGGTCAAATGTTATTACTTGAAGCCTTTGGTGCAGGGTTTGCCTGGGGAAGTGCTTTAGTTCGTTTTTAATTGTCGCCAGTTCAAGGCGTGGATGTGAAAGGTAAATAAATATGGAAAATACTGCTTTTGTATTCCCTGGACAGGGATCACAAGCCGTTGGTATGCTAGCTGAGTTAGCTGAAAATCAGCCGATTATTGGTGAAACGTTTGCCCAAGCTAGTCAGGTTCTAGGTTATGATCTTTGGGAGCTGGTGCAGCAAGGTCCTGTTGAAACACTGAATGAAACGGATAAAACACAGCCAGCTTTATTAGCTGCAAGTGTTGCAATATACCGTGCATATGTTGCTTCGGGAAAGGCTTTACCAAAGGTGATGGCTGGTCATAGTTTAGGAGAATACTCTGCATTGGTGTGTGCCGGTGTCATTGAGTTTGAAGCAGCGATAAAATTAGTTGAGCTTCGTGGTCAGCTAATGCAACAAGCGGTTCCTGCTGGAACCGGTGCTATGTTTGCGATTATTGGTTTAGATAATGACGCTATAGCTAAAGCATGTGAAGAAGCCGCTCAAGGCTCTGTTGTTAGCCCTGTTAATTACAATAGCCCTGGACAAGTGGTTATAGCTGGCGAAAAAGAAGCGACCGAACGTGCTGCTGCATTATGTAAAGCGAATGGGGCTAAAATGGCCGTTGCATTACCTGTTAGTGTGCCATCGCATTGTCAGTTAATGAAACCTGCTGCTGATAAGTTAGCGGCAGCGCTAATTGACATTCAGTTTAAGGCTCCTTTAGTTACTGTTATTAATAATGTTGATGTTGCATGCCCAACTGCTGAGCTAGATATAAAAGATGCATTAGTGCGTCAATTATACAGCCCTGTAAGGTGGTCTGAATCTGTAGAACTAATGGCAAGCAAAGGTATTTCTAACCTGTATGAAATGGGTCCAGGAAAAGTACTGACTGGCCTAACTAAGCGTATTAATCGATCGTTTACCGCTAAAGCGATTAACGATGCTGCATCCTTCGCAGCATTGACAGAATAAGGAAATCTGATGAGCGTAAGTTTTGATTTGACTGGGAAAGTAGCCCTCGTAACGGGTGCTAGCCGTGGGATTGGCCGTGCAATCGCTGAAACACTTGTTTCTGCAGGTGCAATCGTTATTGGTACTGCAACAAGCGAGCGTGGCGCTGAAGCGATCCAAGCTTACCTTGGTGATAATGGTCATGGTCTTGTTTTAAACGTTACTGATGGCGATTCGGTTAAAGCGTTGTTTGCTGCTATTAAAGAAAAAGCGGGTGATGTTAATATCCTCGTCAATAATGCCGGTATTACACGTGACAATTTGTTAATGCGAATGAAAGATGATGAGTGGCAAGATATTATAGATACAAATCTAACATCAGTATTTCGCACTTCAAAAGCCGTTATGCGTCCAATGATGAAAAAGCGCCATGGTCGCATCATTAATATTGGCTCTGTGGTAGGAACCATGGGCAATCCAGGCCAAACAAATTACTGTGCAGCGAAAGCGGGATTAATTGGATTTACAAAATCTCTTGCTAGAGAGGTTGCATCTCGTCAAATAACAGTGAATGCTATTGCTCCTGGATTTATCCAGACTGACATGACTGATGAGCTGACTGAAGACCAGCAAAAAGCGATTATGTCGCAAGTACCGATGGAAAGACTTGGGCAGGCGCAAGAAATTGCTAACGCAGTTCTCTTTTTAGCGTCAGACTCTGCTGCATATATCACTGGAGAGACTCTCCACGTGAATGGCGGCATGTACATGGTTTAATGGAACGGTAGACTATCAGCTCTCTTCAGAGGTGATCTGCATCAAATGTGAACAATTTTTGTGGTTAGACCACAAAAGTTAAGCTTGCATTGTCTGCCAAATTCAATAAAATACTCGAAAACTTGCGCAAGTGCGTAATTTGAATAGGAAAGAAAAACAATGAGCAACATCGAAGAACGTGTAAAGAAAATCATCATCGAACAACTAGGCGTTAAAGAAGAAGACGTTAAATCAGCAGCATCTTTCGTTGACGATTTAGGTGCAGATTCTCTAGACACTGTTGAATTGGTTATGGCTCTAGAAGAAGAGTTTGATACTGAAATCCCTGATGAAGAAGCAGAAAAGATCACTACTGTTCAAGCAGCGATCGATTACGTTTCTAAGAATCAGTAATCTAGAATTTCTGAAAACAGGCGGCATTTATGTCGCCTGTTTTTGTTTGTAAAAACCGCTGGTTGTTGTAAGTCTTTAAGCAATATTTCCTCGTTTCTGCTTCAATACACCAATCAGGCTTGGTTCGTTAAGGTATTGGTAGTTCAAAGTTATCAGTACTATCATAACAATTCATTTTTAAATAGATAAAGGTGATAGCGTGACTAAACGTCGTGTCGTTGTAACTGGCTTAGGCTTAGTAAGCCCTGTGGGCAATACTGTTGATTCTACATGGAAAGCCCTAGTATCAGGACAAAGTGGTATTGCACCCATAACCAAATTTGATGCTAGTGAATTCACCACTCGTTTTAGTGGCTCTGTTAAAGACTTTGAGGTCGAACAGTACATGTCACGTAAAGATGCTCGTAAAATGGATTTATTTATCCAATACGGCATGGCAGCGGGGATCCAAGCGATAGATGATTCTGGTTTAGATATGGAAAAGATGGATCCTAATCGGGTTGGTACTGCCATTGGTGCCGGCATGGGTGGATTGCCTCTGATTGAAAAAAACCATGAAGCATTGCTTAAAGGTGGACCACGTAAAGTATCTCCTTTCTTTGTACCTAGTACCATCATTAACATGATTTCAGGTCATTTATCGATTAAATACGGTATGAAAGGTCCTAACTTTGCTGTTACCACTGCGTGTACAACCGGTGTGCACAACATTGGTTTTGCTGCTCGTACAATCGCTTATGGCGATGCTGATGTCATGCTAGCTGGCGGCGCTGAAGACGCCACTTGCCCATTAGCGGTTGCAGGCTTTGGCTCGGCAAAAGCGCTTTCAACTCGAAATGATGATCCTCTTGCCGCGAGCCGCCCTTGGGATAAAGACCGTGATGGTTTTGTTATTGGTGATGGTGCTGGTGTGATGGTAATGGAAGAGTACGAGCACGCTAAAGCCCGTGGAGCCATTATTTATGGTGAGCTAGTTGGTTTTGGTATGAGTGGTGATGCGTTTCATATGACGTCTCCACCAAGTGACGGTGCTGGTGCAGCTGCAGCGATGGCTAATGCGATTGATGATGCTAAAGTAGCTCGTGAATCAATAGGCTACATCAATGCACATGGTACTTCTACGCCAGCTGGCGATAAAGCTGAAGCGGCCGCAGTTAAATCGATATTTGGTGCGCATGCCTATGATTTGACGGTAAGTTCGACTAAATCAATGACAGGGCATCTATTAGGTGCTGCAGGCTCAGTTGAGGCGATTGTTACCTTGTTAGCGTTACGAGATCAAGTGATCCCGCCTACGTTGAACCTAGATAACCCTGATGAAGGCTGTGACCTAGACTTTGTACCACATACTGCTCGTGATCATAAATTCGAATACGGTTTATGTAACTCGTTTGGTTTTGGTGGCACTAACGGTTCGTTATTGTTCAAAAAAATCTAATTTGGACTTAGCTGAACTGTTAACGATAAAAGCGCCTTTGAGGCGCTTTTTTGTATCTGGTGTATTGTTGATAGCAGTGCAAAACTTAACACAAGCCTTCATTTTGCAAGGGTTGAACACAAGAAATAAACTTTGTAACCTTCCGATAAGCCGACAGTCATAAAATTTTCGCTTAGCCATGTTTAACGCACTGCACCTTTGATTCTTCACATCTCTTTGAACTTAGTATATTGCCACCGAAAAATATTTATGCCGGTGACGGTATAGGTGAGGTCAAAATCCAATGAGATAGATTTTTATAGCCTGTCACGACTAACTGCGTGATGCTGCGGCTGATATCGCGTAAACTTAGTCGTAATATAGTGAATTGATAGAGGTTGAATATGGCTGGTACCGATAGGCAGCTTACTTTACGTTTTTTAGCTGAACCGGCAGATGTTAATTTTGGTGGTAAAGTCCATGGCGGCGCGGTAATGAAATGGATAGATCTTGCTGGTTACGCGTGCGCTGCCGGTTGGAGTGGTAAATATTGTATTACTGCTTATGCTGGCGGGATCCGATTTGTTAAACCTATCCATGTCGGTAATATTGTTGAAGTGACTGCGAAAGTGATTTACACCGGTAGGACCTCAATGCACTTAGGTATCGATGTTAGAGCTGGCGATCCGAAAGTCCAAGACCGAGACTTAACTACGCATTGTGTTTTAATTATGGTTGCCGTTGATGATGCGGGTCTACCAAGCCCTGTACCAGAATGGATCCCGACCTCTGAGATTGATATCGAGTTAAGAGAATCTGCTGTGCGATTAATGGATATGCGCAAAAAGATTGGCGCCGAAATGGAAGCGCATGTGACCTTAGGTGTTTAAGCTATTGGCTTACTAATAAAACCAGCATAATGCTGGTTTTTTTATTGTCTGTTTAGGCATATAACGCTTATTATGATAACAATAGTGTGTTGAAAAACATAATTAAACTCCCTCAAAATAGGAATTCAAATGGCTAAAGTCGCGTTTATTGGTCTAGGTGTAATGGGGTACCCTATGGCGGGGCACCTGGTTAAAAATGGTCACGATGTAACGGTCTATAATCGAACCGAGTCAAAGGCTCAAGCCTGGTGTGAGCAATATTTTGGACAATCTTTTTCGACACCTAAAGCGGCGGCTGAAGGGCAAGATATTGTGTTTGTTTGTGTCGGTAATGATGAAGACTTACGGCAAGTCACTCTGGAGTCTGAGGGGGTATTAGCTGGTATGAAAAGTGGTGCTATTTTAGTTGACCATACCACTGCCTCGGCCGATGTAGCAAGAGAGATAGCCACAGCTGCAAATGCATTGAACATTGGCTTTATGGATGCCCCTGTGTCTGGTGGGCAAGCTGGCGCAGAAAATGGGGTGCTAACTGTGATGGCAGGCGGAAGCAACGAGACATTTAAGCAGGTTAAACCGGTTATTGAGTCTTATGCTCGCTGCGCTGAACTACTCGGTGAGGTTGGAGCTGGGCAATTAACTAAAATGGTGAATCAAATCTGTATTGCTGGTGTGGTACAAGGGCTGGCAGAAGGGTTGCACTTTGCTCGCAGTGCGGGCCTTGACGGTGAGAAAGTCGTCGAGGTTATTAGCAAAGGTGCTGCGCAATCTTGGCAGATGGAAAACCGTTATCAAACCATGTGGCAAGGTGAATATGATTTTGGTTTCGCCGTTGACTGGATGCGTAAAGATTTAGGCATTGCGCTTGAAGAAGCACGACGCAATGGCTCGCATTTACCACTAACAGCTTTAGTTGATCAATTTTATTCGCAAGTGCAGGCAGACGGCGGTAATCGTTGGGATACATCAAGTTTATTGACGACATTGGAAAAAGGCAGGCGCTAAACAAAAAATGGACTGCATCTGCAGTCCATTTAAATTAAGCTCAATGCTTATTCTGGCTCTACTACAATGTGCTCAAGCTCTACTGCTGCAACTGCGTGTAAAGCGTCCATCGTTGCGCCTACCAATGAAATAGCCCCTTTAGAAGACTCAATCAACACCGCACGGTTAATCTCGCTAAAATTGCGGTTATGACGTGCCATAGACGATAATGCCATTTGCATTGGCAGCATCGACGGGTTAAAAGCTGCATTTTCAGCATAACGACCACAATAAGTGGTGCCGTCTTTTGTTTCTAACACTACTGCGGCATAGTTTTTGGTGTAAGGTGCATAACTTTTGGCTGCTTGATCAAGGGCTTCAATAATCATCGGATCATCAGAACCAAGCATTAATGAATGTTGCTGTTTCGATAATAAAGGTTGTGAAACATTGAGATCGGCTGGGCCAAATGCATAGGGTAAGTAATAAGACAACAATTGAGGTTGTTGTTCTGGTAAGTGTATTTTAACCAAACCCCCATCCACAATTTCATTAATAAACTGCCTACAATGACCACATGGAGAAGCATTAACAACGATATCTTTAATGCCGGTTTCACCCTTTAACCAAGCGTGACTAATGGCACTTTGCTCTGCGTGAACAGAGTGGCATAGCGCTTCACCAGGTAACTCAAGGTTAGCTCCCATATAGAGATCGCCACTGCTTCCCTTAGCAATTGCTCCCACGAAAAATTGGCTAATTGGTGGGGTAGCAAGCGCAGCTGATATTGGAAGCAATGCTTGCAGTAAAGTGTGTTCTTCAATTTTTGTCGTTTTGATGAGCTCATCAAGTTGCTGGGCGCTGATGTGACCTGAAAAATCTTTATCTAAGATGGGCACAATCGCAGTCGCCAGTGATGCTGGTAAACTAGCTATGCTTTTTAAAAATCGGTCTTGCATATGCTACGTCCTTAAATTAACGCTAATGAAATGTCATTTTAGTAAGCCTATTACCAACTGAACGAGAGCAGCGTCTCATTTGTGGCCTGAAATACTAAAGACTTCTAAGATAATGACACAAAGCCTGTAATAATTTTTGCTTTGTTTCATCTTGCTCTGTTTGTTCGATAATGTTTTCTAGCTTAATCATGTAATCGGGGTCGTTTAGTCTTGGTTGACAGAACTCACGCCAGCGAAGCTGTTCTGACTCATCGAGCGTTTCAGGGTAATTACGAGCTCTGTATCGAAATAGCATTTCGGGTAAGCGTTCATCATCAAACGACAGATCCAGCGCCGCCAGGTTTACTGGTTTAGCGTTTCGAATCATCTCCATTTTTGCTTTGTCTGAATGGCTGAAAAAACCGCCGCTATAAAGTTGCAGATCCGGGTCGGTGATTTCGCCTTTAGGCTCAATATCAAACACAGCCATTAGTTTTTCACGGATCTCAGAGTGCTGCTTAAGTCTTTTGTATTGCTCTCTTGCGAATGCCTTATCGATATTTAGACGTAATGCATTTTCATCGGTGATGGTTTTAGCACCGGCAAGAAAAGGGCTCTTGTTAATATGGATCTGCTTTAGGCCAATAGGTAGTTCATCTTCTGCTAATTCATCACGTCGAGTGTACATTCGATCGCGGATCTGCTCAGCAGTCAACTCAATTAATGGACTGACATCCATCGCTAAATTCACACATATGACTGAATTCTTGTTGGTCGAATGGTATGCCAGTGGTGCAATAAGTGTTGTACAACCATTTAATGCACTGATTTTTGAACTGACATGGACTAGAGGCTTCATTTCTAAGACATCAATCAGCTTAGCAACCTCTTGCTTACGACGAAGGCTAAAGTAGTAATCAAAAAGCTTGGGTTGCACCGATTTAATTAGCTTAGCCATCGCAATCGTGGCGTATACATCAGACATGGCATCATGGGCTTTTTCATGATTAAGACCATTTGCAACAGTCAGTTCTTCTAATTTGAAACTAGGAGAGCCGTCCTCTTTTTGTGGCCAGTTTATGCCATCAGGTCTAAAGGCATAGCATGCTCGGACTAAGTCAATAATATCCCAACGGCTATTACCGTTTTGCCACTCTCTGGCATAAGGGTCGAAAAAATTACGATAAAAGCCATAACGAGACACTTCATCATCAAACCTAATGGAGTTATAGCCCACAACACAGGTATTATCTTGGGTAAAAAGCTGGTTGATTTTTGCCATAAACTCAGCTTCTGGTAACCCTTTTTGATTCGCTAGTTGTGGCGTTATCCCAGTAATTAAAATAGCTTCAGGCGAGGGGAGGTAATCATTAGCCTGTTTACAGTAAAAGGAAACCGGCTCAGCGATAATGTTGAGTTCCATATCGGTTCGGATCCCAGCAAATTGTGATGGTCTATCTTTTGCGGGGTTTGCACCAAAAGTCTCATAGTCGTGCCAAAAAAGGGTGGGTTGTTGACTCATGATTTATTTTATCCGTTATATCAAGTTAAGCACTGTAAGGAACATTTAAATGCCTTTAGCTTACGTTTGCTCGTATCAGAGCGACAATGAATGAAATTGTAAAACATTTCGGGGCAGTTAGACATCTTGAAGTGGTTAACGGGATAAGCTATTTCAAGATGGATATAGATAATGAACGTTGTTTTGTATTTGTTGAAGTACTAACTGTCTTATAATCAATGAAGCAAGTTACACCCTAAGCGCAAGTAGATAACTAGACCTTGAGCATTAAGAAAAGTACAATGTTGTACATCAAAGATGTACTGTATGTTTGAACCGCTTTTAACCCCTTCGCAAGTTATCTAGCAGCCTCTCAATTATATTATTACTCTTTATTAACTGACTTATTTGGAAGCTTAGTGTCACAACAACGCTTATTTTTTTAATACCTACTTTGAAGCTTACCGTGATGCCCGAGTGTTTATCGAATGGCGAACACGATAAAGCACTATGAATATTCAACTCCACGGCATTGCTGTAACGTGGTCTAGCTAATTTTGAACAAATGGATAGCTGTTTCCATTTGTAATGGAGAAAAACGATGATTTACCGTTGTCCTATATGCGAAAAACCGTTATTGCTACAAGATAAAACATGGTTTTGTGAATCTAATCATAGGTTTGACTGCGCTAAAGAGGGCTATGTAAATTTATTGCCAGTACAAAAGAAAAAGTCGACTGACCCTGGTGATAACAAAGAGATGATGTTTGCTCGCAGAGAGTTCCTTAACAAAGGTTTTTATCAAGCCCTGAGTGACAACGTGAATCAAATGGCTAAAACACATCTAAGTGATGCTCGTTATGGACTAGATATCGGTTGTGGTGAAGGTTACTACTCTAATCGCTTAGCCAGTGAGATTGGTGATGACTTTCAGCTTTTTGGTTTAGACATTAGTAAGTCGGCGCTGAAGTATGCTGCGAAACGCTATAAAAATATAGAATTTAGCGTTGCCAGTGCTTTCGATATGCCGTTTGCTGATAATAGCTTTGACTTCATGCTCAGGATCTACGCGCCATCTTTAGACTCAGAACTAAAGCGAGTGATTAAATCTGGCGGAATATTAATCACCGTATGTGCTGGGCCTAGACACCATTTTGCATTAAAAGAACTGATATACGAAACACCGAAAGAGCACACTCAAGAATCGTCAACGATTGCAGGGTTTGAATTAATTGATCAAAGAAGATTACAAAGTACTTTACGCTTGGCTGATGAAAATGATATTAGGCATTTTTTACAAATGACACCGTACAATTGGAAATTGACAGATGAGCAAAAATTAGCACTTTCGGCGTCAGGTTTTGAGTGTGAATTAGATTTTAAAATAGAGATTTTTCGCGCTAATTAAGTTTATATTTTAGCAGTAAAGCTCCATTTAAACTGTTGTTGCAATAGATTATATCTGTTAATGCCTTACTTTTTAGGTTGCGGTGTTTAGACAATCGATATAGAAGTTAAATACTCATCATTAAGTCTTGAATGTTTGTTGACTTATTATTTGAATGGTTTATAGTAACCGCAGCTTGAAGGTTAGGCTTATTTTTATGTGTTCAATAAGACAATGTTCGTCCTGTTAACATCTTAAGTAAACCGGCATTTTCCAGCTTTACCGCCGTTAAGGCTTTAATTTATATTTACAGGATTCAATATTATGTCTCAAGTTACTGGCGTTGTTAAGTGGTTTAACTCTGATAAAGGTTTCGGATTTATCGAGCAAGAATCTGGCCCAGATGTATTCGTACATTTCCGCGCTATCAACTCTGACGGTTTCAAAACTCTTGACGAAGGTCAAAAAGTTCAGTTTACTGTTACTCAAGGTCAAAAAGGCCCACAAGCTGAGAACGTAACTGTAGTTTAAGTTACCAGCTTGATTAGCATCTAGCTAATCGAAAAAAAAATTCCGAAGGGCCGTGGTTTTACCACGGCCCTTTTTTCTGTTGTGTTTGAGTAGTGATTAAACTGTAATCCTACAGACCTACAGACCTACAGACCTACAGACCTACAGACCTACAGACCTACAGACCTACAGACTTCCACTAGATCTGGTCCTTTCTCAAGGTTAGTTCTGTTAGCGTGTTCAAATTTATAGTTTTATTTCTTTTTAGATTCTGTAGAAACACTGGAGTAATCGGCGCACTGATAGTTATCGTTGGATGTATCGTGAGCGCTAGCTTTGAGCCTCAAGACGATGAGTAAGTGTAATTCAGGCTCGTAATTTTTGGCCGTTGTGAAGTCAAGCAAAGCTGTGGTAACAGCAATGTTTTTAAGTTCGATTTGAAGCGGTGAAGTAAATTTTATGAGCAGTGTTACCATTGCTGGTACAAGTATTCAGTAGGAGGGTTTTCGATAATTTGGGAAATACAGAGAACATTTTGGCCTTGCCAAGGCCTGTTTTTGAGTTTTCAAGCTAACACTAGCAAGCTGGCTAGTATCCGCTGGCACTGAGTCACCAGCGGGGAATAATGCATTAAGAAAACAATTTATCCTCGAGTGTTCGTCCCTTAAGTAATGCTTTATATTGCCAACCATGTTGTTTAAATAAAGTGAACAGAGCCATTTCAATCGAGTAATTATCTTGGCTGTTATGCCTGATTAAAAATTCATTCTGCTGCTTTATATCTATCGAGATCAGATCGGGTAAGCCCCTAATAGCGTCCATTAATACTGTGCTATCGCATTGCTGCATAGTTAGCGTCAAATACTGTTCTTGTTGGTTGTCAGCCATCGAAACAGATTGAGTCAACTGGCCTTGTTCGAGATATAAAACTTGCCCACATAGCTTTTCTAATTCATCCAGGTTGTGAGAACTGATAATAAATGTGGTATTTGTTGAAAGCTGTTTGACGAGATCACGTATTCGTTTGGCATTTGCAGGATCAAGCCCCGCGGTAGGTTCGTCTAACAGTACTAATTCAGGTGAGCCGATTAATGACTGTGCAATAGCGACTCGTTTGGCCATGCCGTGGCTTAACGAATTAGGTTTTTGTGATGCACAATCAGCAAGATCAACCAGGGTTAAAACTCTTAGTGCTTCCGCTTTTGCTTCACGCTTTGAGAAGCCTTGCAGGGTACCAAAGAGTGACAGTTGGGTGACAATATCGAAACACGGATCGAGAGTTGCATCTTGTGGTAGGGATGAAATTCGTCCCAATAAAGCGGTATCGCCCGGTTTATGGCCAAGTAAACGGATTTCGCCAGAGCTTGGGGCAATGTAGCCACATAACAAACTAAAAAGGGTTGTTTTACCTGCACCATTTGGGCCGACAAGCGCAATGGGCTCTCCTGCATCGATACTTAAATCAACCTGGTGTAGCGCTTGTTTGTTGCCGAAAGACTTCGACAAGCTTTTGCATTCGAGCAGCTTCATAGTGCGCTCCTTTTCATGTAAATTCGACCCAGAACAAGTAACACCAATGTTTGTGCTATTGCGACGGGGGCATAGACAAAGCTACCTAAGCCTTGAGTATTAATCATTAATGAAATTTGTGAGCCAGGTAAAATCCACTTCAATTCACTGATAATAGGTAAGTAATTATTAATTATACCAATCGTAATAGACATTGCAGCCCAAATCAAAATGGCATAAATAGTGGCTTGTCGTGCCGAATTGGCATAAAGCGACAAGATTGCCATCAATGCGGTGTAGGGTAATAGTACGATAAACAAGTTGATAATGACGAGTGCGGCACTGCCAATTGCAGGCATGAGTAAAGCGCTTTCTCTACTTGTCGCCAGTACAATGGTGGCGACAACAGTTAAAGTCACCAACATAGTCTGAATAGCCATATAGCCAATAAAGCGGCCAAAGAAAATACTGTCTCTGCTTGTTCTTAAGGTTAAAAAACGAAATGAGCCGCGTGACTTATCTGAAGAGAACTGATCGGCTGCAATAAAAATACTAAATAACGGGAACAGATAAAGAGCCGCAGTCCAATAAACGGCGAGTTCTGCAACTGACCATTTAAATAATTCACTGACAGCCTCGGGGCCAAAAAGGGCTTCGAATATATCTTTATTTTGTGGCGAGAGTAAAAACTCTGATGCACCTCTAATAGGGTAAAGTAGTAGCAGCAACCAAACTAAGCTGAATGCTGCCAGAGAAATTAAACCTCTAGAGTTGAATAATATTTTTTTTATTTCAAACTGCGCTAATAATAATACGTTACGGACATTGCTGCCCTGTTTACTCTGTTCCAAGCTATTCCCTTATATCTGATTCAATCATCCACTAGACTAGCACCTGTAACGATAAGCGTTAACTATTTTTGTTAGCCCTTAATATTGATAGTTATGGTGCCAAAAGTTGCTCAAGCTGTGCTTTAAGCACAGCGAGTTCTGTTTCTAATTTTGTTACCCTTTGCTGTAAATCTTCCTGGGGAACAATTGGCTGCGCTGTATTTAATACAGGTGTTGTTAACGTTGCAACTGCCGGTGTCATTGGTGTGAAAAGCTGACAATATCGAGCTTCTCTTTTTCCAGGCTCTTTAGCTAATAATGCGACTAAAGGGATTTCTCGGCTCGCTAACTCATTTAATGCCTGTTCGACTTCGTTGACATTAGCAAACTCATGCAATCGATTGCTGCGAGTGCGCAACTCTCCTGCAGTCTGGGGACCCCTGAGCAATAATAAACAAACAATAGCAAGTTGGGCTGAAGATAGTTGTAGATCACTAAATTCGGTGTTACAGAAACGATGTTTGTATTTTAATACGCGGCTACCGAATCCAGATTGATCTGATATTAAACGTTTTTTTGCTAGGTCATCCAAAGTATTTTGCACTTCGATTTCTGTCAGGCAAAGAACTGGATCACGACTGGACTTTTGGTTACAGCCTGATGTTAGGCTATTGAGAGAGAGGGGATATTGTTCAGGAGTGGTGATCTCTTTTTCGAGGAGGACACCAATAATACGCGCTTCAAGCTGAGAGAGTTCCATTTTGATCCCTTAATAAAAAAGCATGACTTTGTTATAACAGAGCCATGCTTTAATGCAAAGGAGCTTTCACTTACATTATGTTATAACCGTTGAATTTATAAACGGTTATAACAAGTTGTGAGCCATAGGTTAATCGACTAGGCGGATCCCATCAGGCGATATGGTGATTTGCTGTTTTTTGTACAAACCACCAATACTCTTTTTGAAAGCTTTTTTACTCATCGACATTTGCGAGTAAATCACTTCAGCATCTGTTTTGTCATTGAGGGGTAAAAAGCCACCGGCTTGCTTTAACTTAAACAAGATGGTCATTGAATGCTTGTCTAACTCTTCTTTAACCCCTTTTTGTAAAGAGAGATCAATTTTTCCATCACTTCTCACGCGTTTGATGTAGCCTTTAATTTTTTGCCCGAAGCTAAGGCGAGTAAAGACCTCATTTCGGTACAGCACGCCCCAGTGAGCGTGGTTAATAATGGCTTTATAACCAAGATCCGTTGTACCACCAATGATAAGACTAACTTCTTCACCTTCTTGATATTTAGGCTCTTCAATATCTAAAAAACGATCAATTTTAGATGAGGCTACAATGCGATCATCAACATGGCTGGTATAAATATAAACTAGGTAAGATTTACCTTCTTCAATTTCGCGGTGTTGTTCACCAAAGGGAAGTAGTAGATCTTTGTCTAACCCCCAGTCAAGAAAACTGCCGTATGGGCCGTTGACTTTGGCTTCTAAATAAGCAAATTGACCAACTTGGCCTAGAGTACGTTTCGTCGTTGCAATGACCATGTCGTCAGAATCTAAATAGAGAAACACATTGACCATATCACCTACATGGCACTCTTTTGGGACCACTTTGCTCGGAAGCAGTACTTGGCCTAATTCCTTAGCATCTAAATAAACACCAAATTCTACCGTTTTTACAACTTCGAGCTTGCAGGTTTTGCCTATCTCAATCATGTTTCTCTCTACTCTTTACAAAGACAACGAACTTCTGCAGCGATTATAGTGGAATTCAATTCATTTTGCTTTAGCCACTTGGCACTAAAACAGATAAGATTTCATTTAGCTTAAATAAAAGTTGTGATTTTGACTTATGATTAACCCTCACCCGATATTAAGGGCTTGGTAATGGTATTTATTCATTAACAGCTTATGGTTGAACTTGATTTTTAGTTGGTATCAGGGTTTAATTTCGCCGCTAAAATTAAGGCAATTCAACAATAAATTTCGGCATGCTGTTTTTGATGTTCCAACCCAATTACAATTAAGGGCTTGCTAGGGTAAAAACTAAGTGTAGCGTTATATACTTAGCATTTATTTGTTGAGATAGTTATCCAGAATTTTTTGTCACCGTGACCAGTAAAGCTGTGATGTATACTGTCACTTTCAGGTCAATTATGGTTGACGGTAATGCTTCCATTTGTTTGTTAAATGCGGTTTCAATTGTATTTAACGTTATATAGTTTAATAGTCAGGTCAGAGAAATATGAGCAATTGGTCTATTGATGATGCCCGCGCAATGTACAACGTAAACTATTGGAGCCAAGGGCTCTATGGCATCAGTAATGAGGGAGAAGTTACCGTTGCCCCAGATCCAAGTCGCCCCAATTGTAAAATTGGGCTAAATGGACTGGCGCAAGACATGGTTAGGTCTGGTGTTGCGCTGCCGGTTTTAGTACGTTTTCCGCAAATATTGCATCATAGAGTCAACAGTTTGTGTCAGGCATTTAACCAGGCCATTCAAAAGTATCAATATGAAGCTGATTACTTGTTGGTGTATCCGATCAAGGTTAATCAACAACAAACAGTAGTTGAAGAGATTTTAGCTAGCCAAGTTGAAAAAGAAGTCCCGCAATTAGGGCTCGAGGCGGGCAGTAAGCCAGAACTAATGGCTGTACTTGCTATGGCACAAAAAGCGAGTTCAGTGATTATTTGTAATGGCTACAAAGATAAAGAATACATTCGCTTAGCGTTAATTGGCGAGAAGCTCGGGCATAAGGTTTACATAGTGCTCGAAAAAATGTCTGAGCTAAAAGTTGTTTTAGAGCAAGCAAAAGAGCTCGGTGTTACGCCAAGGCTTGGCTTAAGGGTACGCTTAGCATTTCAGGGCAAAGGTAAGTGGCAAGCTAGTGGTGGAGAAAAGTCAAAATTTGGATTATCTGCTGCGCAAGTGCTGAAAGTCATTGAGCAATTACAACATGAACAAATGTTGGATTCATTAGAGTTGTTGCATTTCCATCTTGGCTCTCAAATTGCCAATATTAGAGATATACGTCAAGGCGTGAGCGAGGCAGGGCGTTTTTATTGTGAACTAATGAAGCTTGGCGCCAATGTTAAATGCTTTGATGTTGGTGGTGGGTTAGCGGTTGATTACGATGGCACGCGTAGCCAAAGTAATAACTCTATGAACTATGGTCTTACCGAGTATGCCAATAATATTGTTAGCGTGCTGACTGATATGTGTAAAGAATATGAGCAGCCAATGCCGAGAATTATCTCAGAGTCTGGTCGATATTTAACCGCTCACCATGCGGTGTTACTCACAGATGTCATTGGTACGGAGTCTTACAAACCGGAGGCAATTCTTCCGCCGGCTGAAGATGCACCACTACTACTGCAAAATATGTGGCAGTCATGGGTTGAAGTCAGCGGAAAAGCAGACCAAAGAGCGTTAATTGAGATTTTTCATGACTGTCAGAGCGATCTTAGTGAGGCGCATTCGCTGTTTTCTTTAGGGCAACTAAGCCTTGCAGACAGAGCTTGGGCTGAGCAAATTAACTTACGAGTCTGTCATGAACTACAAGGTAATATGAGTTCGAAGTATCGTTTCCATCGTCCGGTAATTGATGAATTAAATGAAAAATTGGCTGATAAGTTTTTTGTTAATTTCTCATTGTTTCAATCATTACCTGATGCCTGGGGCATTGATCAAGTGTTCCCCGTTTTGCCATTGTCTGGGCTTGATAAAGTGCCAGAGCGACGAGCTGTAATGCTTGATATTACTTGTGATTCTGACGGTATAGTGGATCAATACGTTGATGGTCAAGGCATCGAAACAACGCTTCCAGTTCCTGCGTGGACACAAGAAAGTCCGTATTTAATCGGGTTCTTTTTGGTTGGTGCGTATCAAGAGATCTTAGGCGACATGCACAACCTATTTGGTGACACTCACTCAGCGGTAGTGAGGGTTGATGAAAATGGGCGCACCAACATAGATTCAGTTTTAGAAGGTGACACGGTTGCTGACGTACTGCGCTATGTTAATTTAGATGCCGTGTCATTTATGAGAACCTATGAAGAGCTCGTTAATAAACACATAGATGAACATGAGCGTAGTAACATTCTTGAAGAGTTACAATTAGGTTTGAAAGGTTATACATATTTAGAAGACTTTTCATAAACTTAATTTTAATATTAAGTTTTACTAGACCAGCGTTGAGTCACCTCGTCGCTGGTTTTATTTTTTTAGCTGACAAGAGTCGTTAGATGTTTTTTGAAGGTTCAGAAAAGAAAATCGAGTTGAGTGTAAAAGCCGGAGTAGGTTCTTTACGAGCTTTAGAACGCAAATTTTGGGAGCGCACCCTTGCGCTTGCCGGAGCTGATATCGTGTCGGTGATGTCAAACTCATACTGTGATGCTTATGTTTTAAGTGAATCGAGCCTTTTTGTTTGGGAGCGTAAGATCCTATTAATCACCTGTGGCAATACTCAGTTAATTAAAGCCGCTTTTTTTCTTATCGACGAGTTAGCGGTTGAGAATATTGCCTCTTTTAGCTACCAAAGAAAAAGCGAGTTCTTGTCACATTTACAATTGACTCGATTTGAAGATGATGTGCAGCAGCTCCGCACTCGATTACCAGGCAGTGCGTATCGAGTTGGGCATTTAGATGGTCATCACCACTATCTATTTAACAGTGATAGCTATGATATCCAATGCCCAAGTTCAAGCTTGCTGATGTACCACATTAAAGGCAATGTTGCCGATTATTTACGTCAACCTACACAATGTAAGTCATCGATATTAAAGCAATTAAACTTTGCCCAATGGTTACCAGATTTTGATTTTGATGATCACCTGTTTGACCCTTGTGGCTATTCTATTAATGGCTTAAGTGGCGAACGCTTTCTAACCATGCATATTACGCCTCAAGCGCAAAGTGCTTATGTGAGCATTGAAACTGATATAAATGATGACTTAAAAGTTATTCAGTTATTCTCAAGCATGTTGGCAATATTGCAGCCAGACAGCTGGGATGTCATCAGTGTAAACCAACACCTCGCAGCAAGTGATTATCCTGCACACGTTGAGGTCGCGCATTGTGATTTAGCACTTAATGCGAGCAATGATATTAATTTTAAACATTTTACTCAAAGAGCCAGCGACAAGCTGATCGCTCAAGTATTGTAATTACAGATATTTTACGGAGTTTTTATGACCACTATAGCTGATAAGCCTGACTACTCACTTTATTCAAATGCATTTGGTTACTTAAGGTTACCATTAGATTTCAGGCCTTTAGATAGCGATGCTGATGTAGTGGTACTTGGTTTACCTTTTGATATGGCCACGACAGGCCGCTCTGGTGGACGTATGGGTCCTGGAGCAATTAGACAAGCATCGGTAAACTTGGCATGGGAAGAAACACGCTGGCCATGGCATTTTAAATTGAGTGAGCACATAAAAGTCGTGGATGCTGGTGACTTAGTTTATGACTGTGGTGACTCTGCCGACTTTACGCAACGGGTGGAGGACTTTGCATCTGCAATTGTAGACTCAGGCAAAGCATTATTAAGCTTTGGTGGCGACCACTTTGTCACATTGCCACTATTAAGAGCACACTTTAAAAAACACGGCAAAATGGCGTTGCTGCATTTTGACGCGCATACAGATACATACAGTCAGGGTAGCCAATATGACCATGGAACCATGTTCTACCACGCGCCTAATGAAGGGATTATTGCAGCGGAGAACTCTATTCAAGTGGGGATCCGGACTGAATATGACACCAGTAATCACTTGTTTAAAGTGATTGATGCAGCCGAAGCTAATGAGCAAACTGCGGATCAAATTATTGCACAAATCAAAGATCGCGTTGGTGATATGCCATTATACGTCACTTTTGATATCGATTGCCTCGATCCTGCTTATGCGCCAGGTACCGGCACTCCTGTATGTGGTGGACTGACAAGCGATAAAGCCATGAAAATTATACGTGGTTTGAATGGTATGAACATTGTTGGTATGGACGTCGTTGAAGTTGCGCCAGCCTACGATAGTGCAGAGATCACTGCTTTAGCAGGCGCCACGCTAGGGCTTGAATTATTACATGTTTGGGCCGACTCTAACGGCAAAGTTAAATGATAAACTTGTTTATCTGTTGCGATTAAACCTTTAGATTTTGCAGTATGCAAGGATGACCAAATGTCAGAGCTAAGTGATATTAGACGTGAATATTCTCTAGGAGAAATGCACAGTGAAGATGTTCCAAATGATCCCATGGAATTGTTTTCATCGTGGTTGGAAATCGTTAAAAATTCGGAAATTAAAGATCCGACAGCTATGTCTCTGGGAACGGTTGATACCAGTGGTCAACCTTTTCAACGTATCGTTTTACTCAAGCGATTTGGTAACGATGGTTTTGTCTTTTTTACGAATCTTGAGAGTCGTAAAGCGCAGCATATTGCTGAGAATTCAAAAGTCAGTTTGCTATTTCCTTGGCATACTTTAGAGAAACAAGTAGCGATTAACGGCGTTGCTGAACCGTTATCAAAAACCGAAGTGCTAAAATATTTCATGTCGCGGCCTAAAGGCAGCCAAATTGCCACTTGGGTGTCTAAGCAGTCAAGCCCGATCTCGGCAAGAAAAGCATTAGAGAGCAAGTTTGCAGAAATGAAAGCTAAATTTGCTAAAGGTGATGTGCCATTGCCGAAGTTTTGGGGGGGATATTTGGTTAAACCCACTAGTATGGAGTTTTGGCAAGGTGGAGAAAACCGTTTACACGACCGATTTATTTACGTTAAAACTGTTGATGACAAATGGCAACGAGATCGGTTAGCTCCTTAAAGTTTGTAAGATGATAAACGCCACTTATTTGTAAGTGGCGTTTTTGTTTGTCACAAAGTAAATCCTTTGTACTAGAGTTGTTATGTACCGTGAACTGTAGAATAATCGGTTTAACGCCATTGGTGGTACTAAATTAGCACTTTGCAGGTTCACGTGCAGATGTCTTTAATTACATGTTGAAGGAGTTACTATGAAAAGTATTCTTATCGGATTACTACTCATTCCATTGTCATTTGTTACCACTGCTGCAAATTGGAATGTTGTTAATGACCGCTCTAATGTCAATTTCATCTCCATCAAAAAAGCCGATATTGCCGAAGTTCACCATTTTAAACAGCTTGCTGGTACGTTAACTGAAGCTGGTGACTTCGAGCTGACAGTTTCGCTAGCAAGTGTCGATACCAAAGTGCCGATCCGTGATCAACGTATGGGCTCGTTACTGTTCGAAGTTGATAAATACCCTCACTTAACGTTATCGGCAAAAGTGGATACAGATTTACTAAGTCAAATTAGTATAGGTGATTCTGTCGAGGCAGCCATTGAGGGGACCGTGGATTTACACGGTAAAAAAGTGAAAATTCCCTTTATCGTTAGTATTGCTAAGTTGTCAGAGTCCAAGCTTATTGTGGCGAGTGTAATGCCTGTTATTGTCAATTCAGATAGCTTTGAGTTAACGCAAGGTATTGATAAATTAAGAGAGGTTGCTGGTTTGTCAGCAATTAGTAAAGCGGTACCTGTTTCGTTTATTCTTTACCTTAAGAAATAGCGTTAGGCGATATCATTTAATTGTAAACTCAGATAATATTCTTATCCAAAATCATTTTTGCGGCTTTTATTGAGCCGCTTATCACTCTATGCAGGCTGCATATTTTGGAAGGATATGGTTACCGATACAGACGGGTATATACATCTAGTTCAATATTTAACTGAGCATCTAGGTATATTTGAAAACTCGCAACAACAGGCTACAGCTGAAGACACTGTCATGGAGTTGTTTGAAGCGCAACTAGCTGCTCAAATTTTGCTGGTTTGTGGCCAAAACCCCTCATTAACCTTTGCTCAGAGAAATCTCATCATTAGAGAGGTTGACTCTATTGTTTATGATCTTGAAGAGATCTTCGCCAGCGTGTCAACTGACAAGGCCACTCCAGAACAGACAATGTTTATTACTGAGTTTTCAGGTTTAATAAAAAACTTATTTGATCAAGAGATTGCTAAACTGCATTTGGCGTAAGGGTTTGCTCTAGTGATCATTTTTAACTGTTGATGTTAGTCAAATCCTTGCTGCAATGCGGTTTGGGGTGTTGAACGCGGTGCAGGGGAAATTGCCTGCTTCCATATATAGTTACAGAACTATATTGTGAATGCGCATTTTCAACGTCTATAACTGCATGCTACATAACTTAAACTGTGCTGTCGCTTTCAGTTAAAAATCAAAAACAATTATTGGCATGAGCTTCATGTTTAACAGCTATGCTGGGTGTTTAACAGCGATGTTGGCTGCATTGTTACTGTCAGGCGGTTTATTGTTTAATAATTTTGGTTGACCTTGGACTGTCATATATCTTTAGTTTGATATGTCGAGTATTGAGTTATTCTACGGATTACAGAATAGTAACTACCGGAAAGCCAATTTATCTAAATTAGGAATTACAATGTTAAAACAACTAGGGCTGTGCCTTATTGGTATGATGGTATCAGCCTTTTTGCAGGCCAGTGATAAGTCAGTCATTGGACCTACTGCCGATATGTTCGTTGCAAACGCCAACTTGGGCTATGTTGCTCGTATCGATACCGGAGCTGTTAATACCTCTTTGCATGCCATTAACCTTCAGGTTGAGGGCGGCAGTGCCAAAAATATGAAAGATAACGTCGGCAAAATGTTGTCTTTCACCACTGAAAACGCTAAAGGTGAAGCTAAGCGCTTAACGGCAAAGATTGTTAAAACATCGACAGTGAGTAACTCTCAAGGTACTGAAACACGTTACATGGTGAATTTGAACGTTGGTTTTAAAGGGAAAGAGCGCCAAGTTAGAGTTAATTTACGTGACCGTAGCCATATGGATTATAAGTTACTGATTGGGCGTAATTGGCTTAAAGGGCTATATGTAGTTGATGTGGCAAGTAAAAAGTATATCGGCTCAACAGCCGCGATCAGTATTGTTGAGTCAGGAATGGTATATAAAACCCGTATTGATACCGGTGCGGTAGAAAACTCTTTGCATGCGGTTGATTATGCCATTGAAAATGAATCAGCTGATATGGAACAAAATGTAGGTAAAATCATCACCTTTACCACTGAAAATGAGCGAGGTGAGTCAAGCGTGATTCAAACGCGCATTGTTGAAACCTCGCTAATTCGTAATGCGCAAGGGAGTGAAATCCGTTATATGGTTGAGCTAAATATTGGTGAGCCAGGCGAAGAGTACAAAGTCAAAGTTAATTTAAGAAATAGAAGCAAAATGACTTATAAGTTACTGATAGGTCGTAACTGGTTGCAAGGCCATTATATTGTTGATGTTTCCCTCTAGCAGCGTAAGGCCTCATGGTAGCAATACTTTGCCTGAGGTGATAATTAGTGTGCATTGTCATGACGATTATAAGAGTTTTGTGCCGTACTTAAGTTTGTAAATTACAGCGGCATCGACAGCCATAGTGATTTTGGCAATTTTCTACAGGCCTTTTTTGAATAGAAAACAGAGCTAAATATATTGCGTAATGCTTTATTTTATCTCATGGGCAGTTCAGGTAAGGGGTAGCTTCAAGCGCTTATCACTGCCCATAGTGCAGCTAACGCTATGATATAGATACTGCACAGCTTACTGCGGTAGTATATTGCTCTTCAACTGCTAAGGTGGTTATTTGTAGCTTGCCGTTAAACTCACTTTTTAGCCACACTGATAATGTAGTTAAGCTACCGCTGACTTCGTTTTCTAATATCTGCTGTTGCAGCTGGTCTAACAAGGCAGTTGGTAAGCCTTTGCCATTGTCATACACGGTTATCTCTATGTCATTATTGTGTTTCTGTAGTACCACTTTGATGCGCTTATTTTTTTGATGAAACTCAAAAGCATCAGTTACAGTATTGCTCACTATTCGATAAAGCATAAGTAAGTAATGCCAATGGATCCCATCAACAATCAGTCGTTTATCAGTTTGGCTTTCAATGACGATATTAAGCTCAGCCAATTTAGGCTGTAATAAGGCAGTAATGTGCTCCAGTAATTGAACCAAATCTATAGGTTTGGCGCTAGAACCTTGTGCTGACAGCAAGTATTCTAAATGTCTAAGTCGTTCCGTTTGCTGAGCAAGCTCTTGACTAATGTCTGTAAAATCGAGGTCTCCATTAGAAAAACGGTATGCATTGGCCGCTAATTCATCTTGCTCTCTAAAAATGGGTTTTACTAAGCTTGCAATGAGGTTAGGGTAGAGGGCTTGATTGTCTAAGATCACTTTTTCGTAGTTAATTTCTTTATTTAACTGACTACGTGTTTGTATTGATTCATTTTTTAACTGCAAATTTGCTTGTTTAAGTTTTTTGATAATGGCGGTGCTATCGTTGTTATCTTGAATAAGTTTTTCAAATTGAGCTTTATTTTCTAACTCAATGCTTTTTGTTTCACTGATATCAAAGGCAATGGTACCGACTGACACTACTTGCTGTTGACTGTCTAATATTGGGAACTTGGTCACTAAGTAAGTATGTAATTCTCTATCTTTTTTAATTTTCTGCTCATAGCTAAGTTCTTGTTTATTTTCGATAACCTGCTTATCGTAGTCATTGTTTATTCTTGATACTTCGCTGGGTAATACTAGGTGCACTTTAACACCTAGAATGTCGTTTCGCTGCAAACCTGCTACTTGGCAAAATTGGTCATTTACCAGTGTCAGTTCACCCTCTACACTTTTTATAAAGATTAAATTATGTGCTGAGTTTAATATTAAATTCAGCTGTTCTTTACTTTCTTTTAGGTCTGTTTGAGCCAATTGTTGTACTTCTAATTGGTTTTCTAACGCAAGATTTGTGGCGTCTAAACTGGAAAGGGCTATTTCAAGTTGCTGGGTACGAGAGCTAAATGCTTTAGCAAGTAAGCCAATTTCATCGGTTCGGCCGTTGCTTTCAAGCTCTATCATTGCTGAGTTACTGTTATTGAGTGCATTCACCATTCTTGTTATTGGGTTGATGAACAGTTTGTTCTGTACAATAAAAAGTAACATTAACGCAAAAATCTGAATCGCTACGAGGTATAGTCCAATTGATTCAGTCATGGATTCAACACTGGCTTCAATGGCAGTTATAGGCGTGACTAAAATAACCTTCCAATATGTGCCAGGCATTAGGAACAAAGTGACAATGACAGGCTCGTTAAACACAGGGTCATCTTTAAGTTCAACTGTCCCAATGAGCTGTGCTGTGACTAACTTCTGTTTTGCATTTTGATTGATGATAGCAGTCAATTTCGCTTGCTCGTGGCTAGGGAACTTTTCAGTGACTTTTATAAGTTGCTCGGTTGTATAGGCTTTGTCAATTTCTGCCTGTTGGATAAACTCAGCATCTATTTGTTCTACTTTTTGTTGCAGTGGTTTAAACGAGCCATTAAGTTCAGCAAAATCGGCAAATGGCAGCAGTAATTCTTTGGTTGCAATATCTTCTGGTGCATTTAGCGCTATGTCGGGATATGACAACAATCTATTTTGCTGATCGAGTGCAAATACATACCCCCTTTGACCCGTCAGTGCGGTTTTGAAAAAGTTATGTAGATTGGCTAAAGCGATATCTACCGTTGATACGCCAATAAATTGATGATTTGACCACATTGGCACAGATGCAGTAACCATTGGGATCTGTGTAAATGGGTCAACATAAGATTTTGACCAATAAGTGGTATCGGTTGGAAAATATTTGCTTGGTGCATACCAGCTTTCGTTGTGGTATCCCGGGCTTTTTTGTTCGTTATAATCATCGATCTTTACTAGTTGACCACTCTCGCTTCTCGCCCAAAAATGACTGTATTTACGGATATCGTTGTCAAATGCGTTAGGGTCGGGCCAAATCCCCCCACCGAGAATGACATCTTCATGGCCTAGAGGGTTAAGTAAAGCGGGAATACTGCCATCTAACAGTGTAGGCGTATCACGGTATAGCTCGCCCAGAGCACTAATCGATACCGCTAGGTTTTCAATACGGTTAGTTTTTTGTTGTAAAGTCGCGGTAATGGCTTTACCTGTTTTAATATTTAAACTTTGTTGATTGTCTATAAGTCTGTGAGTTTCAATTGATTTGAGGAACCAAACACTTGTCATGATAATAATCGCAGCCACCAAAAGCTGGATGAACATAAATTTCATCGGTAGGCTCGTTTGCCAGTCAGTCAATTTTTTGGAGCGGACATTTCGGTTTTGCATGTTTAAGTGATACTCAAAAAGTCAGTTGCATCCTTAATTTGTATCCATACTATTTAAGGCTAAGTCTGAAATTATAAAGCAAGTATACAATTAGTGTGTGTTTTTTGTATGTAAATGTGGTGATATTGTTAACTGTGTGATCTTGGCACAAAAAAAGGGTGGCACAAAAGCACCACCCTACACAAAGTTTATATAACGATTTAAATTTTTAAGCCTACGAGTAATGTATCAAGTTGTTCAGCTGTAGCATGTAGCTCGTCGCAACCAGAAACTGATTGATTTGCTGATTGCTCCACATCATGTGATTGATTACGAATGCCCATTAAATTGGTTGCAATTTCATTAGCAACAGCAGACTGCTCTTCTGCTGAAGTAGCAATTAACGTACTCATTTCGTAAACTTTAGCACTATGAAGTGCAATCCCTTGAAGATCATTTCCGGTATCAAGAATGTGCTTTTTGCTTATTTCGGCTTTTTCTACAGTGCGGGTCATTACCTGTTTTAGATTACGAGATCCTGCTTGAAGTGCTTCAATCATCGACTTTATTTCAATCGTTGCTGCTTGAGTTCGGCCAGCTAGGGTCCTTACCTCATCGGCTACAACTGCAAAGCCACGCCCTTGTTCGCCCGCTCTTGCCGCTTCAATGGCAGCATTTAAAGCAAGGAGGTTTGTTTGTTCTGAAATAGCATTAATAGTGGTCACTACTTCATCAATTTTAGTTGCGTTGTTGTTTAAGTCATTAACGGCATCTGAAGCTTGTGCTATTTCAGTACTTAGGCCACCGATGGCGTCAACTGTAATTGAAATATCACGTGAACCTGCATCAACTTGATGATTGGCTTCTTGTGTTTCTATTGAGGATTGCTCTGCATTACAGGCAACTTCTTTAACTGCAGAGGTCATTTGCTCCATGGCTGTAGCAAGTGAGTCTAGGTGCTGGCGCTGGTTAACCGCCAACGATTGTCCTTCTTCTGCAGTATCTCTAAAGGATTGTATTACACTGCGAATTTTTGTATTGGCGTGTGTCATCTGTGTGACCAATTTATGCTGCCTTTCGACTAAAGTGTCAATGCTTCCTGCCAAAATGCTAAATTCGTCTTTAACTTCAAAAAAGTTTAGCCGTCCCGTTAAGTCGCCATCGGCCGCTTTCTTCAATGCCATGACACTGACAAATAGTGAGCCACCAATAAAAGTAGAAATGTAGTAGCAGGTGATGAAGATTATGAATATAAAGCCTCCCACAGTCGCGTAAACAAAATAATCATTGTAGCTATTTTGGGGGCGAACAATGGTAGACACGGTAACTAAACTACTTTGGCTATTGCGACTGACACTCTTAATGTGATCGCCTACGACCAAAGAGTTACCGCCATTGTCTGCAATGTTTTCTATCTCTAGGGGAGTATTGGCTTGAGTATAAAGTCTGATATCTCCATTAAATGCGTTCAAAAATGGCTGTTTAGTTTCATTTGGTAGCAAGCGGTAGGCTTTATCAAGTGCGTCACTGAGCTTTTGATTATACTGCTCGGCTTGAATTAGCTGGGACTCTTGCAAGTTTTTACTAAAGTTATGGCTTAATAAAAAGGTGAGACCGACTAACGTTAAAATAGGTATTATTGCTACAACCGTAAATTTTGACTTTAACGTCATATGGATAAGAAACTTATCAACCCAGCGGAATTTTACTGCCTTCATGCTTATAATCTCAATCTTTAAAGTGACTGTTTAACTTTATCGGTTCTTTACTGGTTTACTTGATCTTTTATTAAAGATCTTGGTTTGATTGAACGCTTTTTAAACCGTGATAGGTTTAACTCCTTGAAATCAACAAGTGGCGACTTATTTTTAAGCGGACTTCGTGGCGGAAAATTGGATTTCAACTAGCATAATAACCATCCGATACTTAACGGCTAGAGCACAAATTTTACAATGATGGCTCAATGATGCGTTTTATACCTGAGTAAGGACTAAACAAAATAAGCAGTTAGCTAATAAAAAGGTGTAATTAGCTCTAGTCAAATGGGGCTTGCTGACGTAAAATTTGAGCCTTTTCTATTTTCAATTAAAGAAAATATGTAAGCCCTAAGACTCGTAGGTTTGCCCTACATGCACTGGAAGAGATGATGTCACAGTTAACAGAGATCGTAGAACAGGCCTTAGCCGCCATCAACGACGCTACAGATTTAAAAGCGCTTGATGACCTCCGTGTCGATTACCTTGGTAAAAAAGGTAAGATTACCGACATGATGAAGATGATGGGGAAACTTCCTCATGAAGAAAAACCGGCCTTTGGTCAAGCTGTAAACCAAGCTAAGCAAGCGGTTCAACAGCAACTGTCTACTCGCATCGATGGATTAAAAGCGGCAGAACTTGAAGCGCAGTTAAAAGCTGAAAGTATTGATGTGAGCCTTCCTGGGCGTCACATTGAAACTGGTGGGCTGCATCCAGTAACCCGAACAATTGAACGTATAGAAAGCTTCTTTGGTGAACTTGGGTTTGTTGTTAAAGACGGTCCAGAAATCGAAGATGATTTTCATAATTTTGATGCGTTGAATATATCTGAGCACCATCCAGCTCGTGCGGATCACGATACTTTCTATTTCAACCCGAAAGTAATGCTACGTACCCAAACTTCGGGTGTCCAAATTCGTACGATGGAGCATGAAAAACCGCCTCTACGAATTATCTCTCCAGGCCGTGTATACCGTAATGATTACGACCAAACGCATACGCCTATGTTCCACCAAGTAGAAGGCTTGTTGGTTGCAGAAAAAGTTAATTTTGCTGAGCTAAAAGGGATATTGCACGATTTCTTGCGCAATTTCTTCGAAGAAGACTTAGAAGTGCGTTTCCGTCCATCATACTTCCCGTTCACAGAACCTTCTGCTGAAGTTGATGTTATGGGTAAAAACGGCAAATGGTTAGAGGTTCTAGGTTGCGGCATGGTACATCCAAATGTACTACGTAGTGTTGGTATTGACCCTGAGGTTTATTCTGGCTTTGCATTCGGTATGGGCGTTGAGCGTCTATCTATGTTGCGCTATGGCGTAAACGATTTACGATCTTTCTTTGAAAATGATCTTCGCTTCCTTAAGCAATTTAAATAAACGGAGCTGTACAGCATGAAATTTAGCGAATCTTGGCTTCGTGAGTGGGTTAACCCAAGTGTAAACCGTGAAGAATTAGCGCACCAAATCACTATGGCTGGTCTTGAGGTTGATGGTATTGATACTGTCGCTGCTGACTTTAGCGGTGTAATTGTTGGTGAAGTCGTTGAATGTGGTCAACACCCTGATGCAGATAAACTACGTGTTACCAAAATTAATGTTGGTAGCGATGAGCTTATCGATATTGTTTGTGGCGCACCAAACTGTCGTTTAGGTCTTAAAGTTGCTGTTGCAATGGTTGGTGCTGTTTTGCCTGGTGATTTTAAAATCAAAAAAGCAAAACTACGTGGTCAACCATCAGCCGGTATGCTTTGTTCATATGGCGAAATTGGTATTGATATCGAAAGTGACGGCATTATTGAGTTGCCTGTCGATGCACCAATTGGTAAAGATTTACGTGAATACTTAGACCTTAATGATGCGGTTATTGATGTTGATTTAACCGCTAACCGTGCCGATTGTTTAGGTATGGCTGGTTTAGCACGCGAAGTCGGTGTGTTAAATCGACAAGCTGTAACCGAACCAACTTGGGAACCGGTAACTGCAACCATCAGTGATGAAGTGAGTATTGACCTTCAAGCTGAACAGGAATGTGGACGCTACTTGTCGCGTGTCATTAAAAATGTTGATGTTACTGCAGCTACGCCACTTTGGATGCAAGAAAAATTGCGTCGTAGCGGTATTCGCTCAATTGACCCAATTGTTGATATTACAAATTACGTACTGATTGAGTTTGGTCAGCCAATGCATGCATTTGATAATGCAAAATTGGAAGGCGGCATTCAGGTTCGTAAGCCAAATGGCGAAGAGAAACTGACATTACTTGACGGTAATGAGATCACTATTCCTGAAGGAATGTTGATTGTTGCAGATCAGGTTAAGCCGTTAGCATTAGCAGGTGTATTCGGTGGTGAACACTCAGGTGTTACGACGGCGACAACCGACATTATGCTTGAGTGTGCTTTCTTTGCCCCATTAGCTATTTTGGGCAAAGCACGCAAGATTGGTCTGCATACCGATGCTTCACACCGTTTTGAGCGTGGTGTAGATCCAGAGCTACAACACAAAGTTATGGATCGTGCGAGCCGATTAGTACTCGATATTTGTGGTGGTGCAGCAGGCCCAGTTGTTGAAGCTAAATCAGAAGCTAACTTACCAAAGCCGGCAAAAATTGTTTTACGCCGTACTAAGTTAGACCGTACTCTTGGTCATCATATCGAAGATAACGATGTTACTGAAATTCTAGAGCGCCTTGGTTTTACTGTTGTAGTAAGCGATGGACAATGGGATGTAACCACAGCAACATACCGTTTTGATATGGCAATTGAAGAAGATTTGATTGAAGAAGTTGCTCGAATTTACGGTTACAACAACATTCCTAATATTGCACCTGTAGCGGAATTGAGCATGTCAGATCATAATGAATCTGATATCAGCCTGAAACGTGTGCGCAGCATGTTAGTTGCTCGTGGATTCCAAGAAGCGGTTACCTACAGCTTTGTTGATCCTAAGCAACAAAACCTGATCCACCCTGGTGCAGAAGCGATGGTTTTACCAAACCCGATTTCTGTTGAAATGTCGGCTATGCGACTATCAATGTTTACCGGTTTGCTATCGGCAGTGGGCTACAACCAAAGCCGCCAGCAAAACCGCGTTAGATTGTTTGAGACTGGTTTGCGTTTCGTGCCTACAGAGTCTGCAGACTCAGGCGTATCACAACAGCCAATGCTTGCTGCGGTGATTGCGGGCAATCAAAATGATGAACATTGGTCAATGGAGTCAGCGACAGTTGATTTCTTCGATCTTAAAGGTGATTTAGAAGCCGTGATTGGTTTGACTGTTTCTGAAGCTGAATTTAGCTTTAGAGCTGCCACTCATCCAGCGCTTCATCCGGGGCAATGTGCTGAAATTCTACGTAATGATCAAGTCATTGGTGTTATTGGTACAGTGCATCCGAGCCTTGAAAAGCCATTTGGCCTTAACGGTAAAACAATTATTTTCGAGCTAGAATTAGACGCTTTATTGCATGCGAAATTACCGCAAGCCCAGACAGTATCTAAGTTTCCAGCTAACCGCCGTGACATTGCTATCGTAGTTGATGACACTGTTGCAGCAGAAGATGTTGTAAAAATGATAAGAAAAGTTGGCGAAAATCAGTTGGTTGGCATAAACTTGTTTGACGTATACCAAGGTAAGGGCGTAGAGGAAGGCAAAAAGAGCCTTGCTATTGCACTCTTATTACAAGACAACGCTCGTACACTGGAAGAAAAAGAAATTGCTGAAATGGTAAATGCAGTTGTTTCTTCTCTGAAAGACGAGTTCAACGCATCGTTGAGGGACTAAAAGTATGGCACTTACCAAAGCTGAAATGGCAGAACATCTCTTTGAAACGCTAGGTATCAATAAGAGAGTAGCAAAAGAGATGGTGGAGACGTTTTTCGAAGAGATCCGTCAAGCCCTTGAAAGTGGTGAGCAGGTCAAGCTGTCTGGATTTGGCAATTTCGACCTGAGAGATAAAAATCAAAGACCGGGAAGGAACCCAAAGACAGGAGAGGATATCCCTATTTCAGCCCGTCGTGTTGTGACATTCCGTCCGGGACAGAAGCTGAAAAGTCGCGTAGAAGAAGCTAACGCAAAGAAATAATTGCACTAGCATTGTGATGAATAGGCCACTCAATTGAGTGGCTTTTTCTGTTTTTCATTTGCTAAAGAGGTCTTCGTTTGTCTAGAAAGCCAAAATATTTTGATCGCCGTTTTCGGTTATCGTTATTACACCCTAAATATTGGTTTACCTGGTTAGCCATATTAATCTTGGTCTTGTTTGGTTTAATGCCTGCCTGGTTAAGAGATCCTATTGCGTGCCAGTTATCTAAGCTGGTGGTTCGTTTTGCAAATAAGCCGATACACATTGTTCGTGCAAATTTAATGACGTGTTTTCCAGACAAATCTGCGGTTGAGATAGAGACGCTGATCAAGGCGAATGTTGAAAACTTTGTGATGATTTTACTCGCGCAATCAGAGCTGTTGGTTAAGTCGACTCAAAACATTAGAAACCGCGTTAAACTTAGCGGTTTTGAACATGTTGAACAGGCTAAGGCTGCTGGACAACCAGTGATATTTATTATGCCGCACGTGTGGGGTATTGAATATGCAGGGTTACGCTTAAACATTGATTTACCGATGGTATCAATGGCTAAAGCACACAAGAATGGTTTGTTTGATTGGTTTAATAACCGTATGCGTAGTTCGCAAGGTGGTAACATCTATATGCGTGAAGCTGGCATTAGAGCGCTATTGTCGGAGCTTAAACAGAACAATAGTTTCTTTTATTTGCCTGATGAAGACCTTGGTCCTAAAAATAGTGTTTTTGCGCCGTTTTTGGGTACGACTAAAGCGACACTTCCTGTGGTAGGGCGTTTGGCTCAAGCGGGTAATGCGCAGGTTATGCCAGTTAAAATAGGCTATGACAAAATTAAGCGCCATTTTGACCTAACGGTCATGCCTGCTTTAACACCAGAAAGTATGCAGGGTAAAGAGAACGAGGCGATTGCGTTAAATAAGGCTGTCGAACAAGTAATATTGGCTTATCCAGAGCAATATATGTGGTTTTTAAGAGTCTTAAAAACCCGTCCTCCAGGAGAGGAATCGATTTACAATACGAAGCAACATCACTGATTTAGTTGGTCATGTTTTTTACCCATTAAAAAGCCGCAATTAATATTGCGGCTTTTTGTTACGCTTAAGGTTGTGTCGTCAAAAACTAAACAATGAGTTGATAATCATTGCGCAGTACATCAATAATCTCTTGTTTAGGGTTTTCGCTAATGTGGAGCTTTTCGCCAATCACTTTTTCAGCAATACCAATATAGGTGTTAGAGATATCCATCATGACCGATTGCGGTAATTGGTTGTTTTTAGCGAGTGCAAAGCGCTCGTCCATACGACTTTTATTAAGCAAAATATCAGGATCAGGGAAGTTGTTAAGCAGCCATTGCCTAAAGCCTTCTTTTGATTGCTCAATTATTTTGCCATCACGATGCGATTTACCGTCCCAAATACGTGAGCTATCAGGAGTACCGACTTCATCCATATAAATGAGTTTCTCGTTACCTGCTGCATCATTGACGTAGCCAAACTCAAATTTAGTATCAACAAAAATCTGATCATGCTCTGCTAATGCATCGCTAATGACATCAAAGCCCTCTGAGAGCAATTTCTCGTATAAATCGATATCATCAATATTGCTAAAATTAAAGCCCTTAGAATGGCGTTCAATGTCGTTACGAGAAACATTAACATCATCTGCTTCAGGCACGCCTTCAAGACCAGTTAACACCCCTTTTGTTGACGGGGTAATTAAAATCTCTGGTAGTTTTTGATCTTTTTCTAAACCTTCAGGCAGTGTGATCCCGCAAAATTCTCGCTCGCCTTTGCTATATGCACGCCACATTGAGCCAGTAATGTATTGTCGGGCAATGGCTTCAATCATGACTGGACGTGCTTTTTGTACAATCCATACCAAAGGGTGTGGAATATCAAGGATATGACTATCAGCTAACCCTTGCTCTTTGAATAGTTTGAACCAATGGTTAGATATAGCGTTGAGCGCTGTGCCTTTACCCGGCACACCATTTAAACCGTTCTCACCTTGCCAAACACAATCAAATGCCGAGATACGATCACTGATCACCATAATCGCGAGTGGCGCGTCAGCTGGTACATCATAGCCTTTGTCTTTGATTAGGCGAGCGCTGTCTTGCTCAGTTAACCAATAAACACTACGAACTTTACCTGAGTGAACAGGTTTGTCGGTACGAATGGGAAGGTTGTCATTTACGACTAAAACTTTATCTGCGAGATTCATAAGGGCACTTTTATAATTAGAAATTAATTTTAGTGTTCAAAATTATATCAGAACTTATATTGAGCAACACCATGGCAAAGGAGGTTATTTCATATTAGAAAACAGTGTTCTATATAGTAGAAAATATTTCACACTTTTGGCGATTCTCAACGTTAAGATGACTTTATCGGCTAAATGGCGCTTGATGGTTGGAATTTGTTACATCGGTATAGGAACACCATGCTTAAGTTGTTGGTTTAAGGATAGGCTCGCTATGTGAACGTTTCACCGACGTTTAAGAACTCTAGAAGAGCGAGTTACGTCCTTTTGGGTGTCAATAATATTGAGGCCGGAATTGAAGCGCTATAGTCAATTTTAACTAGGTTAGCGACGTTTTAAATAGTGTCACTAACCTTGATGTGTTTTTCTAAGCTGTTTTATTTGGCGGCGTTATGACGCTTCATTAGGTTTGCAGTGATGTCTTCGAGTGACAGAGATTGATCTTCCAGCAATACCAGTAAGTGATAGATAAGATCAGAGGCTTCATCGACTAACTCTGGTATGTCATTGGTGGCCGCAGCTAAAGCCGTTTCAAGCCCTTCTTCGCCCACTTTTTGCGCAATCCGTTTAGTCCCTCTATCGAATAAATAGGCGGTGTAGCTTGATTTCGGATCTTGCCCTTTACGGGAGGCAATTAGCGTACTGAGATTGTCAATAAATGGGTGGGCGTTACCGTCTTGCCAGCAACTTTGTGTGCCTTTATGGCAAGTCGGTCCATTTGGGACCACCTGTACTAACAAACTGTCGTTGTCACAGTCCATATCGATTGCGATTAAATCCAGCGTATTACCTGAGGTTTCGCCTTTGGTCCATAGCCTTTGCTTGCTACGGCTGAAAAAGGTAACTTGGCCACTCGTGAGTGTTTTATCTAATGCTGCATGGTCCATGTATCCGAGCATGAGGACTTTGCCAGTTAAGTGATTTTGCACCACAGCTGGAATTAAACCGTCGGTTTTAGTCCAATCAAGTTGGCTCAATAGAGCACGGTCTTGTGGTTTTTCTTGGTACAGCGATGTCATATTACATCCTTAATACGGTCAGCATTTTATTGTCAAAGCAATAATTTAATATTTTTTAGCGGTAACTCGATTGATTAAAGCCAATTGAAACTAGTCTAGATCCGCACTGCAATTTGGTTTTCACGCAAGTAGTTTTTTAACACTTGAATATCGATAATCCCTTTATGAAACACACTGGCAGCTAATGCTGCATCAACGTTGGCAAGGGCGAAGACATCTTTAAAATGCTCCATTGTGCCAGCTCCGCCTGAGGCGATAAGCGGAACATCACATATCGAGCGAACCATTGTAAGTTGTTTTATATCATAACCTTGGCGTACACCATCTTGGTTCATTACGTTCAATACAATTTCGCCACAACCTTTTTTTTGCACCTGTTCAACCCAGTCTTGGGTATACCAACGAGTGTCTTTGGTGGCCGATTCATCACCGGTAAATTGTTTAACTTTATAGCTGTCACTTGCGAGGTCATAGTAAGAGTCGATGCCGATCACAATACATTGGCGACCAAACTCATCTTGCAAGCGTTCAATAAGGCTGGGGTCGGTTAACGCTGGCGAGTTGATGGATATTTTATCAGCGCCAAAGGCTAATTTTTCACGTGCTTGTTCAATGGTTTTAATCCCGCCGGCAACACAAAAAGGAATATCAATTCGCTCTGCTACTCGGCTAACCCAAGACTTATCAATGACACGGTCATGGGCGCTGGCTGTAATATCATAAAAAACCAATTCATCGGCACCTTCTTCAGCGTATCTTGCTGCGAGTGGCACAATATCGCCGACAATTTCATGGTTACGAAATTGCACACCTTTAACGACTTTGCCTTCTTTTACATCAAGGCAGGGAACTATACGTTTGGCCAGCATTCAATTGCCTCCTTAACGGTAAACTGGTTAATCAATAAGGCTTTACCAATGATAATGCCGTTAGCGCCGCTGTTTTTGACTGCTGCAACATCGTCTAGCGTGGCAATTCCACCTGATGCTTGCCAGTTGATTTCGGGATAGCTGGTACAGATCTCTTGATAAAGCGCCGTATTGGCCCCTTTTAAAGTGCCATCGCGGCTAATGTCGGTCACTAATGCATGCTTAAGACCAACGGTTTTAAATTCTGCGACTATAGATTCGAGCGTTTTGCCGCCACCAGATTGCCAGCCCGATACAGCAACGATTTTTTCGCCTTGCTCATTGATATTGACATCTAGTGCTAAGCAGATGGCATCGCTGCCATATTTTACAAACCAGTTTTTGACTAGCTCAGGCTGTTTAACAGCTAAAGAACCAATCACCACCCGACTAACACCTATGGCTAGTAACTCACTTAGTTGCGCCTCGGTACGAATACCACCACCGACTTGAATTGGGGTTTGTAAATTTTTTGCAAGGCTTGCAATGAGTGTGGTCTGCCTTTTGGTTGGGTCTTTAGCGCCAGTTAAATCCACTATGTGAAGCAACGCTGCTCCTTGGTCTTGGTATGACTGCAGCTGTGCAAGTGGGCTTAAGTCAAAGGTAGTTTGTTGATTGTAATCACCTTGATAGAGGCGTACTACTTCGCCTGCGATAAGATCGATTGCCGGTATAATCATGATGGCACCTTTTGTTGGTTACTTTGGCTGTTAAAGGTTGATTCAGTCATCAACATAAAGTTTTTCAACATCTGCGCGCCAACGGAGGCACTTTTTTCTGGATGGAACTGCAGCCCTATAAAGTTGCCTTTGGCGATGGCGGCGCTAAATTGTTCACCATGCTTAGCAGTCGCAATAGTGTAATCACTGATTGGCGCTCGGTAACTATGGACAAAGTAGACATATGCACCATTGGCTATGCCGTTAAAAATGGGGTGACTTGACGGTGTTATTTGGTTCCAGCCCATATGAGGTAGCGGTAGGCCTTTACTGTCTAATTGTTCAATCTCGGTTGGGATTAAACCTAAGCATTGGCAATCTTGCGTGGTTGCTCCGCGCTCTTTAGATACTTGGGTCAACATTTGCATACCTAAGCAAACTCCTAATACAGGCTGAGTTAATGAGGTTATTACATCAACTAACTGCTTGTTATGCAGTGATGCCATTGCTGCGCCAGCGGTTCCTACGCCTGGTAAGATCACTCGGGTTGCGGCTTTAATCGCAGCAATATCGTCAGTGACGGATAGGCTGTCACGTTGCTCCGGCGACATTAAGCGTTCAAACGCGTAGCGTACCGAACTCAAATTAGCGCAGCCAGTATCGATTATGACTGTGGTACCGGTTAGTGCCTGGGCTTGATCTGAGTTTGTAATGTTACTCATAGCACTCCCTTACTTGATGGTAATGCATCCCCTTCAATGGCTACAGCCTGACGTAACGTGCGGCCAAGCACTTTAAACAGACTTTCGACTTTGTGGTGGTCATTATCGCCTAGGGTAGACAAGTGCAAGGTGCAGCGTAGGCCGTCGGCAAAAGATCTGAAAAAATGGGGCACCATTTCGGTGGCCATAGTGCCAACCATTTCACGGCCAAATTCGGCTGAAAATTTAATAAACGGGCGGCCCGAAAGGTCGAGTAAACACTGAGCACTGGCTTCGTCCATCGGGATAGCTTGTTCAAATGCATCGCCAAAGCGGGCAATACCGCGTTTGTCACCTAATGCCTGACGCAGTGCATCGCCAATAGCAAGCGCGGTATCTTCAACGCTATGGTGATCATCGATTTCTAGATCGCCAGCGACATTGACGTCCATTTTAAAATTACCGTGGGTTGAAATCTGCTCAAGCATATGGTCGAAAAAGCCAATACCGGTGCTAATAGTGCCTTTTGCTGCTGAGTCTAAGTCGATTGTAACCTTAATGTCGGTCTCTTTTGTGGTGCGGATGACGGTGGCGATTCGGTTTTTACTGAGTAGCTTATCGGCAATATTGTCCCAGTTCAGGTTTTGAGGGTGGTACTGCAGGCCTTCAATCCCCATGGACTCCGCTAAACCCATATCGGTATGTCTATCGCCGATAACGACTGATTGAGTAAAATCGATTTTACCCGAAGTGAGGTATTGCTTAACCAGCCCGAGCTTGGGTTTACGGCAGCTGCAATTGTCATCATTAAAGTGTGGGCAAATCAGGACATCGTCAAAAGTAACCCCTTGACTGTTTAAGATCTGCATCATCATATTTTGCGGCGCGTCAAAATCATCTTTAGGGAATGACGGGGTGCCCAGACCATCTTGATTGCTTACCATCACTAAACGAAAGCCCGCTTTTTGCAGCTTGAGTAATGCAGGGATCACATTGGGCTCAAAGACTAACTTAGCAAGCGTATCAACCTGTTTGTCTGTTACTGGCTCTTCAATAATAGTGCCGTCACGGTCGATAAAGAGAATTTTCTGTTTCATAGCAATAATACCTTTCAGGTTTCTTTTATATTGCACTGGTTTTTGGCTGGTAGGCCTAAAACCAAGTCCACATTATTATTTGTTAGTACTCGAAAACAGGCCGATTAAATAATCTGTTTGCGACTGATTTGAAAAACTAAAGCGAATGCAATTAGTTAAGCGTTTATCGTTGTAACTTCTTGCAATCACGCCTGCTTGGGTCAATTTTTGCTGCACTGCTTCTTTATTGGTAAATTTGGCAAGTACATAATTACCATGGGCTTTTATCACCGTAGCGCCATACTCATGTAACGCTTGCGCTAAACGTAACCCTTGTTTTTTCATTTCATCAACTTGTGCTTGCATGGTGGTTAACCCTGCAGGGCTGAGCGCTGCAGTCGCTAACTCGCTGACAGGCAATGGCACGGGGTAGGGCGCGATGACGCGCATACACATGTCGATAATGTCGGGGTTTGCTAATAAAAAACCACAACGTGCGCCAGCTAAAGCAAAAGCTTTAGATAATGTACGCAGCACCACTAGGTTAGGGCGAGTTTCAACTAGATCTGCTACACAATACTCAGGGCTAAATTCAATATAAGCTTCGTCAATCACTACTAGGCGCTCGGGGTTACTGTCTATTACTTTTATTAATTCAGCTTTAGGAATAACGCTACCGGTCGGATTATTAGGATTACAAATGAAAACGATTTTGCACACAGTCGCACTATTGTCGAGTTGCGTTAGGTAGTCACTGGGCAACTGAAAGTCATCGGTGAGCAGTAATGTGTTGACTGCAACATTAGCCGTTTTCGCGCTGATGGCATACATGCCGTAGGTTGGGCCAAAGGTGGCAATCGAATCTTTGGCTGGAATGCAAAAAGTCCGAATGAGTATTTCAATAGCTTCGTCTGCGCCACGCCCGGTTAGCATACAATTGCTCGGGACCCCACTGTAGCGGCTATAAGCCGATAATAGTGCAGGAGGCTGACATTCTGGATAGCGGTTAACACCAGCTAAGTCGGTATTGTTAAATGGTGATTCGTTGGCATTAATCCAAACATCACCTTGGCCACCTATGCGGCGCGCTGATTGATAGACTTGTAAGTCTAAAAGCTCCGGCCTAGCAAGGCGCTGGGCTAGATTCATCGCTGTGGTCATTATGCCTCCTTGGTCGCAGTATTAAGTGATGCCATGCGCAGTGTAACTGCATTTTTATGGGCATCGAGCTGTTCGGCTGCAGCTAACGTCATAACGGCATCAGCTAGCGATGCTAAGCCCGTTGGTGTTAACTCTTGTACAGTAAAACGGCGGCTAAAATCGGCAAGTGACAAGCTTGATACGGTTTTGCTGTAGCCATATGTGGGTAAAACATGGTTAGTACCACTGGCATAATCCCCTACAGACTCTGGCGTATAAGCGCCGAGGAAAACTGAACCAGCGGCGCGAATTTGTGGAAGGATGTCACGCGGCTGTGCAGTTTGAATAATTAAGTGTTCTGGCCCATAAAGATTTGACACCGTTGCAGCTTCTTCCATATCAGCCACGATGATAGTCCGGCTGCTATCTAGGGCTGTTTTAGCCACTTCCATACGAGACAGTTGCAGTAATTGCTGTTGTAGGGCTTGATTTACCTTGTCTGCCAGCGTGCTAGAGTCGGTGACGAGCATAACCTGTGAGTCGGGCCCATGTTCGGCTTGCGATAGTAAATCTGCAGCTACAAACTCGGCATTCGCATTGGCGTCCGCTATGACTAACACTTCAGACGGCCCAGCGGGCATATCAATACTTACGGTAGCTCGGCTGTCTTGGCTTACTGCACGCTTAGCTTCGGTAACAAAACGGTTCCCGGGCCCAAAAATTTTATCGACTTGAGGAACTGACTCCGTACCAAAGGCAAGGGCTGCAATTGCTTGCGCCCCGCCTACCTGGTAAATATCGGTAATTCCACATTCGTTGGCGGCATAAATGATTGCGTCGTTAATGGGTGGCGGGCTAACTAACACACGTTGAGCACATCCTGCAATTTTGGCTGGTAGTGCTAACATCAGCACTGTTGAGATCAACGGTGCTGTGCCGCCAGGGATATAAAGTCCGACTTTTTCAATTGGCTCCGTTCTAAGCTCACAGCGAACGCCGGGTTGAGTTTCAACGTCAATCTGAGTGGCGACTTGAGCTCGGTGAAAGGCATTAATATTGGCTTTAGCTTGTGCTATGGCTTGTTTAAGCTCGGTTGGAACCGCTGCGCAAGCTAAAGCAACTTCATCAACAGATAGCTTGAGCTGGTTAATGTTGACGTTATCAAACTGATTATTGAACCGACGTAATGCTTGATCGCCTTCATTAACAACCGCTTCGATAATAGCTGACACACTTTGCTCTAAGTTTGCATCGCCAATTAATGGCGACCTTAGTAATGCTGTTTGTTGATCTGCGGCGGTCAGTGTTTGCCAATTGAGAATGTCCATCTGCTTACCCCATCATTTTTTCGATAGGCATAACTAGAATTGAAGTCGCACCTAGTTGCGTTAGCTCTTCCATGGTGTCCCAGAATAAATCTTCGGTGCTTACAGCGTGAATCGCAACACGGTTACTATCATCATTTAGCGGTAATACGGTTGGGTTTTCTGCGCCGGGCAGTAACGCAACAATTTGCTCTAGAGTTTCAGTCGGGGCGTGTAGCAGGATGTATTTACTTTCTTTAGCGCGGACAACTGCATTGATGCGAGATAGTATTTTGTTAATGAGAGCCTGTTTATCATCGGGTTGGGTATTGGTTGATTGAATAATGCAAGCCATTGATTCATAAATTACTTCTGTCTCATATAGCCCGTTTGCTTCTAATGTTGCACCGGTGGAGACTAAATCACAGATCCCGTCAGCTAAACCCGCTCGAGGCGCAACTTCAACCGAGCCTTTAAGCATGCAGTCATTGTAAGTGATGCCTTTACTTTGCATGTAACGGCGCAAAATATTGGGGTATGAAGTTGCAATACGCAGGCCTTCAAGTGATCTCGCATCTTGGTAGCTAAACTCATTAGGTACAGCTAGCGATAAACGGCATGCACCAAAGTCTAGTTCGCGTAATTTGATGCATTCTGCTGGAGTGCCTAACGTTTGGCGTTCAATTTGTTCTTCTTCTAAAACGTTTTCACCAATAATGCCTAAATCAACCACTCCGTCCATTACTAGACCCGGAATATCGTCATCACGCACACGAAGCAAGTCAATAGGCATGTTGTCGGCATGTGCAATAAGGCGTTGTTCATTGATATTGAATTTAACCCCACAGCTTTTAAGTAGCTTGAGTGACTCTTTTGATAAACGCCCAGACTTTTGAATGGCGATTCTTAATCTAGTTGACTCTGACATGATGACTTCCCTTTAAGTTAATTCGAATTTGTAATTAATAAGCTAAAACTAAAAAACCCCTAGAATTCCTTCTAGGGGTTTTTGATATTGTTAAATCAACCGCCAGAAGGAATACGTCCTTCGGCAGTAAGCTTCCGAAGGCTACCGCATATGATGGCGATGATGGATCATGTTCGAAAGCTGGTTCATATTCTGTACTCTATATTTTTAATGGCTTGGGCCTGGAGGCGAAAATATTGGCAAACCTAACAAAGTGTTGATCTGCTGTGCATTTAAATTAACCAGCTTTGTTAACGATTGCAACCACTAATTATAATAAATGGTTAATATTTACATAATTGTGGTGATGTTAGATGCAGAGGCATTGGTGCGAGACTGTTTTAAAGAGTAAACAATTCATAACGACGATCAGAGCAGTGTTTTTGACAGTAGCGTTTAAATGCATTAATTACGTAATCCTTTTAACCATTTTAAAAGTACAGCCTTTATCAAGTTAATAGTGAGGTACTTACTCATTGAATATTCGCCATAGCTAAATTGCTGACCGTGGTCAATCAATAGCCATTAGCCAAATTATCCCCTGCAGCCGCTATACAAGCTTCTTGGGGTTCATAGCCGCTTACGTTACACTTTAGCTGTTTGAATTTTAATGGTGTTGAACTAGATGACAACTAAGTACGGTGGCGTTTGAACGATAAATTACCCCAACAAGTGGCCGCTACTTTTGCTGCCGATGGCGCGTTAGCAACCGCCATTAAAGGCTTTAATCGCCGTGACGTTCAATTACAAATGGCTGCAGCTGTGAGTGAGTCTATCGTGAGTAGCGACAATCTAGTTGTCGAGGCGGGAACGGGGGTTGGTAAAACATTTGCTTACTTGATCCCTGCGTTACTGAGCAATAAGCAAATTATTGTTAGTACTGGTAGTAAAAACTTGCAAGAGCAGCTGTTTTATAAAGATCTGCCAGCATTATTAATGATGTTAGGCATCACGGCTAAAGCGGCTTTGTTAAAGGGGCGTAATAACTACCTATGCCAGCACCTTATGGAAAAAGAGTTGTCAGGTGCCAGCTCCATGGACACACAAATTCTGGATGATTTACTCAGAATAAACCAATGGGCAGGCCAGACTCTAGATGGCGATTTGGGCGGTCTCACCTCAGTATCGGAAAATTCAGCTGCCTTACCTCTTATCAATAGTGCCAAAGAGACCTGCATTGGCCAGCGCTGCGACCATTATGATGTGTGTTTTACCCGTAAAGCACGTAATAGAGCAATGGATGCTCAAGTTATTGTGGTTAACCATCATCTATTTTTAGCCGATAGGATCATAAAAGAAACAGGCTTTGCTGAACTGTTACCCGATTCTGATGTGGTTATTTTTGACGAAGCACATTTACTACCCGATATTGCTGTTACTTACTTTGGTCAGCAATGCTCAACGCGGCAAATTGCTGAATTATTAGAAAAACTTATTGAGATCTATCAACGTGAGTTGCGTGATGCAAAGCAAATTGAGCAATTAAGTGCACGCTGCTTAACCTTTTTGAATGAATGGCAACAAGCGCTCTTTGCTGTAGGCGATACCGATTGGCGCCGAATGATAGGCAATAAAGAGTTAGCCGCTTTATCGTGGGGATTGCTAAGTGAGCTGGCGTCATTACAAGCCATGTTACAAAGTCATGTTGGGCGCAGTGATAATTTGGATGATGCACTTGAGAAACTCCAGCAACAAACTGGCAAACTAGAACTGTTTTTTTTGTGTGAGAACAATCAAGCGGCTTACAGTATCGACTATGGTCATCGATATTTAATGCTTCGTATTGCACCTATCGATGTTGCTAAAGAATGTAAAAAACTTTTCGATGCCAATGTCGCTTGGATTTTTACGTCTGCAACATTACAAATAAACCAAGACTTAAGCCTGTTTACCAAACAACTGGGCATCAATAACTGCAAACAATTGTTATTAAAAAGTCCTTTTGATTACGCCAACAACGCGTTGTTTTGTGTACCGCGACAGTTGGCTAATGTCAGTAATCATCATGCCATCGTGCCGCAATTTGTTGAGGTGTGCGTGCAGGCGATTGAAGCGGCGAAAGGGCGTACATTTATCTTGTTTACTAGCCACCGCATGCTTAACCTCGTTGCTGTTGCGTTGCAAAGGCGAGTTTCTTATCCCTTATTAGTACAAGGGCAAGCTAACAAGCAAACCTTATTAAAAAAATATCGGCAATTAGGTAATGCCGTTTTACTCGGAACCGGTGCGTTTTGGGAAGGGGTTGATGTGCGTGGTCGGCTATTAAGTTGCGTTATTATTGACAAATTGCCGTTTGTATCACCGGACGACAGCCTTTATCGGGCGCGCAGTGAAAGTATTGCTATGGAGGGGAAAGATCCGTTTACGGAGATCTCACTGCCTCAAGCCGTTATTTCACTTAATCAAGGGGTTGGGCGTTTAATACGTGATGAAAAAGACCGTGGCGTGCTGATCTTGTGTGACAATCGCATTGTAAACCGTCCGTATGGGCAAGCATTTTTAAATTCTTTACCGCCGATGGCGAGAACGCGAGATTTGACTCAAGCAGTGAGGTTTTTAGAGCAAATTAACTAAACCATGATGAGCTTTACAACGCTGTGTTCTAAGGTATGAGTAATCCTCCTCTAAGGCTCAGAGTTACTATTACGTCACTTTATTGTATAGAGCTTTGGCGGTAAGTTGTTTGATTTTTAGTCGCTTATTTCAAGTCATCTATAAAAAGCGGTTATCCACTTTTTACCCTAATTAAATCTGTCGTCGGCACGCTAGCAAGCATTCTAGGGGCTGGGCTTGTTATGTTGGTGATGTTAAAGGTTGCAATAGCTAAAACGCTCAAACCCAAAAGCCCGTTATTACGGGCTTTTGTTATTGTCGAATCAAGGCTTTTATATTGATTTTCGCAATTGAAAAAACGATAAAGTTTGGGGCTATTTTTTTACCCACTCGCCACGTGCATTTTGAATATACATGCCTTTTTTTGCGGCTTTAATCGCTTTTTCTGCGGCAAGCGTCGCGACCTCATTCACAGCTAGGCTGTTCTTTTTAGCAATTTTTTGATAGTGAGATTTACGCTTAGGGTTAATTTTTTTGACTAACATTTTTGCTTCAGAGGTCTCTTTTACAAGACCTAAGTAACCATTTGTTTGTTCACCGACATAGCCTTGTGCTTTTGCTTCTTGAAGTGAAATAGCTAAAGCATTGAAGCTAAGTAATAGGCTGGTAAATAGAACTAATATTGTAGATTTCATTGATTACTCCTTCTTATCCTTTAGTTAAAACAGCTCATCATCGGCGAGTAGTTCATCGAGCTCTTTATCCACTTTAATCTTAATTTCATGTTCAATTTTGACGTTAAGATTAATGACAATGGGTTTTTCTGGTGGTGCAATTTTAACGGTAGGACTACAGCCCATTAAGGCATAGATCGCAATGATTATGCTTAGAATCGATTTAGGGATAGTAAATATCTTCAATGCCTTATCCTTAGTTACTAATGGATTAGTGTGTTAATCATCTTAGGTTTAATGTGTTGTAGAGTAAACCCGTTTGCTCATTTAGCCTATTGACTCGCTACTGTATTGAGCTTTCAATCTGGTTTTGTAGGTTGTTCCCTATTTGTAAGCTTCTCAATAACTGTAACATGTTCTCTTCTTGAGAGTAGTTTAAGTGGGTAGGACGTTCCATGCCGCGACTATGCCCTTTAACATTAACTTTAAGCAATGCATCACCTTGTGCATCCATATCAAAATAACTCGACAGCTCAGTGTAAGTTAAATGCTCCAAAGCTGAAAAGGCAAATTCTAAATAGGGCTGGCTCAAACGCATTTGGTCAACAGCGGGGTTACCGTCAACCACAATTAGGCCTCCAGGTGCCCGTGCTGCTAATTGACCGCCTTTAATTGCCACTTTTCCTTGTTCTAAGGTGACGGGTAAAACCCCATCAAAGATCCCATCGGCACTAATACCGACCTGTGGGTAAATTGAAAGCAGCTCCTTAAGGTCAATGCGTTGTAATACAAAATAGGCTGACGACGGCTTTTTTAAGTTAAGTTGAAACTGTGGGATCAACAGCTGGCCATTGAGCAAGTCGCCATTGGCGGTCAAGTTGACAGAGGCTTTAGTGATCCCAAAGATCTCGGCAGGCAAGGCGAGATTGTGGTGTTTTGTGTCAGTAACTGTTTGATTGGCGTCGGTACTAAAAGCAATCGCCGCTTGTGCTTTGATATCGGTGATTAATATGCCGGGATTAAATGCCTGTAACGACAGGTCAATAGCCTCACAATTGAAATTGCTGGTTTCACTAATAGCTTGACGTTGCAGCCACTTAAATTGGCATTGGGTACGAATGTTGCCGCCCTCAAAGGGAAGGTTTGCAAAATGACCTGCAATGTCGGTGACATACGGCGAAAAGTTGAGTTCAAACAATGAGTCTTGTGTCTTGTTGAAGCGGTAATGCAGGTTAAGATCAGCATTGCCATTAAGCTGTAATGAGTCTGGCAGTGAGTCGCTTTGGCTTAAAAAAGCAATAATAGGCTCAAAATCGGTTTGGAATTGCCAATCACCAGTTACTTGAAATTGAGCTGGTGAATTGTTGATGGTTTGGTATTGGTGCTGACTAAATAAATTTAGACCATTGATTTGCCATGTATCATCACTGCTTAACTGGCTCGGCGAAAGGTTGAGTTGCTGGTTTAAATCGACGCGGTCTAATTTTAATAAAGTTTGCTGTATCTGAGATTGACTATAACGGCTACTTTTTTTTGTCGATTGCACCAACGCAGATTTGTCGAGTAATAGATTGTCGAGCGACCAAGCTAAGTGGTTGCGCTGCTCGCCGTTTAACCATTGCATAGCAGCTAATGCATCATACTTGTCCCCAAGTTCTATCGCAGTCGACTCACTAAGTCCAATATTTACGGAGTCTGCTTTTAATCGGTATTGAGTGTGTAATTGATCAAATTGCTGTTGTTTGGCCTGGAGGTTGGAAGCCATTACGGCTAATGCCGGCATGATGATATGGGTTTGACTATCTGACTTTCGATATTGGGCATTAGAGCTAAAAGTTAGCGCTATTTTATCGCTGGTTGCGGTAAAGCTGGTGGGTGTTTCAGCTGCCTGTTTAGCGCCATGATTTACTGCTTGATGTGATAGCGACACTCCTTGAGTTATCAACGATGCATTTGGTTGTACATCTAGGGCATAACTAGATTTATCTTGTTGGTTTAACGCGGTAAATTGCCCCTCCAATGATAATGTGGCTTTATCGACTGCTAATTGCGTCGGTAGTTTAGTTAATGTTGGCCACAAGGCATTAATGTTTAAATGTTGCCGATGGCTTGCCAGTAACTGCCAAGCAAATACTAAGCGTGAGTCAGCGGCCTGTACTGCGGTGTTAGCCGCAGGCTGAGCCGGTGAGTAGTTAAAGTTATTGATGTTAAGAGCTGCGCTGAGCTTACTGTGTTCAAGCTTGGCTGCAGCTTTAGCTAAAGACAGTTGATTATTATTTAAATGATATGTTAGTGGAGTGTTTATGCTGACGCGTAGACTTGGCGCTACCTGTGGACGCTCACCGCTATTAGCTGGTGTTAACACTTGATACAAGTGACTAAGGGACTTTGCTAACTCTTGGTCATCAAGGCGTTTGAGTAAACTACTAAGCTGGGCGGGGGGGTAGCAAGTGTATTTTTTACTTGTGGCTCAAATACGATAGGTAACTCAAAAGGCTGTACCGTGAGAGTTAAATCGGCAATATTACCATTTAGGCTAAATGCTAATTCGCCCTGTGAGTTGAGCTGATCAAACTGCTGCTGTGGATCCGAGCTGATAGCGTGTTTATGGTCATCGATAGGCTGTGGGATCAGGGTTAAACCCGCTAAACCATTGAACTGTAATTTTAGGTTACTGATTGAATGTTGCGACTGTAGTTGTCCCGACTTTACGCCGAGTGTTACGGCTGAATTGACGGTGGCATTGAGTAATAGTTGCTGGCTATTGAGCAAACCTTGTAATTTATAAATGGGTGATAATAAGCTGGTGGAGTCTTCAAAGTTATTATACTGAGCCATTTTTGACGCAAATAGCGTTGTTTCTGCAGCATAAATATCGGCGATGAGTAATTGCAGCTTAGTAATATTAACTTGAGTATTAGCCTGCCACTCATCGGTATTTAACTGAGCTGCAACTTTTACGACAGTTTGCTGATTATTGACAACTTCACTGCTGAAATTTCCTTTTTTATCTAACTTTAAATACGGAATGTTTATTTTCAGTTTTGTACTGGCAATATTCTTGATGGTGAGTTGTGTTTCACCTATATCAATGAGGGGCAGCGCGCTGAAATCAAGTGCAATAGTTGGACTATTATTTTGCTGTTTTGCTGCTGAGCGCAATACGCTGGGGTCGAGGTCGATATTCAGTTTTTTGGCAGATAAAGCGTATAGATCTTCAATTTTAAGCGCAAAAAAATCAGTGTCAGATTTAAAACTGATATTGAGATCTTTAATGTCAACCTTGGTTTGATTAATCGTTAATGACAGCAACGGAAACTGCCAATGGGTCAGGTCTTTAATGGTAAAACTAAAATCGGCTATCTGTACTTGATAAGGTTGCAAAAAATCGTTGGCATACTTTATTGTTAAGCGCTGAAAATTCCAACCGACATAAAGGGTTGCAATTAATATTGTCGTCAACATCATACCAGTTGATATGAGTATTAAACGACGAAACTGTTGGCCGAAGGTGTTGACTGCCACTTTTCACTCGCTTTTATCGTTGTTGTCGTTATTTAGCACGGTTTAACCGGTGGTAATTAACGCTGATTCTAGCATTTAAACGCAATATATAAATAATTTATCAATGACTTACCGTGCTTTGCATAAGTATTGTGTTCGAAGTAGTACTAATATTAAGCCATTATTGTTGTGGCGGTTGTGATGATGACTTTATATCGCAAACACTAGGTATATATTAGGCAATGATTGCGAGCGTCGAATTGACATAAATGCCCTGCAGAGTTTTGACCGTGGAGTTAGGTTCTTGGTTGATTAACAGTAATGATTGATTCGATCGCCTTAAAACTGCAATGGGCTTTACTTAAAAATAGCAAAACCCAGACCAGTTAACAGTTAGCGCCAACGAATATGTGTTGTTAGAGTATGACTTTGATTTGGCGCGAGCGTAACTTTATCATCGAGCACGTTAGCAGCTTCTAAGCAGACCATAGACAAGTAATCATCATCTTTAAAACGTGATAAACGTTTGGATTTATCAATCCACGGGTTCCATAATACTGCACTATGGCTATTGTCACGGCTAACTTCAATTATTCCATCTGTTGTTTCAAGCATTTGAGTCTGCTTGAGCTGGGTATAAACTCGGTCTGTTTCGCACGTAAAGTTGACATTATTGCTTAGCTGTTCAAAAGGGCCTTCTGCAAACTCAATGTAATTGGCCCCGTGAAATCCACTCGCTGTTAATTGATGGATATCGTTAACGGGAAAGTAGCTGTGTAAAGCTTGCGTTAGGCTAACAGTATAATCACCTTGGTTGGTATTGGTTATGCTTACTGACAGCGTCTCACTGAGGCGAAATAACATCTCAACTTTAGTGTTATGCGGCCAAAAATGTTTGTCACTAGTAGTAATTGGCAAGGTTAATTTTATTTCTACTGTGTCATCGAACATATTGACTGATTCGAGTGTCCAAACTCGAGTGCGAGCAAAGCCGTGCTGTGGAAAGTCCGCAGTACTACTTTGCCCAAACCAAGGCCAACAGACGGGGATCCCACCGCGTATACTGGTGCCAACTTGGTAGTCATTGGCATCCGACACCCACAACAGTGGCTTTTTTCCAACGGGGATAAAGGTGTCAATTTGTGCGCCTTGTAAAAATATTCTGGCCTTACATAACGGTGTATCGACATCAATATAATCTAAACCGTTTGGGTGTTGTTTAGTGGTAACCGAACCCATAGAACATGTCCTTTAATTGAGTGTAACTCGCAAGTGTTATAGCGAAAGTTTAACTTAACTTACTGTATTTTACCCGCAGAGCTAAACGTAAATGGCCGTGGCTTTTAATAAATTCAATCGATCGTTTAAATAATGCTAGAAAATTGCTGAGTTTTTGTTCTAATTTGGTTAAGGTGACTAAAGCGCTGGTTATATGAACAGCAAATACAATAACGAAAGGGATGACACAATGCCTATTTATCAAGCTCCATTGCGCGATTATCAGTTTGTACTTAATGAACTTCTCGATATATACAACCAAAAAGAACTTGCCGGATTTGATGAGTTTGACCCTGAACTTATCGATGCAGTACTGCAAGGTGTTGCAGATTTTACAACCGATATTATGCTGCCATTAAACGGTTCTGGTGATGTTGAAGGTTGTAAGCTTATTGACGGTAAAGTGATAACGCCAAGTGGCTTCATCAATGCATACCAACAATATGTTGATAATGGTTGGGCAACACTAACTTGTGATCCTGAATATGGCGGACAAGGTTTACCTGAAGTTGTTGGTTTATTTGCTACTGAGATGAAAACGGCTACAAATATGGCGTTTGCAATGTACCCTGGGTTAACCCATGGCGCATATGCCGCTATTCATGTGCATGGCAGTGAGGAGTTAAAGGGTAAATACCTTGAAAAGTTAGTCAGCGGCGAATGGACTGGAACCATGAACTTGACCGAGCCGCATGCCGGGACTGACTTAGCCTTATTACGGACAAAAGCGGTTCCTGCAGGTGAAGGTTTATTTGCTATCAGCGGCGAGAAAATATTTATTTCGTCAGGCGACCATGATTTAACTGACAACATTATCCACCTAGTGTTAGCTAAGCTGCCTGATGCGCCAGCGGGGGTGAAGGGCATTTCATTATTCGCTGTGCCTAAAGTGATGGTTAATGCCGATGGTAGCTTGGGTAGTCCTAACACGTTATGTGCTGCCAGTCTTGAGCATAAAATGGGGATCCATGGAAACTCAACATGTGTGATGAACTTTGACAGTGCGATAGGCGAATTAGTTGGCGAACCGCATCAAGGTTTGCGTGCAATGTTTACCATGATGAACCAAGCCAGACTCGGTGTTGGTATTCAAGGGCTTGGTGTATCTGAAATCGCTTATCAAAACGCTTTAAATTATGCCAAAGATCGTATTCAAGGCCGCGCGTTAAGTGGCGTGAAAAATAAAGAGATGGCTGCGGACCCTATTCTGGTTCACGGTGATGTACGTAGAATGTTGCTGTCACAAAAGTCTTTCAATGAGGGCACTCGTGCATTGATGGGCCAACAAGCGTTGTGGCTTGATAAAGCTGAACGTCATAGCGATCCACTGCAGCGTAAAAAGGCTGCACAACTGGCGGCATTGTTCACTCCAATCGTAAAAGGTTTTGTAACCGATCAAGGCTTTAAAGCATGTGTGGATGCCCAACAAGTCTTTGGCGGACATGGTTATATTCATGAATGGGGCATGGAGCAATTCGTGCGTGATATTCGTATCGCCATGATTTATGAAGGCACTAACGGTGTGCAAGCTTTGGACCTTGTTGGTCGCAAAATTATGTCTGATAAAGGTGCGGCGCTAAAAATATGGTCTGAAGAGGTTAAAGCATTTGTCCAAGGTCAACTTGGTAATGAAGCTATGCAACCTTTTGTGGTGGGCTTAATGGCAGCAGCGGGCGATCTTGAAAAAGCGACAGCAATTCTTGGAACTGAGGCCGCACAGAACCCAGATTCGCTCGGAGCAGCTTCATTTACTTACATGCAATTATTCGGTATCACCTCAGTGGCTTGGATGTGGGCGCGTGTTGCACAAACCGCGTTAGCGGGCTTAGAGAGTAATACTGAAGAGCAAGCTTTCTATCAAAACAAATTGAAAACAGCAGAGTTTTACATGGCCTATTGGGCTCCACAAACCCGCAGCTTATTAAAGCAAATTGGTGCGGCAAGTAGCTTAATTTGTGAGTTTGATGAAGCTGATTTCTAACCCTATTGTTATGTCTTAATAATCAAAAACCTATTGCGTTAGCGTAATAGGTTTTTTTGATTCAAAAGGATCGCAGAGATGAAGAGCAAAAGCTGCTCGTTATGCAATGGGTGAGTAGTAGCCAGAGCCGCGCTAATGTCAGCTCAAGTACCAACATTATGCGCGCTTTTTAAAGTGTAGTATGCGATTGTTCGCTGGCATTGGGTGATCTTTGACCAATACAAATTGTTGTTCTGTTGCCAGTTGTATTATCCATTCAAAATCACGTATGGCGCTGTTTGGGTTTTGCGCAGCTAACCAACGGTCAAAATGACGGTTACTGTCACTTGTATAGTTGCCTTGATAGTTAAAAGGGCCATAAATACAAAGCTGACCATGCACTGCTATGTGTTGCCCGGCGCCACAGAAAAATGCCTTCACCATATCTTTAGACATAATATGCAATGTATTAGCAGTAAAAATGGCGTCAATAGTGGACAAGCCCGTTGAATTTACCGGCCAGTGCTGCATTACATCAAGTGCTAATGGGGGCCGCAGGTTTGGGCTAGGTTCTTTATCTAACCAAGCATTAATACCACTGTGGTAGTGTGATTGATCGCTAGTTTGCCAAATTAAGTGGGGTAGGCGTTTAGCAAAAAACACAGCATGTTGACCAGTGCCGCTACCAACTTCAAGTACATGTTTGGACTCACTAAAGCAGCTATCTAATATTGTTGCTATTGCCATTTTGTTATTTTCACATGACTGAGAGTAGGGTAATGACATTAATCGCGCTCGCTTAAGGCTTAAGTGGCTATTGTTGTACCGCGTTAGCTGCTTAAAAACAACTTGAGATCCGGCTTATTCAATACGATTTATCAGATAGATAGTCATAGGCAGGGATCTATAAAGGCGCTATTATCAGTTGAAAATTTAATGCAATTAAACCGCTTTTACAGGTAAGGAAATAACTTGGCGATTGAACAGCAAGATATGATGGCGCTATTGAGCGAACTGGAATGTAGAACTAACTTTACCATTAAGAAAGCAACGGAATATATGCTGCCAAAACTGAAAGAACCGTTCTACCTTTTTGTTGACGCCAAGCAAGTGCAGTTGGTGATTAGACCCGCATATGAAGTTTTTAAAGCCGATTTTGCCGCACTCGATGGAGTAAGTGTAAAAGACAAATATTGTCACTATTCTGAAATGACTCGGTTTCCTAAACGGGTACACAAGAGTGTTAATGGCATCCATTATGGTCTAGCTTTTAGTTTTGATAATGCAGATTCAGTAAAAGCATTTATTAATAAAATGGTATCAATTAACCAAGGTTAAGTGCAACGGCGCAATGAGGCTCATTTGAGAAAAAGTGACAAGAAAATAAATAATGCGATCCGTATATCGTTAACTGAGGTATGCGAGCACTTCAAAGGCAACGTATTAGGCTTTATGTGGCTAACACATAAAGTCGACTTTGCTAAAGTAAACCTGAGTTTGCAAGTTACTTTTATGTTTGCAACTAATGAGTCACTTTGGGCTGCTAAGCGGGAGAAACACACCGATAAGATGACCGCTCTGACAGTTAAATTACTGGCTGAGCATGATATTCATATGGTGAATGCCGTAAAACAGTGCCGTTTTGAAACATAATGTCGCAGTTTAAATATTGTTCTAGGTACATACAATTGTTTGGGTTTGGTTTTTTTGGTTAACATTTTGTAGCAAGTAATCGGTGGCGCTTAATGTCATTGCCCGCCATAATTTGCTGATATGGATATCAAAACTCACCACACAGTGGACACAAATATGGAACCCAATCAATTGACGAACCAGCAAAGCCCAATTGAATGCGATGATGATATTGCGATGTTGTCTGAACTTAACCGTAAAAGAGCTAAGTTTTTTGTGTTGATCCTTGGCATTACGGCGGGGTTAGCGGCAGGTTTTTATGGCGCGCGTTGGCTGTATTTGTGGCTTTTCCCGGCCGTGTGAACTTGGTTTTTGATGATGTTGCGTTTTACCTCTTTTAATATCTAGCCATTATTACTGGCTCTTGGTTTTAAAAACCACTTGCCAGTAAGCACAATAAAACTAGCTTACTGGCATGATATTACTTTTTGTTTGCTTATTGCTGGGAGCGAGGCTCCGTAGTACTTAGAATATAACGCGCTAGCCATGCCGTAATTGGAATGGTAAGCACAATACCTACGCTTCCCGCAAGCGCATGTATGATGCTGAGTGAGATCACTGGGGTATTGATAAACTGATCGAGCGGCATATCAAGTCCCCAAACCATCATAATCGTCGTTAATGAACTACCCGCGAATGCAAGAATAAGCGTGTTGGTCATGGTACCCATAATGTCTCGGCCAATATTCATACTGGCTCGCATTAACTGTTTTGGGGTTAATTTCGGATCGGTGATCTTAAGTTCGTTGTAGGCAGATGCGATTGAAATTGCAACATCCATAACCGCGCCTAATGCTGAGATCATTATCGCGACAAACATCAACCAGCGGATTTGAATTGGCTGGGTCGCAAGGTAAATCACATCTTCCCCTTTATCTAAGTAAATACCCGATAAATGTGCAAATTCACCAAACACTTGCGCCATGATCCCGGCAGAGATCACCCCAAGTAACGTACCCGCCATAGCGCAAAAACTTTTGCGGTTATAACCTGAAACAAGAATAAAATTAACTACAATCTTTAGTCCCATCAAAAAAATGGTAACTAACACTGGATCCCAACCTGCAAAAATTGCAGGTATTAAAACACCAATAATCAATGCTGCTGTAAAATATAGCGAAACGACAGAATTCATCCCTTCTTTTTTACCAAATGAGAGCAGTAATATTAAAAATGCAAAACACATCCAATAAATAGCAGTAGAGCGTTTATGGTTATAAGCCCAATAAACTGTGCCATTGGCTGTTTCACGGATCATCATGATGAAAGTATCACCTTCAGAAACAAGTACGTTGTGTTGCCGGCTAAGTGGGTTATTAACTTCGACTATGTTTCCTTTGAGGTCGCCTTCCAATATTTGGGCATTAAAGATCTGTTTGCCGGTCATGATTGACGGCACTCTCGCATCTGGCGCGAGTTGACTGGAGAGCATTTCAAGCACTTTGGCTTCTACAAACACTTGCTCGACAGGCTGTTTAGGTTTTAAGTGTTCACTTAAGCTTGGCGAGAAGTAAAATATAAGTGTTGATAAAAGAGTGATAAATAGGGTGAAACGATAAGTTCGTAGCATAGGTATTTACTGTTGTTTTTTTGCACTTTATATGCCGATTTTCACAGAAGCTGGTTGTCTGTAAATCATGGTAGTTAAAGTGGTTTTATTGGAGTTAAAACAAGATAACTCCAGCTAAATTGCCAGAGTTATCTTATTTATAACCTTATAAAGACATTAGAGGATTAACAGCGTCCTCTTTAAAGGCCTCTATTGTGGGTTACAGCCTTGGTAAACTACAGTTTGATCTGCATCACCCGCATTAGGGTTTACAAAGTACGTGCTGTTGTCATTCACATTAAGTGAAGTAGCAATTGCTGGGTACTTAGCATTATCAAGATCAATTTGAACACAAATTTCTTGATTAACTAGGCGGTTCCAAAGTGCTTCACCCTCAGCGCCATCGTTACGTAGTTGCGTGATAGCACCGTTAGCTTGATACTGCTTGAACTCCCAGTTTTGGTTAGTGAAGTCCGCAGCGTTAACACCTTGGTTTGTCGCTACATAGTCAGTTAACATGTCACGAATAGCGTAGATAGGCTCGTTCACTGAATCATAGTAAATATCAGCTGTCGTCGCCCAACCGTAAGCTAGGATGTCTGAACCCCAACGGTAGCTGTTTAATGCCACTTTGTAGGTTGCATTTTCGTCAAATGGCTCACCGCCAATCTCTGTGATTTCAATACGGCTACCTTCATTGAGGATGTTGTGATCGCCATCCATTTCGAAAACTTCACCCGCTAAATCAACAACGAAAGTAATGTCACCGTCGAATTGATCGTACATGTATGCAGCAATACCTTTAGAGAACGAAACGGTTAAGTCGCCTTCTTTATAAGCATTGAAATATGAGTATGACCATTCCATATAACGCTTAAGGTTCGCACCTGTCATGTTGACACCGACAAGGGTGTTATCATATTTGTACAGGTTAGTAGAATCTTTCTTCGCGTAATCTTGGCCATCAACCAGGTTTGAGCTGTCAGAGAATAGCGATGCGGCAGAGACTACAGCGCCGGTTTTACTGATCTGGATCTGGTTAATGAAATCCATGAGTGGAGTGTCGATGACTTTAGCGGTATGGATCGTGGTGTATAAGCGACCCGCATCGTTGTCGTAATCTTTATGAATCGCTTCATCTGCGCCAGTACCTGGCGTGAAATCACCGACGACTTTACCAAGTACGATTTGAGCATCGTTCTTTGAAATGTCATGAATGTATTGGAATTGTGAGCTAAGGCTTTGGTCTTCTTCCACACCTTTAGTTGATAGGTTACTTAGCGTCGTATCAACCATTTCCCACTTGCCATCAGTGTTCTTTTTAAGCTTAATTTCAGCTTTAGCAAGCGCTGAGCCCCATTTGCCTGGCTCAATAATTTTAACACTTTCTGCGCGGTTAGATTCGTTGTAGGTACCAGAAAGCGTTTTGTCTTCTTCAGTGCCTTTGCCGAATGAAATATCGGTATCGACAACTTTACCGTCAGTTGATTTCTGAATACTTTCGATGTAAGTCGCATGCTCATGACCCGCTAGGATCACGTCAAATTTATCAGCAAGTTCAGCCGCAATTTTATGTACGCCAGCACCTGCATCTGAGCTACGACCAATGTGGAACGCACCGACAATGACATCTGGAGAGTATTTTTCAATCAGTTCATCAACCGCTGCACGAGTCGATGCTAACTCTTCATCAAACTTTAGACCGGCAAAATGGCTTGGTGCAGATGCTTCCCAGTTAGGCACATTTGAAGGGGTTACACCAACAATGGCAACTTTAGCGCCGTCAACTTCAAATATTTGGAATGCGCGAATATAATTTGCGTCGTTTGATTCCCATTTGATGTTATTTGATACTACTGCACCGTTGAAGTGGTTTAGGTTACGGTCAACAAACGCGCGTTCAAAGTTGAATTCGTGGTTACCTGGAACCCATAGATCAAAATCAAGTGCATTTAGTGTTGAAACGACTGGGTGAGTTGGATCATCATTAAATAGTTGCGCAGAGTTACCTTGAACGGTATCACCGATGTCAACTAAGATCATATTCGGGTTGGCTGCTTTTTCAGTATTAAGCAATGTGGCAATACGGGTTAGACCTGCATCATCATCGATGGTATCAAGTGCGTAATCATAACCAAAAATTCGACCATGAAGATCTGATGTTGCGCCGATAGAAATTGTTACTTCATCAACATCATTTTCGCTTTTAACGATAACGTCAGGTGTATTGGTGAGTGTTTTGCCTTCTGTTGCAACCGTTGCGTATCCACTATCTACATATACAATTGTGTCATCAGAACCACAAGCCGTTAGGCCCAATGTTGATGCGATAACTACAGCTAATAGCTTTTTGTTTAACATATCCATTCTCTTTATAATTGTTTTGACCCCAAGAAGACAACCCGCTCTTCTTAAACAACAAATAGGTTTATTTTTGGCATAACTCACTATTTGCGGGCGAGATTATAGTGACTCCTTAGTTGGTTTTCTTGATCTAGCGCAATTTTTTGAAGCGTTATTCCAGGTCTACTTGCGGCATTGGTTCGTTAGCTTTATTTATCATCACGAAATAGAGAGGTTTGTTGTTTTTTATGTTTGCTTTTAAAGGTTTAGCAACAAAAAAAGCACACTTATCAAGTGTGCTTTTTGATTTAAAATAGCGATTTAGGTATTAATATTGTTACGGTTTTGCTGTGGGTTATTTGCTTAATAATCCGCGGCTACGTAGTAGAGGATCAATTCCAGCCTCTTTACCGCGAAACTGTTTATACAACTTCATCGGATCTTCGCTTCCACCTTGCGATAAAATATTTTTTCTAAACGCATCCGCGGTCGCTTTATCGAAAATGCCATTTTCTTTAAATGCTTCAAAAGCATCGGCACCTAAAATATCAGACCAAAGGTAACTGTAATAACCTGCTGAGTAACCACCTGAGAAAATATGCGAGAAATAAGTACTGCGATATCGCGGCGCTATTTCGTTAATCAAGCCCATTTTGCTGAGTGAATCAGCTTCAAATTTAGCCGCGTCTTTTGGGGTAAAGTCGGTCACTGTGTGCCAATCTAAATCCAGTTTAGTCGCGGCCATGTATTCAACCGTTGCAAACCCTTGGTTAAATTTACTTGCAGCTTGGATTTTTTTAACCAACTCTAGCGGGATAACTTCACCGGTTTTGTAGTGTTTAGCAAATTGCGCTAACACTTCGGGTTGAGTCATCCAGTTTTCCATTACTTGTGATGGAAACTCAACATAGTCGCGTGGGACTGACGTGCCTGCTTGTGAGCGGTATTTTACATCAGACAGCATACCGTGTAGTGCATGACCAAACTCATGGAACAAGGTACTGGCCTCATCGAAGGTCAGTAGCGCAGGGTCATCACCAACTGGGCGAGGGTAGTTAAGTACATTAACAATGATAGGTTTCGAATCGACACCATTCATATTGTATTGTTGACGATAAGAGTTCATCCAAGCGCCACCGCGTTTGCTGTCTCGGGCGTAGTAATCGCCCATAAAGATGGCTATGATCTCACCTTCTTTATCATATACTTCCCAAGTGCGAACCTCTTCGTGGTATTTAGGTAAGTCGGTACGCTCTTTTACCGTTATACCGAATAAGCGATTTGCGGTATAAAACACGCCTTTTAAGGTACTTTCAAGTGAAAAGTATGGGCGTGTTTGCTGTTCGTTGAAGCTGTATTTAGCAACGCGAATTTTATCGGAGTAATACCACCAGTCCCAAGCAGCGAGCTTAAAGTCTCCCCCAGTAGAGTCAATCAATTGCTGCATGTCTGCGACTTCGGCTTGAGCTTGAGCAAGCGCGGCTGGCCATACTTTATCTAGTAAACCATAAACATTTTCAGGTGTTTGTGCGGTACGTTCTTCTAAAACAAAATGCGCATGGGTTTTATATCCCATCAATTGCGCACGTTCAGCCCGTAGCGCGGCCATTTTTGCCAGGGTTTGTTTATTGTCGTGCTGGTCGTTATTGTTTGCGCGCTCAATATAGCCTTTGTAGATTTTTTCACGAAGTTCACGGTTGTCAGCATACGTTAAAAATGGGGTAATTGAAGGGCGAGAAGTTGTAAATACCCATTTGCCTATGTGGCCACGTTTTGTTGCGGTTTGTGCAGCAGTATTGATGACGTCATCAGGGAGGCCTGCCAGTTGCTCTTCGCTGTCTAGGACTAATTCGAACGCATTGGTTTGAGCTAATAAGTTGTCACCGAATTGAAGCCCAAGTTTGTCTATTTCTTCGTTAAGTGCACGTAGCTTAGCTTTGTCCGCACTATTTAAGTTAGCGCCACCGCGTGTGAAAGATTTATAGGTATCGGTTAATAATTTAGCTTGAGAAACGTTAAGGTTTAAGCTGTCACGTTGAGCATAAACCGCTTTTACTTTTTGGAAGAGCGCATCATTTAATAAAATATCGTCGCTGGCAGAAGACAACATAGGTGAAACTTCTTTCGAGATAGCTTGTAACTCTTTATTGGTGTCAGCGCTAGTTAGATTATAAAATACACTGGCGACTTTTATTCTTAGGTCGCCTGCAAATTCTATTGCTTCAATGGTGTTGGTAAATGAGGGGGCATCGGTATTATCTATAATGGCCTGGATTTCAGCGTGATGCTGTGCAATACCGGCTTTAAAGGCGGGTAAATAATGTTCAGGTTTTATTTTTGTGAAATCTGGAATACCAAAATAGGTGTCATAGGCTGTAAAAAAAGGGTTACTTGCTTGTGCTTCAACTTTATCTGCAATCACAACGCTAGCGGCTGGTTGAGTGTTGGTGCTGTTGTTTGTATGTTGCTCTGCATTATTACAAGCGCTAACAGTCAGCGTGATTGCAATAGCGGCAACCAATGGTTTAAGGGTTAGTCCCTTCATTTTTAGATCCCCAATTTAACTAATTATAAAAATATTTAACAATTACGGTTTAATGTTAACATTGATAGCGCTGCTATGGTGAGTATAAGCAAGATTAAACCGTGTATGTTTGTAACAAATAGAGGACACACATCGTTGAATATTTACGTTTTAACGAAGATATTTAATTTGTAGCCCCACAGGGGAGAGTTATCTCGGTAGAATCTTTTTTAGTTTCGTTGTTATCGGTCGTATTGGTTTAAAAATGCGCGTATATGACAAAACTATTTTGCATTGCTACTTAAAGCATGTGGGGGAGTTAGGTATAATCGCACTCTTTATAGTTAACTGATGCGGTTGTAATTGAACTTGGTTAATAGGACTGAGTATGACCGCTGGTTTTTGCTGCAATACGTGAATCACCTTTCTCGTGTTGAGCTTGATTAATGAGTATTGGTAAGTAATACATGACAGAACAATTAGTAAAAGCATCTTCACTTAATATACTTGCGTTAGATACCTGTACCGAGTCATGCTCTGCTGCATTAACGGATCAGAGTAACACTTATAGTGAACAAGCTGATGCGCCCCGTGAACATAGTCAGCGACTATTACCCATGGTTCAATCGGTGTTGGCCCAAGCTGAACTCAAATTGAAAGATGTTGATTTGATAGCTTACGGCAGAGGCCCAGGCAGTTTTACTGGGATCCGAATTTGCAGCAGTATTACTCAAGGCTTAGCGCTTGGGCAGTCTATCCCTGTAATTGGTATTTCTACGCTTGCAACCATGGCACAAGCTGCAATTGAAGCCGGTGCCAAGCAAGTACTGTCGGCTATAGATGCACGTATGGGTGAAGTCTATTGGGGGCAGTTTGTGAGTGTTGATGGTGTGGCTACATTGGTTAATGAAGAGGTCGTTAGCGCCCCAGAAGCGATAGTGTTAAGCTTAGATGAGAGCACTGCGATTACGGCCTGTGGTACAGGGTTTGAAGCGTATCCTGAATTATTAGCGCTTGCAGGTGGTTTAAATGAGTGTGTAGAGGCTAAATTTCCTGATGCTAAATATATGACGGTATTGGCTCGCCATGGTTATACTCAAGGGCTAAGTACGGATGTTGACGAGCTAGCACCGGTGTATTTACGTGACACAGTTACTTGGAAAAAACTTCCGGGTAAAGAGTAGTAGCGTCCGTTTGTTTTTCGTTTAGTCATTAAAGGGCTATTTGTTGATTCAGATCCTTTCACAACAGCTTGGACCGACCAAAGCAGGAGTTAATAAGCCGGTCGAGGTTAATAAATCGGTAAGTGCACAACCGGCAACGGTTGTGTCAGAATCCACTGCTGCGCCGATTTTACCTATTGAAGCGCAACCGTCGTACTTTTTTAACGATTATAATGAAGATGCCGCAAGCCTAAAATCTCGCTTAGGTGCCCATATTGAATATGAATCTGATACGCGTGGGCAAAGTGGGGCAATTGCTGCATATTTAACAAATCAACATGCTGCCAAAAGAGAAGAGATCCAACAGATGGTCGGCATAGATACCTATGCCTAACTCTAGTACTTATCAGCCTAATCCCTCTTCGGGGACTCCCAGCCGTTCGCGTTTTTTAATTGAGCTATTGGTTGCTTTTTTAGTGACTAAATTGCCTTTTATTAGTGTGCCTTTTAAATGGCTTGAGAGTTATTTTCATGAGTTATCACATGGCTTAGCCACACTGTTTAGTGGTGGTGTAGTTAGTCATATCCAATTGTTTCCTAATGGTGCCGGTCTGTGTTTTAGTCAGGGAGGTTGGCCGTTAGCTATCGGTTTTTCTGGTTATTTTGGGGCGGCTTTATGGGGCTACCTAATATTTACTTTTGCCACTTGGCAAAAAGGGATCCGCTTCAGTTTTGGCTTATTGGGAACTGGCGTCATCATTACCATTTTACTCTGGGCTAGGGATGTGTTGACCATATCTATATTAATGTCGTTAGCATTGTTATTTTTGCTGCCGCTAAAGCTTAAGCTCAATCGTTTTTTAGCCACGAGTTTACGGATTATGGCATTAATGGTCATGCTAAATGCGCTTGCCAGTCCAACGGTGCTCTTTGGTCTGCAAAATGAGGGTGACGCTAATATGCTTGCAGCACAAACCTGGCTGCCGGCGTGGTTTTGGGTACTTTGTTGGTTAGCTACCAGTGCCTGCATGTTGCTACTTTGCTGGCGTAAAGTTGATGCGAACGCTAGCCCATCTTTATCTTCATAATTTTGGTTTTTAGTTCTCAAATATAAATCGCGGTTGCTTTTGCTTGGATTTTGAGCAATTGGCTGCTAGGTTGAAGCCAGTTTATATACGGAGATATTAAATGAAAATCAACACACTTGCGGTCAGCCTAGCCTTTACTGGTCTATTGAGTTCACTTGCAGTTAGTCATGCTGCATTCGCCCATGAAAATGTAGCATTAGATACTGTTATTAGTAGTGATTTTCGAGCAGCAAAAAATAGTGCGCGAGATCAATATCGTCACCCAAAGCAAACGTTGGAATTTTTTGATGTTAAACCCACCGATACCGTGGTCGAATTGTGGCCAGGTGGTGGTTGGTACGCTGAGATCCTCGCGCCCTATTTAGCAGAAAAGGGACATTACATAGGCGGAAATTTTGACGGCAATCCTGTTGATGAAGCAAAGCGTAATGGATATCGGGCTAAAGCCGGACGAAAATTTGAGCAATGGTTAAGTGAAAACAAAACTAAGCTGGGTAATGCCACCACCGTCACGTTTGAACCACCACTGAATTATACTTTGGGTGATGATAGCAGCGCCGATGTGGTATTAACCTTTAGAAATTTACATAATTGGGCAATGAAAGGGTATTTGGAGCCGGTATTTAAATCGGCGTATAACGTCCTTAAGTCGGGTGGTACTTTTGGTATTGTTGAACATAGAGCTAATCCAGGAATGGATGCAAAGACCGGCTATATGGATCAAGCTGAAATGATTGCGTTGGCCGAAAAGTCAGGTTTTACATTTGTCGCGAGCAGTGAGGTCAATGCTAACGCTAAAGATACCAAGGATTACCCTAAGGGAGTATGGACTTTACCGCCACGTTTAGCGCTTGATGAACAAGACAAAGAAAAGTATCTAGCGATAGGTGAAAGCGATAGAATGACACTGAAATTCATCAAAAAATAACGGAAATTATGAGTCTGTTCTGCGATCAAGCAAATGAAATATCAATTCAACTACCTCATATTAAGCTCACAGCAAAATTATGGGGTACGCAGGACAAACCATTAATATTGGCGTTGCATGGCTGGCTAGACAACGCCGATAGCTTTTTACCTCTCAGCCAACATTTATCTAACTATCAAATATTGGCAATAGATTGGCCTGGTCATGGTTTTTCTGAACATCGACCAGGGCATTATCCGCTACATTGGATTGATTACCTCTACGATTTAGACGCCTTATTGCTTGCCCTGCCAGAGCATCAGCAACCAGTGGCTATTTTAGGGCATTCAATGGGGGGGATTATCGCCTCTGCTTATACCGCGGCCTTTCCCAACAAAGTTGATAAATTGATCTTAATTGAAGCTTTGTCACCCTTGTACGAAAAAGAGAGTAAAGCGAAGCAAAGACTCAACAATAGTTTTGAAGCACATCAACGTTATTTACAATCTAAACAAAATGATACCAACGTTTATCGGGACATTTCTGTGGCTGTCAATGCACGGCATAAACTAACTGCGTTAGATGTGGCATGGTGCGAAATTATTACTGAACGTAATATGAAAAAAGTCGATTCTGGAGTATGCTGGCGCAGTGATCCCCGCTTAAAATTAGATTCCCCATTAAGACAGGCTTACTCCCAAGTTGATGCATTAATGCATGCTCATGAGGTCGAGACATTAATTATCTGTGGCCAACAGGGTTTTTCTCAGCTGCGTAGCGCAATACCGACTGCAAAACGCTGGTTTAATCGATTGGAGCTTAAAGAACTCGCGGGGGACCACCACCTGCATATGGGAAATGCAGCAGAGGTGTCATTTGCGATTGATCATTTCTTGTCTGATAAAGACAACAAAAGAGACTAGGATTTTGTTATCATTTATGTGATGATAATCAAAATTTAAACGCTTGTATGATTTGTTCGCGTTTCTGATAAAAATAAAATTATAACTGTGTTTAGCTTGCTGATTTGGCAGGCTGCTAACGACCGTTGCAGTATTTTTTCACTGGAAGTGGAAATTTTAGGAGATTTTTGTGGACCCAATTTGGATTGATAATCTACCAAACGATATACCGTCTCAAATAGACGTTGAGCAATATGCATCACTTGTCGATCTATTAGAACAATCGGTATCTAAATATGCAGATCAGCCCGCATTCATCAATATGGGTGCAATGTTGACGTATCGTAAATTGGAAGAGCGTAGTCGCGCATTTGCTGCCTATCTCCAAAATGAGTTAAAGCTAAATAAAGGTGACCGTGTTGCCATTATGATGCCTAACTTGCTGCAATATCCTATCGCATTGTTCGGTATATTACGTGCCGGCATGGTCGTTGTGAATGTTAATCCACTTTACACTCCAAGAGAGCTAAAGCATCAGCTTAACGACTCTGGTGCTAAAGCCATTGTAGTCGTGTCTAATTTTGCACATACACTAGAAAAGGTCGTTGCCGATACCCCTATTGAAAGTGTGATCTTAACTGGGCTTGGTGATTTGCTCAGTGCTCCGAAACGAACCTTAGTAAACTTTGTCGTTAAATACGTGAAGAAAATGGTACCTAAGTATCACCTTCCACATGCCATTTCGATGCGTAAAACCTTGTCTAAAGGGCGTCGATTACAGTATGTAAAACCTGTTGTTAAAAGTAATGATTTAGCATTTTTACAGTATACAGGCGGTACGACTGGGGTGTCTAAAGGTGCCATGTTAAGTCATGGCAATGTAGTGGCTAATTTACTTCAGGCTGATGCAGTTTATGGCTCGTTACTTAAAAACGGCAAAGAATTAGTGGTAACCGCGTTACCGCTTTATCATATTTTTGCTTTGACGGTTAACTGTCTGCTGTTTTTACACAAAGGCTCGAATAATTTATTAATTACCAATCCACGAGATCTCCCTGCCTTTATCGGTGAGCTTGCTAAGTATCCGTTTACTGCGTTGACTGGCGTAAATACGTTATTTAATGCATTAGTTAATTCTGATGATTTCAAAAAAGTAGATTTTTCAAATTTGAAGCTATCTATTGGCGGCGGCATGGCAGTTCAGCGCTCTGTGGCTGATCAGTATCAAGCTATTACTAATACTTGTTTATTTGAAGGCTATGGCTTAACTGAAGCGTCTCCTTTAGTCTCTTGCTGTCCACATAACGAAGCAGAAGGCTATAATGGCTCTATCGGCTTCCCTGTGGCGAACACGTCTATCCAAATTCGTGACGATGAAGGTAAGGAGCTAGCGCAAGGTGAAACCGGAGAGCTCTTTGCTAAAGGACCGCAAATTATGCTCGGTTATTGGCAGCGACCAGAAGAAACAGCTAAAGTTATCGATAGTGACGGCTACTTGGCAACAGGTGATATTGGTTATGTGGATGAAAAAGGTTACCTCTATATTGTCGATCGTAAAAAAGACATGATTTTGGTTTCCGGTTTCAACGTCTTCCCTAATGAGGTTGAAGAGGTTGTTGCATTACACAGTAAAGTGTTAGAAGTCGCCGCTGTAGGTGTACCGAATGCTGCATCGGGCGAATTGGTCAAAGTATTTATTGTTGCAAATGATAAATCTTTAACCAAAGAGGAAGTTATCAAGCATTGCCGCAAACATTTGACGGGATATAAAATCCCTAAACTGGTAGAATTTAGAGATGAATTACCCAAATCGAATGTAGGTAAAATCCTGCGTCGCGAATTGAGAGATGAAGCTAAGAACGTTTAGCACTTTCAGTCTAAGGTGGTGATTGCCACTTTTATCTCACAAAGCCGGCATATGCCGGCTTTTTGCATTCTAAGACCAAGTTCGAATTATTTAAAGATTTTGGAGAAGACTTTGTTAGCGTTTCAATATATTGACGATGATGCCAGCCTAGCAGCGCTCGTAGCCCAATACAGTCAAGCTAAGTTACTCGTAATTGATACTGAGTTTGTGCGAACGCGTACTTATTACGCCCGTCTCGGACTTATCCAAGCTTATGATGGTAAAACGTTAGCACTGATTGATCCTCTGGCAGTGACCAACCTTAGCTTGTTTTGGTCATTGTTAACTGACGACAATATTGTGAAGTTACTGCATTCATGTAGTGAAGATTTAGAAGTCTTTGCTAATAATGGTCAATGTCAGCCGACTAGGCTGTTTGATAGCCAAATTGCCGCGGGGCTTTGTGGTATGGGGCATGGATTAGGCTATGCAAAGTTAGTTGAACAAACACTTGGTATTAAGCTAGATAAAGGCGAGTCACGTACAGATTGGCTCAAGCGACCTTTAACGGATGCTCAACTAGAATACGCTGCTAACGACGTATATTACTTGTATGAACTTTACCCTCAATTGGTTGAAAAACTAGAGAGTCTTGGACGATTAGACTGGGTTTATGAAGATGGTGAGCGTATGACTCAAGGTCGACTCGATGCACCTAATCCAGATATTGCCTACCTTAAAGTAAAAAATGCGTACCAGTTACTGCCTCGGCAACTAGCGGTGTTAAAAGCGCTAGCTGATTGGCGTTTAAAGCGGGCTTTAGTTAAAGATCTTGCGCTTGGCTTTGTCGTTAAAGATCATGCTTTGGTCGCTTTAGCCAAAAAAATGCCAACGAGCGTTAATGACCTATATAAAATGTCGGAGTTAACCGAACAGGAAAGACGTATTCATGGTAAAGATCTGATTAAAATTATCGCGTCAGTTGACTATGAAGACTTACCTAAGCCACTGGATGTACTCGCGCTTAAAACTGGCTATAAAGCGACTTTCAAAAGTATCAAGCAATGCCTTGTTGAACAAGCTGAAGCCCAAAATGTACCCATTGAATTACTTGGGTCAAAGAAATTTATCCATGAGTATTTACAGTGGGTATGGGACGGGAAAAAAGGTGAGTTGCCGTTAGTACTAAAGGGCTGGCGTCAAACAATTGTGAGTGATGCATTAAACGCACTAAACTTATAAAGCTTAATCCCCGATCTTGGCATTAGCGGTACTGCTAGTGAAAACAAAAATGCCCGCAATTAGCGGGCATTTTTATGCTGACTCAAGGGGTAAAACACTGTCAATTTAGCTGTTGATAATCCAGCAGTGGTGTTTACCCTTGTTACACTTACTCAGGCAAGGTCACATTGAGTTCAAGCACTGACAAATTTTCATCATTTTGATCAATTTGTACTGATACTTGGTCAGCTCCGACTTGAACATATTTGCGGATCACCGCGATAATTTCCTGCTTCATTTGCGGGAAATAATCAGGAGCATCACGTTCACCACGTTGGTGGGCAACAATAATCTGCAGTCGTTCTTTAGCCGTTGCTGCAGTACTCGGTTTTTTCTTTGTTTTAAAATAATCAAGTAATGACATAGTTAGCTACCAAAAATTCGTTTTAAGAAACCTTTCTTCTCTACAGTAAGAAATCGGAATGGGAGTTCTTCACCTAGTAATCGCTCAACAGCATCACTGTAAGCCATGCCAGCATCACTCTCTTCATCTATAATAACAGGTATACCAGAATTAGAAGCTTTTAATACAGCTTGTGATTCAGGAATAACACCTAACAGCGGAATGGCGAGGATCTCTTCGACATCTTCTACACTGAGCATTTCACCGGTGGTGACACGAGCAGGTGAATAACGAGTAAGCAAAAGGTACTCTTTTACTGGCTCAAGGCCTTCTTCAGCGCGTTTAGATTTACTTTGCAGCATGCCTAAAATACGGTCTGAATCTCGAACTGAGCTCACTTCTGGGTTTGTGGTAACAATGGCAACATCTGCAAAATACAGTGCCATCATTGCGCCAGTTTCAATACCCGCAGGGGAGTCACAAATGATGTATTCGAAATCTTTTGCAAGATTATCAAGTACAGTGCCCACACCCTCTTTAGTTAACGCATCTTTGTCACGTGTTTGAGAAGCGGGTAACACATACAATTTAGGGCAACGCTTATCTTTAATCAGTGCTTGATTAAGATTAGCTTCGCCATTAATCACATTCACAAAGTCATAAACGACACGTCGTTCACAGCCCATAATTAGATCTAGATTACGTAGACCAATATCAAAATCGATGACAACAGTCTTGTGACCTTTTAGTGCAAGACCTGTTGCAATAGCTGCACTTGAGGTTGTTTTCCCAACTCCGCCTTTTCCTGATGTGACAACAATAATTTGCGCCATTTACTATTCCTTTTATTTGCGCTCTTACAGAGGCAATGATTCAACCGTAAGCGACTCGCCTTCGAGGCGAATACAACCGCTTGTAGCGGCTCCGTTTTGCTGAAGATTTTCCGTCAACCAGTATTGACCTGCAATAGATACCAATTCGGCTTCAATTTTTTGTGCCATTATTACGGCGTTCTTGTCACCGGCAGCACCAGCCATTGCTTTACCACGCAGTGTGCCATAAATGTGAATGCTACCATCTGCTATTACTTCTGCACCATTACCTACAGCACCAATCACAATCAAATCACCATTCTTAGCGTAAACCTGTTGGCCAGAACGAATATTTTGTTTGACGATTTTGGTTGTCTTAGGCATTTGAGGCTGATTTGAAGCCGCTTTCCCTGATTTTATAATGGCTAAGCCGATTGATTTGGCTATTAAACATATTTCAGGAAGAGCACTGGTGATCCCTACAATGATTAGTTGTCGGCTGGTTAAAATATTCTTTAAACTGGCCAGGTCAAAGTCACTGTTTTTAATTGCACTTAAGTTAACCACCAAGGGGGCACCAATAAAAAATTGAGGCGCAATAGCAAGCTTACTATCTAACTCCGCTGCGATAACTGCCATATCTTGACTATTGATATGCAGAACCGAGAGAGTAAAAGAGGAGCCTTTTAATTCGAGGCTGGGTGTTTGCATTCCTGTATAACTCTCTAGAAAAAGTTCAGCGTAGCGCTGATATCCATTAAATTCCTAACAGAGCATGTTATAGTGTGCAGCATAAGCTGGCAAGTTGAATAGTCTGGAAATTGAGTCGTATATGATCTGTGCTGTATATAAAAGTTTAAGAAAAGCTGATAGCTACCTTTTTGTTGAAAAACGTAATGAATTTGAACGTGTTCCTGAAGCGTTGATGAAAATGTTTGGTGAACCAAAGTTGGTGATGCTGCTACCGATTAATAAGCGTGACCATTTAGGTTTTGCCGATATCAACAAGGTGAAAACTGATTTGATGGACAAAGGTTATTATTTGCAACTGCCTCCTCCAGTGGTCGATTTATTAGAAGAGCATAAAAAAGAGATCGGCTATAACCCTGATTAGTATTTACCTCAAAAAGGGGAGCGACAAATTGGTAACCTGCGACAGCTTGGGCGCGGGTCATTCATCTGCATTTTTTGCCTTCCCTCAATACCTTTATATCGTTCACTAGTGCTGTGCAACCGAGCGCTAGTGCACAATACCTTTTGAAGCACATATAGATAAAGTAGTTTTAGTATGGCATTTTGGAATGAAAAAACACTGGCAGAAATGAGCACCACTGAGTGGGAATCATTATGTGATGGTTGTGGCAAATGTTGCCTTAATAAGTTAATAGACGATGATACCGAAGAGCTCTATTACACAAATGCAGGCTGTAAGCTGTTAGACTCAAAACTGGGCCATTGCCAAAATTATCAACAGCGTTTCAGTTTTGTACCATCTTGTACAAAAGTGACGTTAGAAAACTTGGTAGAACTTACGTGGCTGCCAGATAGCTGCGCTTACCGGCGTTTAAATGAAGGCCGAACGTTGCCAAGTTGGCACCCGCTTATTACGGGCTCAAAAGAAGCGATGATCCTAGCGGGTATGTCTGTAGCTGGCAAAGTGGTTTGCGAAACAAAAGTGCGCGAAATCGAAGATCACATCGTGTTGTGGCCGATGCAAGATATTGATTAACTAAATTGGATTAAAAAAAATGCCGGCAAGCTTAGCTTGTCGGCATTTTTTATTGTTAAAAATCAATAGTATAAATTTAATTAAGCTCTGACTTTTGTCATGTCAACGTATAGCTTGAGCGTTTGGCCTGGTTGAATATATTTGCTTTTTTCAAGCGCGTTCCAACGCACAAGATCACTTACCGTCACGTTAAATTTGTTCGCAATTCTGGCGAGTGAATCACCATTGCGCACTTTATAATTAACCGTACGTAATACTTCGGTCAAACTTTGTTTCGTTGTGGTGCTTTTACCTGTCCAAATAACCAGTTTTTGGCCAATTTGTAGTGGATCTTTGGGCGCCATACTATTCCAGCTAGCCAACTGTGATGTTTTGACTTTATGTTGCTTAGCTATTTTCCACAGTGAGTCGCCAGACTTTACTTTGTAGGTCAGCTTTTGTTGGCCTCGGCTCTTGTCTTGTTTACGACTTTTGCGCTGCTCGGCTGATAACAAATACTCATCTAAGTTTTTAGCAGCAACAGGGATCAGTAGATATTTGCCTGCAACAATAGTGTTGCCTTTAATGTTATTTACTGACTTTATTGCTGAAACCGAGGTGCGATAACGTTTGGCGATTACACCTAAACTGTCACCCGATTTTATCTTATAACGTTCCCAATTAAGTCTGTCGCTTGTTTTGGTGTTATTAAGTGCAACTTTAAACGCCGCAGCTTTATCAATGGGTAACACTAAAGAGTGCGGCCCTTCAGGAGCTGTTGCCCAACGGTTAAAGCCTGGGTTGAGTTGGTGTAACTCAGACGTTGTCATGTTTGCCAGCTCAGCCGCTAACGCGAGATCAATTTGACTACCGACTTCAACCACTTCAATTTTGGCTTTATTACTGATCGGCGTTAAGGTTATTCCGTATTTATCGGCATGCTTGATTACATCTGCAAGAGCCAATAGTTGCGGTACATAACGCTCAGTTTCACGAGGCAGGTTTAAGTGCCAAAAGTCAGTTGCGATGCCTTTACTTTTATTACGTTTTGCGGCGTTAATGACACGACCTTCACCGGTGTTATATGCAGCTATTGCATATAACCAGTTTTGTCCCGTTTTGCCATAAAGGTATTCAAGCATGTCTAAGGCCGCAATAGTTGCCGCTGGTACGTCGCGTCGTCCGTCATACCACCAGTTCATTTGCAGGCCAAAGTGACGTGCCATTGGCGAGGTAAATTGCCATAACCCTGAAGCGGCGCCATGTGAATAGGCGAAAGGGTCAAATGCGCTTTCTACAATCGGCAGTAGGGCGAGTTCAATTGGTAAATTACGCTTTTCTAACTCTTCTACAATTAAGAACATAAACGGTGTTGCACGTTCAGATACGCGTTCTAAATGCTGTGGGTGTTTGATGTACCAATCACGGTATTGTCTGACTAACTTTTCATCGGGAACGTCCATCTGCATATTGAGACGGATCCGTTGCCAAATATCGGTGATCTCAACAGGCTGGATCTCTTCGGCGATAACGGGAGCTACAACTACTTCCTCTACCACTTGTGGCGCAGTTTCTGGCGTTTTAGTCGTTGGTTGGTTGCCTAAGTTTTGACAACCTGTCAGCAGGGCAAATCCCCCTGCGACAAATAAAATGGGTACGCGCATGTAAAATGTCAGTCCTCTATTTAGGCACAAAAAAACCAGACTTTATCTGGTTTGGTCGTGCTCGATTAGCGAGCTATTGTAGTTTATTTATTAGAAATTGTCTTTCCATTTGCGCAGAAGAGCAAAGGTTTTGGCACTATTATTGATAGGTTGTTGGAATTGCTCAGATATTGTTTTTTGCAATACTTGCGTATGAGTCCGTAAAAAAGGGTTAATTGCTTTTTCAACCCCGATTGATGACGGTAAAGTTGGCTTTTTATTGGCTCTTAATTGCTGGGCTTGCTGGGTATAACGGATCAGTTCTGCGTTGTTTGGCTCGACCACATTGGCAAAGGCTAAATTGGCTAATGTATATTCGTGAGTGCAGTAAACTTTGGTGCTTTCGGGAAGGTCACTCAACAGGGCGAGTGATTGCTGCATTTGTGTGGCAGTTCCCTCAAATAAGCGGCCACAGCCTGCACTAAATAGCGTGTCTCCGCAAAACAATATATTGTCAATTAAGTAAGCAACATGACCAAGCGTATGCCCTGGCACTTCAATGATTTCTGCATTAAGGTCTATGTTTTTCAATAACACTGATTTAGTGGCGCTAACTGGTTGGTTTACTCCGTTAATGTTTTCTATTTGCGGTCCATAAACCGGTGTATCAATACCGTAATGCTGTAGTAATTGTGCAATACCGCCAGTGTGGTCATGGTGATGATGGGTGATTAGCACACCAAGTAATGGTAGCTGGTTTGTTTTTAGAAAATCGATAACCACATTAGCATCACCCGGATCAACCACGTATGCGCCGTGGTTTTGTGATGTTTGCAGTGCCCAGATGTAGTTATCATTAAAGGCGGTAAGTGGCGTAACAGTTAACATAGTTAATCCTAATAATTTGAGCACTAAAACAAGTTTACTTAGCAAAGCTATTGCTTGTATACCGCTTTCGTTATTAAAGTAGAGCTTCAGCTGATCAGGAGAAGGCTTTGACTCATACAGGTATTCCTCTAAAACCGTATCATTGGTCTGAATTACCCAATGGCGTTGTGATGCGTGAAAGCATTGAAGCTACATTGTTTGCTTGGTGGCCACGATTGTTTGGTTATTACATGCTGAACCTTGGACCTCTCAGTGCCAAAATAGATAAAACGGGGGTAGGGATTAACAGCCTATACTCTTTGTATGATGCTCCCGAAGCGGATATTGTTGCGGACTATCATCAACTGCCAATCCAAAATAGCTGTGTTGATGCCGTGGTGATGAACTTTTTACTTGAGTTTGAAGCCGATCCATATCGTCTGTTACGTGAAGTCGACCGTGTGCTAATTGCTGGTGGTCACCTGGTGATTACAGGGTTTAACCCGTTGAGTCCGATGTTCATGGGTAAAATCTTGCCAAAATACCAACAAGAGATCCCGTGGAATGGGCGTTTTTTCATGCCCTCACGAGTTAAAGATTGGCTCGGATTACTCGGCTATCAAGTTGTTGCCGATGAGCGTTTGTTACACCATCATTTACTTAATGACGTCAACACCGAAAGTATTTGGTCGCACGCGTTGAAGTCGTGGTTACCCAGCGCTGGTAGCCTATATATTTTGGTGGCAAGAAAACTGGAATCTCCGCTAACGCCTCTGCGAGAAAGGCGCAAGGTTAAGCAAGCTAAGTGGTCTACAGCGCCGAGCGCCGGCCGGACTGAACACCGTGTTGAGCTGCCTAAGATATAAATCAGCCTTAAAATGATGTTGAGGGCGACCTAATCCTGTCGTGTTTGGCCATTTGGGGGAGCCAGTAGGTATAGCCCAAAGCGGAGAGTTTATTTAACGCCAATAAACGACATATTTAACGCAAAGCACTGGACACTTATAACTAGGCTTGTTGCGCTAAATATCCAGCATCTTCTTGGCTGGGCTTTTTTTCTGCCGCTTGTCTTGCTAAATCATCACAGCGTTCGTTCTCAACATGGCCAGCATGTCCCTTTACCCAGCGCCAGTCAATTTTGTGTAATTGACTGACAGCATCAAGTCGTTGCCATAAATCAACATTTTTAACTGGTTGTTTGGTTGATGTAACCCAGCCATTACGTTTCCAGCCATGGATCCATTGTGTGATGCCTTGGCGCATGTATTGACTATCGCTGGTTAATATTACTTGGCATGGGACTTTTAATGCTTCTAATGCGACAATAGGCGCAAGCATCTCCATCCGATTGTTAGTCGTAAGGGCAAAACCATCAGCAAGCTCTTTGGTTTGCTTTTTGTATTTCATTACAATTCCGTAGCCCCCAGGCCCAGGGTTTCCTAGGCACGAACCATCGGTGAAGATAGAGATCTGTTTCAGTCCAGTCATCAAATTGATACCATAGCTTAAATGCTGGGCGAGTATACCCAAAAAATTTAACTGAGAAATGCATTAATTCACATGAATATAATTTCAAGCGCTAAACGTCAGATTATTCTAGATACCGAAACCACCGGTATGAACCAAGCAAGTGGCCCTATTTATCTTGGTCACCGCATTATTGAGATTGGTTGTGTTGAAGTGATCAATCGTAAGTTAACGGGTCGTCATTACCATGAATATATCAATCCGTTACAGCCTATTGACGACGAGGCGATTGAGGTTCATGGGATCACCAATGAATTTGTAGCCGACAAACCTAAGTTTCATCAAATATCGAAGAGTTTTATTGAGTTTATTGATGGCGCAGAAATTGTGGCTCATAACGCGAACTTCGATATTAGCTTTATGGATCATGAGTTTTCGATGCTGCAGCCTATTGGGCCGAAAACAGAGTCTATTTGCCAAGTTCTGGATTCACTCGCAATAGCAAAATTTTTGCATCCTGGCCAAAAAAATAACCTTGATGCCCTTTGTAAACGTTATGGAATAGACAACTCTCGTCGTGATTTACATGGCGCGTTACTCGATGCTGAAATTTTAGCCGACGTCTATTTAATGATGACGGGTGGGCAGACTAGCTTGAGCCTTTCAAGTGAAATTGCTGGTCAAGAGGGCGGAGGGATCAATAAACTTGCTGAAGGCCGTGCAAAAACTAAAGTGATTCGTGCATCGGCCGATGAATTACTAAGACATGAAGAACGACTTGATTTGGTTGCCAAATCTGGACAATGCATCTGGCGGGGATAGACCTCTTTTTATGATTAAATGCGTAACAGTTTGTATTGCGGCAGTGTGGTTGATGCTAGGTCACTGCGCTGTTGCTCAAGTCGTACTTTCAAATCAAGCTACAGAGCTAAAAAACCGGTTTAGAATTGACCATATGGTTGACAGTGTCACGCTGCTTATTCAGCGTGATTACGGCAGTGCTCCGGTTATCATCATCCAGCCAGATGGAAGCAAATGGTATGTTGATAGGCATCCTGAACATGTAAAGTGGATGGATGGCTTAACAGGCGATATGATCATTATTGATAAGCCTACGCCAGGCCCTTGGCAATTATTGGGTAAAGTGGTTGAAGGCTCTGTTATCGACAAAGTATCAAAACTATCCATAGATGTGGACCCATTCCCCCAGCCCATATTTCAAGGCGAACGCATCAAACTTACCGCGAGATTACTAGGTGACGAGCAAAAGGTACGTTTGCGTGGTCTTGACTATTTAATGAGTTGGACTGCAAAGTTTGTGAGTGATAATAATGCTGACGATGAAAACTTTACCGCAGGCACCATTGTAGTGGGTACGTATCGTGATCATGGCGAAGAACTCGATGAGCGGCCTGATGATGGAGTGTTTACCAGCGAACTTGACTTAAATCAGCCGTGGGGTGGCTATACACTGCATTTGAAAGCTGGAAATGAAGTGTTAGAACGTACATATAGCAAATCATTGAGGCTATCGAGGCGGCCCATTCGTGTTGATGTGGCTGAACCACTGACTACGGCGCCAGGCGAGTGGGACTTAAAGATTAACGTTGATGACAGCCAATTGGTGTTATCTGAGACGCATATTAATGCCGAACTCACAGGCCCTGGAGGCATGCGTTTACCTTTTGTGGTGTCAGATATTGAGCAGGCTGAAAGCCTATTTCATTTAGCGAAAGTAACTGATTATGGTAGTTACCGAATTAAGTTAACTGCCGTGAGTACGACTCTGGGCGGCAGAGAGATAGTACTTAGCTTACCCGAGCAGTTTTTTAATTATGTTGAACCACCTGCGCCAGCGCCAACGGCTGAAGAGCTTGCTGCAAAGGCGGCGATTAAAGCCAAACAAGAGGAAGAAAGCGCTAAACAGAACGCCATTTTCTGGCTTATTACGGTTAACGCGCTCATATTTACACTCGGCATTGCATGTCTATTGTTTATTCGAAAACGCAGTAACTTAAAAAAAGCGCTAGCAGCAACGCAAGCGAGAATCGATAAAGAGTCACAAGAGCAAGACGAGATCCAGTTAGATGAAATTGACCTAACAATGCCAGAAGATAATGATAACCAAACACCGGATGTCGATAAAACGCAGAACATTTAGCCAGTAGAAGACGAGGTTGTTCGTTTTTTGGCTAAACGATAGCATTTGTAGTAAAAAGTGATTGACGGACTTTAGTTGGGTAAGTATTATCGTCGGCACTTGATGAGGAGCGGTAGTTCAGTTGGTTAGAATACCGGCCTGTCACGCCGGGGGTCGCGGGTTCGAGTCCCGTCCGCTCCGCCAATCAAGTGCTAAATTTTTATCTGTTTGTTAGTGACATAACAGGCAGTATTAAATTCGCTAGCGAGTTTAATGATAGTTTAGGAGTGGTAGTTCAGTTGGTTAGAATACCGGCCTGTCACGCCGGGGGTCGCGGGTTCGAGTCCCGTCCACTCCGCCAACACAAAGATTAAAGCCTCATCGAAAGATGGGGCTTTTTTCGTTTTGGCTGTTATATGCAGAATGAATAGCGTGTTTCAAATCGGGAAGCTACCGTCTGATAAACGCATAGCTTTCCGTTTTTTGGCGCTGAGTTGTGCCGCTATAAATATTGATAAAGCGAATTATTAAAGCTCAGTTGCTACAGTTTAAAATTTATAACCGAAACTGACATCGAGAGATTGTCCATCTTCATCATATCCACCCCAATCAACTTTATAATGGTAAACCGCTTTAGCAGACATTTTTTTAGAGAATTTGTATTTTAAGCCTGTTGATGCATGGTGCCCACTACTTTCGTCCCACTTAAAAATTGCTTTAAAGTCTTCATCTCTGTCCCATCGCGCCTCCCACAGTGCTATTGCAGTGAGGTTATTATTGATTGGGTAGCTTAGATTCATACGTGTGGTCGTAAAGGCGTAACCAACAAAGCGTCCGTTACCATCAGAATCTGCTTTTGTTGGAGAGTTCGCTACTGAGTAGGCCGCTGCTACTCCGGTAGTGACTTTTAATGCTCCCAGCTTCATCGGGTACGCGAGACCTAGGCCGTTTGAGAATTCAGACAGTTTTTGGTTTGCTCTGGAAAACTCATTCCACCACGCTTGAATTCCAGTATCTGAGATATTGTAGTAGGTATCGACAAATGTTTTATAGATAACATTGGCTTCATTGCCGCGTCTATCTTCATCCTCTAGCTGAAACACATTTTCCATTTTTCCTTTTACTTTAATCGAACCCCAGTCGGCAACAGTAGTGTGATTGAGGGCGAGGCTTAAAAAGCTAAATTGATTTGATGCTTCTGAATCGTCACCAATTTGTAAACGATAACCAGTGCCTAGACTAGTAGATTGCTTTAAGACTTCAGCTTGCACTGCTGCTATACAGGTTAAAGCGGTGACTGTGAGTGTAATCGTACTTAATATATATCTGTTCATTAATGACATCCTGTTTCATTAAGTATGGGTTAACTTAATCAATAAAAATTAAGCTAACTCGTACAGTTTATAATTATGTATTCATAGTTTTATAGGTCTTGATATTTGTGTCGCTAATTAAGTTATGTCTAAGGCTATTTATTTTAAATGTAACCTATAGTCTTAAGTTTCATCGTTCTTGATATAATCAACAGCAATACTTATGCTGGGCGAACTTCGTTATGCCAATTATCTGATGGTATATGGCATGATTTTTAGTGCTATATGTTGTATTACAATTGCAACTGTAGCGTTTTGATTGCAGCCAGTACTGATCTCCATCAATGTTGATGTAAAACATCATTTTGTTTAAATATACGACTTATATATATGTGACTTTGATCAGCTTATTGTATTACGACCAAGTAAAACTGTTAGCCGTGATTAAAAGTCACTTTTGCCTTTCTGTTTAGGCTGCTCAGTTATTATGACTTGTGGGCGGACGCAATTGATATGTTATGGATGCGAGAAATAATTGATTCGGTGACGGCGTTATTCAAATGTTTTGTAGTGTTGATGTTAGCTTTAAACCTAATATGGCAAGTTCATGTGGTACAAGGTAAGTGATTACACATAGGTGAAAGGTTAGCGAATAAATTTGCTGCATTCTCCAATTATTAATAGCATCACCTTTACCTATTGGTTTAAAGGTGATGCCGTACTTAATAGCACGCTATACATGTTAGCAAGACTTGAGCCTTTTGGAGTTAAGGTAAACTGATTGGCTGTTTAAAAGACGTAGTTAATTGAGGTTTCAATGACCTGACCATCTTGTGCATATCCACCCCAACTTTGATAATTGTGGTAAAGCAAGGCAATTTTGAAAGATTGACTGATTTTATAATTACCACCAATAACCAAATGGTGTCCATGTGTTTCGCCGTAACCAAAGGTTTCACGGTATCCATCTTTACGATCCCAATTTGAGTCTAGCATTCCAAAAACAACGGCGCCTTTAGCAATGGGGTAGGCCGCTTCGACTCTCGTCATGGCCGCACTAAGCATACCATCGTAATTGCGCAGTGGAGAATGGGAAACCGTATAGGGGGCTGCAACAGCTATTTTTGCTTTTAATTTACCTAATTTAGGCGCATAAGCAAAACCTATCGCATTGGTAAACTCACCAATATTTTGGTTACTCACCGAAAATTCATTCCACCAAAATTGAATGTTAGTGCTGCCAAGGTTGTAGTAAGTATCAATAAACGTTTTGTAAGCAATAGCAGCATCTTTGCCACTCGGTTTTTCAGCTGTCAGCCCAAATGGGTTTTCCATACGACCGGCTATGGTAATTGAACCCCAGTCGGTAATCGTTTTGTGCTTGGCTTTCAGCACTAAATATTCATTCATATTGGAATCATCTTCAACTGCTGAACCAATATTGGCGCGGTATCCTATCCCCACGGATGTATTTTGTTTTAATACTTCAGCCTGGGCCATAGAAAGTGGTGCAAGTGTCATTAAGAGTAGGGCAATTTTTTTCATATTTAGTTTACTCAGAAAAGGTGGCGTATTGCTACGCCACAAAATTAAATGTGTTATCTAACGAGCCGTTGCTCTAGGCTAGAAGTTAAATAGGCTGTTTGGCTCTACAATAAGGGCGCGGTAGTGTGGTGCATGGGCTTTGTCGTTGATGACGTCTATCTCAACTTTGACCTGCTTGGTTTTGTAATCAATTTCGCTAATACGACCTATAGTGCCTTCTTTTTTGAAGATATTAACTGAACCACCAAAACCAAACATGGTGTCACGGTCAGCTCGATACTCGGTATTAGAAGTGATGGGTGAGAACCATGCAAAGCCGCGTTCCTTACCATATTCCCATACCTGTTCTACGGTGCCTTTCTTCTCGTTAATCTTGTACTCGACGAATCGTGAGTACTTCATTGATTTTAGAGCTGGTTGTTCGTACCCACGGGTTCCACCGTTATCGTAGACAGTTAACGTCCCTTTACTGCTAAGTTTGGCATCATGTTGTGAGAACGACCAATCAAAGTCAGTACCTTCACACCTCACACCATTACAGTTCAGTTTGCGTCCTTTACTGTCGACAGGGGTTAATACCTTATTGGCTAACTTGCCCCAACCAACATTAGGCGACAAAATCCACTTAATTTGTTTGTCACGACTGATCTTAACTACACCCTGATGACGGACTGACAAAATTATAGAGTCATCACTGGCGTCGTATTCAACAGAGTTTACATGAGCCCAGTTACGACCAGCTCCAACCCCGACAAGATCACCAAAGGGCGCATTTTGCTCAACTTCAACAGTTTTCCCTTGTGCGTTCACATCAACATTCATACAAACAGCGCCCGCATCTAGTGCCAGCAATACATCTTCGCGTGTGTTATCGAGAATTTTATTGAGGTCCCACACATCGACAACGTCGCCACCTGGTGTGACTTCAATAATGTGGTCACGTACCGTGTTAACGTAAGAGCCATCTGCACGTTTATAGTTTTGTTTCGCGGCCCGGATCAGGTAATTACCTTTATCTGTTTGATTTATCTCATGGGAAGCATCGATATAACCACGAGGTAAGCGGGATTTAGTCATGCGGCCCATCAAATCAAACTCGCCATAGCTTTGACCCATAACAAAAGTATAAGTCCCTTGCTTGGTCAGATTAAGCCCTGTTAGTGAACCACGTTTATTGGCGTCAATATCAAATCCATCGTAGAAGTTTTCAGAATTCATCCACCAACGGATTTCTCCCTTAGTATCGACAACATACGTTAAAGGGGGCATGTCAAACGGCATTGCACCGCCCGCTGGAGCGGGATCTGTAAACTTAGCTCCAATGGGTTTAGGTGTCGCCCAGTTTAAATTGGCACCATCGGCACTGTAGGTATTTGAGTTGACTAAATACAGTCTATCTTTAAATTTTTGGTCAACGGTAGTCACTTTCACCTGCGGTAAAGCAGTAATGTTACGACTGTCTATATATGGGTTAGATACAGCATTAGTAATAATTGTATAATCTTCACTGAAAGACTTACCGTCTTTTTTAAACTTGACTGTGACTTTATTGGCATGATCACTATAAAGGCCCCACACAGGGATCCCATCGTGAGTGTTAACCGAGGTATTACTGACATCATAATTAATATCAACGCCATCTTTGCCTTTACCGTGAACCATAACATGCACATCGCTTACAGTATGGCTATCTAAGCCAATAAGCGCCGTCAAAGGAGATAGACGGTATGGGTCGATAACCACGGCACCTAATTCGCCAAAGGCGGGCGCTGGTGGAAAAGAACCTGCATTTGCAATACCACAAACAAGTAAACTGAGTAATGATAACTTTAATGGGGTAGATTTTTTCATGGGTCTTACCTCGTTAACAAATAGAGTATTTTCGAGATAAAGACTACCTAATTATTGAGTGGGGATCTCGCCAGATAATGGGATGTAATATGCCACTGTGAATGTTAAAAAGTAATCCATAAATCACAGTTTATGGATTAGCTTGATATACTTATCAAATGCAATCTATTTAAAAAGCAAATTTAAGAGCGATAGATCCAACTTTATATAAATATGTGCATTACCTACATTTTGTTAAAACAGCTGAAATGTGACTTGAATTTGTTTTATTAGCCAAAACAACGAACTTGTCTTAATAGTAAAACAAGCAATTTGTTATGCTGATATTGTCTTTGTTGTATAGAGCGACATGTTATGGATTTAAATGCTTTAGAGATTTTTCAAGTGCTGGCAAAAACACTGAACGTAACTAACACTGCCGATATCATTGACGTTCCTTCATCATCAGTCAGTCGAAAGATAAAAATTTTAGAACAAGAGCTTGGCGCGGCTTTGTTTCATCGCGGTGGCAAAAAAATGTCCTTAACTCCGCAAGGTGAGATGTTACTTGAAAGATCAACCGTTATAACGAATGAAATGAATGTTATCCGCTCACAGATCAGTTGCCAGGATGACAGTATGAGCGGCGCAATACGCTTGGTGATCCCGAGCGCTTTTTTAAATTTATTGGCTGATGATTTTTTAATTTCGTTTCAAGAAAAGTATCCAAACATACATTTGCATATTCAAAGTCGACAAGGAAGACAAATTAATGAGTTACTCGATTTCGATGTCGCCATAAGTCCTAATTTACCTAAAGATGAATCGCTTATCGTTAAAAAATTGTACCGTTCAAAAAGGTACTTTTGTGCAGGTAACGACTTTATTGCATTGCATGGCGAGCCGAAGTCACCAGAGGCTTTAACACAATTACCATTTCTATCATTACTGCATTCAAATGTAAAAAAAGAAGAGTTAAGCTGGAATTCAGGCTGCGAACAAAGCAATATTATTCATATTAACAGTTATGCTTCTTCTGACTCACCAGAAGCTTTAGCACAAATGATGTTAGCTAATAAAGGGGTGGCTTGTTTACCAGAAGGTTTATTAAAAAAGTTACCTGCAGACCGTTATAAAATTCTGTTCGACGGCTTAATTTATGATGCGAATAATGTATACACTGTATACCTTTCACGTCAATTTCGTTTGCCAAGAGTTGATGTGTTTATTAGTGAACTGCAAAAGCATATTCAACAAGAATGGGAGTCAAGTACTATTATATAAATATCAATACTTCAAAAATAGTGGTTGTTGCAGTTGCTCAATTGTATTCGTGATTGTTTTGATAATTGTAGAATATGTTTTTTTGATACTGAGAGTGACCTCAGTATCAATATTAGTGGTTATTAACTGGAGTTAAAATGCCTCATTAAAGGTCAAGTAGAAACCACTTTCAGTTGAGTTTCTGCCGTAATCGACTCTGACATTCATGCGGGGTTGTACTTCATAGCGGTAACCTACGCCATAACTGTGAATAATGTTTTCATATAATTGATTTGGGCTGTCTGCTACCGAACCTATACCGGTAAAAATGGTCATTCCGTGTTTAGTTAACTCACCACTGCTATTTTTAAAAGTATGACGATATTCAACACTATTTTCGATGGTGTTGTTGTCACGGTAATGACCTTTATACACCCCCCGCAGAGAGTCTTGTCCGCCTAATGTTGGCATATCATAATAAGGAGTGTCACCTTCGCTCCACTGGAAGGCGTTATAAAAAGCTAAAACTTGTCCTGCTGCAAAAGAGTAATAGTAACGGTAGTCTAAGGCGATCTTTTGATAGTCGTTGTCACTGCCTATTTTTTTCGAATGGGCAATATATTCGAAACTTAAAAACTGACCACTCCAAGCGTTGACCGAAAAGTCTCGCGTATCTTTTTCAAGTACCACACCTAAGCCCAGTGACAATGGTTTGTCTTTAAAAGCTTGAAAGTTGGGGTCATCAATTGCCGTTTGAGGTAATGAATCTTGATCTGGTTGGTAATATTTAATTCTTAGCGCGGGGCCAATATAGAACCCATAGCGGTTTTCGAAGGTTAGGTTACCTTCATAGTTGATAAAGTTATACTCAAACAACAGATCATTAGATGACTCTTGTGCTTTTCCTGCATCATAACCAATACCCCAATAATACTCATTTTGTTTACCCATGGTGAGGTTACCAATATAGCGGGTCGCATTATCATCGAAAAATAGGTTTTGTTTTGACCGTAGCCCCAGCCCTACGCCATCTTCTAGCTCATTGGTAATGGCCACTAATGTGAAACTAGAGCGTTGCAGTGCTTGCTGCTCTCTGTTGGTAGAAAATGAATATAGAGCACCAGCCGCGAGCATCAGCCCTGTTTCTGGCATATAGCCAGGCCCACCTAAAATAGAAAACAGCGGTAAACCGTTTTTAGTCGAATGGTCTTTTAATGCTTTGGTATATTGCTGCTTTTGCAGTGTTAACGACTCACACTGTTGGATGCAGTTATCTAAATTTTCATCAATATTATCAATTGCTGTTTGGTATTCACTTACCCGCACTTTGGCTTGCTCTTTGTCAGCAAAAAACGGTAAATCAAGGCCAACAGGTAGTGATTTAATCGGCATAACCTCGCTAGGTTGTGCAAATAAATAAGCCGGGAACAGCCAAATGAGTAAAAGCTTTTTCATAAAGTCCTAATGCGATTAATGTGCGAGTTAAAGTCACATCGATTGTTGATGAGGTGTTTTATCTGGCCCCTTTTAATCAGGGGCAATAAAACGGTTGCAAGACTAGCATTTTACCAAGGCAGTCCCTATAGCGTTTGTTGGGTGAATAGCAGTAAATGATGTTGGTTGCTCAAATATGCATCAGTAAAAGAGCTTGTCGCTGTCTTTGATAATACTAACCACAGGTTATGTTGTGGCTTGGTTGTTGTTGAGTTTTGCTGTGGTTATTCATCGGTTGCTAGTTGGTTGTTGTGTGTTTTTTCAAAGTTTCAATAAGATGTGGCTTGGATGAAGGTAGGCAGGTTAAGGAGAGTTTTGCCAACAAATATGAGCCCCAATGCTCACCTACAAGATTTAACGCCTTTAGTCCAGTTTTAATCTATGCTCTATTGTTAACTAAATAATTACAACTGTATCTAAAGGTTTCCTATGTCTTTTGTTAATACACTAAAGTACCAATTATTGCTCTTTCTGCCATTGGGGCTGTTAGGGTGTGGCGAGCAAACAATTGGCGCAGGGAAACCAAAGGCTTCTTTGCATGTTGACACTTTAACGTTGGAATACAGCAATATACGGTTAACGAGTGAATTACCTGGTCGTATCACGGCTTTTAAAGAGGCTGAAGTACGCCCACAGATCACGGGTATCGTGCAAAGTAGGCTATACCAAGAGGGTAGCTTTGTTGAAGCGGGTGATGTGTTATTTCAAATCGACCCAACTAGTTACCAATCCACAGTCAATAGTGCCAAAGCTCAATTAAAGAAAGCGCTAGCCAATGAAGTCACCAGTAAAAAAAGCGCAGATCGTTATGTCAAACTGATGAAACAAAAGTTGACGAGTCAGGAGCAGGTTGATGACGCCAACTCTTCGTATTTACAAGCAAAAGCAGAAGTGGCCATTCGGCAGGCTGAATTAGACTATGCCAATATAGAGCTTTCATATACCCAAATCAAAGCGCCAATATCAGGTCAAGCTGGGTTCTCTTTAGTGTCTGACGGTTCTTTATTAACCTCAGGCCAGTCAGATTATATTACTACAATTATTCAGACTGATAATGTGTATATCGATATGAAAAAATCATCGGTTTCACTGTATAAACTTAAGCAGGAATTTTTTAGTGTTCGGGGGAAGAAGCACATAGTGCCGGTATTAATTACCCTAGAGGATGGCACCGCTTATGAGCACGAAGGACATTTAGAGTTTGTTGATACCCAAGTTGAAGGTTCGACGGGGACTGTCACTTTACGCGCAATTATTCCTAACCCCGATAATACACTGTTGGCAGGTATGTACGTGCGAGCGCATATTTCAGCTCCAGAAGCGCGTGACTATCTTATTGTGCCCCAATCAGCGGTTGTCAGAAGTCAGTCTGGTGACTCTTATGTTTTTGTCGTAAACGGCGATAGCCAAGCGGTTAAAAAGGCAGTTGAACTTGGCAATGAAGTTGGTAATGGTTGGGTGGTTAAAACCGGGCTATCAGTGGGCGATAAAGTTGTAATAAACAATTTAATGAATTTAAAAAATAATTTAAAAGTGGTGGTAGACAGTGACAAAACAACAAGCCAAATAAACTCAGCACAAGCGAGTCAAAATAAAGAAAGCACCGATACACAAAGTAGTTTGCCGCAACTATCTGAGCAGGGGTAAATTATGTCGAGTTTTTTTATTAGCAGACCAATTTTTGCTTGGGCTATCGCTATTGTGATTATGCTAGCAGGTATCGCTGCAATATTTACATTACCTGTTGCACAGTACCCAACCATTGCTCCGCCGGCCATCACCATTTCAGCATCATACCCAGGGGCTTCAGCTAAAACAATTGAAGACAGCGTTACTCAGGTGATAGAGCAAAGTATGACCGGGCTGGATAATTTGCTTTATATGTCATCAATCAGTGATTCATCCGGGAGCGCCTCAATCACGCTGACTTTTAGTGCTGAAACTGATCCCGATATTGCGCAGGTACAAGTGCAAAACAACTTACAGCAAGCCAGTAGTCGTTTACCTGCCGTAGTACAAAACCAGGGTACATCAGTGACTAAAAGCTCATCTGGCTTCATGTCGGTGACCAATATCTATTCCCCTGATGGCAGTATGAGCGCGGCGGATATTCAAGACTATGCTAACTCTAGTATCAAAGATATTGTTAGCCGTGTCAGCGGTGTAGGTAGTGTGACTGTATTTGGCCCTTCTTATGCTATGCGGATCTGGTTAGATCCCGCTAAGCTATACAGTTACAACTTAACTCCAGTTGATGTATCAAATGCAGTTTCTGTGCAAAACAGCCAAGTAACGGTTGGTCAACTTGGTGGCACACCCGCTACAGGCTCTCAATTAATTAATGCCACCATTACTGCGCGAAGCTTGTTGAATACAGTAGATGAATTTAAAAATATTTTGCTCCGCGTTAACGAGGATGGTTCGCAAATTCGATTACAAGATGTGGCTAGGGTTGAGCTTGCGGGTGAAGATTCCAGCGTTATTCCTAATTTCAATGGCTTTGATTCATCGGGTATTGCAATAACCTTAGCCTCGGGGGCTAACTCTTTAGATACGCAGGCAAGGGTTGATGAAAAACTTGCGCAATTGTCAAAGGGCTTTCCGGAAGGGTTAAAGCTGACTAAGTCAACCGACAGTAATGAGTTTATTCGGATCTCAATTGAAGAGGTGGTCAAGACGTTGTTCGAAGCGGTAGCGTTGGTTTTCTTTGTGATGCTACTGTTTTTACAAAACCTCAGAGCCACGTTAATTCCCACCATTGCGGTACCGGTTGTACTGCTCGGCACTTTTGGTGTTTTGTCAGTATTAGGTTTTTCAATAAACACCTTAACGATGTTTGCTATGGTACTTGCGATTGGATTATTAGTTGATGATGCGATTGTAGTGGTGGAAAACGTTGAACGCATTATGCATGAAGAGAATTTAACTCCATTAGAGGCGACGAAAAAGTCGATGGGGCAGATCACCAGTGCTTTGGTAGGTATTACGATGGTGTTAACCGTGGTATTTATTCCAATGGCCTTTATGTCTGGCTCTACAGGCGTTATTTATCAGCAATTTTCACTTACTATAGTTTCCGCCATGTTGTTGTCTGTATTGGTCGCCTTAATTCTAACGCCGGTGCTCTGTGCGACATTGTTAAAACCAGCAGATAAAGCATCGCCGATTAAGATCTTTATCGTGTTTAATAACCTTTTTGATAAAGTATTGGGCCAGTATCGTCGTTCAGTTCATCATTTGTTGTTACGTCCACTGCGTTTTTTAGCTATTTATGGGCTGTTATTTGCTGGAACCGGATATATGTATAACGTGATCCCGAGCTCCTTTTTACCAGGTGAGGATCAAGGTGACTTTATGGTGATGGTTCAATTACCCACGGGGTCAACTTTAAAAGCAACCCAGGAGGTGATGGGGGAGGTAAAAGATTACTTTGAACAACACGAGGTTGACACCGTTAAAACAGTGTTTACGGTTGCAGGGTTTAACTTTTCAGGCAAAGGCCAAAATGCGGGTATGGGCTTTGTCGGATTAAAAGATTGGTCTGAACGGACGACTACAGGTACTAATGTCGATTCAATTATTCAGCGCACCATGGAGCATTTTGCAGGTTATAAAAAAGCGGCAGTTTTTGCATTTAGTAGCCCAGCTATTAGAGAGTTAGGCCAAGCTTCAGGCTTTGATTTTTACCTTGAAGATGTAGGTAATGTTGGACACGTGCAGTTGATCGAGTTGCGTAATCAGTTGTTAGGCAAAATAGCGCAAAGCCATGTGTTACAGCGAGTCAGGCCAAATGGGTTAGAAGACAATGCGCAATTTTTTCTCGATATTGATTATGAAAAAGCAAAAGTACTCGGGATTGAGATTGACGATATTAATCAATCGTTATCGATTGCGTGGGCTTCATCTTATGTTAATGACTTTATTGACCGTGGTCGTTCCAAAAAGGTGTATATTCAAGCTGATGCCAATTATCGCATGTCACCTGAGGACCTTGACCTGTGGTTTGTACGTAACAATAAAAATCAAATGGTGCCCCTATCTGCTTTTAGTTCGTCGCACTGGGGCCAAGGATCACCTCAACTTATCCGTTATAATGGTAACTCAGCTGTTGAAATATTAGGTGAAGCTGCGCCAGGATATAGTACAGGTGATGCCATGGCTGAAATTGATAGGTTGGCGGCAGAACTATCTGATGACATACAAGTGAGCTGGACGGGAATGTCATATCAAGAGCTTGAAGCAGGTAATCAAGCACCAATTTTATATGGTATTTCATTACTGATGGTATTCATTTGTTTAGCTGCACTTTATGAAAGCTGGACAATTCCGATGGCGATTATTTTAGTCGTGCCGTTAGGCGTACTAGGTGCTCTAGCAGCAATTATGCTCAGGGGCCTTGAAAATGATGTGTATTTTCAGGTTGGCTTGCTGACAACGATTGGGCTTACAGCTAAGAATGCTATTTTAATTGTTGAATTTGCCAAAGAGTTATATGACCAAGGTACCAACCTGCTTGATGCTACGGTTCAAGCTTGTGTCATGCGATTAAGGCCGATTATTATGACCTCGTTTGCGTTTATTTTAGGGGTGTTGCCGTTAGTGATCAGTACAGGCGCTGGGGCAAACGCTCGAAATGCAATCGGCACGTCAGTAATGGGGGGAATGTTTGCCGCAACGGTATTAGTGGTGTTCTTTGCGCCACTGTTTTTTGTCACCATTGTTAAGCTGTTTAAAACGAAAGAAGACAAACCCAATGTCGCGGGTTATCTTTAATTAAAACACCATAGTGCGGTGGGGAGCTCACTGCACTGTGACGGCTGATTGTCACAGTACATGATGTTTTTTAACTGACACCTTATTCACATTTCATTTGATCCTCGCTACAAAGGCTCTAGTTTTTAAGCTTGAATGCCTGAAATTCGTTAAACTCCAACATTTATGCACCCGTCATATTTCATTAATTCGTTATCTGCATTTGTACGTGCTTTCCACCGTTTGATTACCTTGTGTTTTGATTATGTACAGCCGGGCTTATCCACTGTAGTAATCGGGGGAATTTTGTAAATTACAGCTTTTACTTCTATGTTAAGCAGTGCAATAAGTACAATTTATGAATAAGGAATAGTCATGTTAGAGCAGATCACCGCTATGCTCGCTTTGTTAGGCGTGTTGTCGCTATTTTGCCAATGGTTGGGCTGGCGGCTTAGGTTGCCGGCCATTTTGCCGCTGTTGCTATGTGGCTTAATTCTTGGCCCTATGCTTGGCTTTTTTAATCCAGATGCCATATTTGGTGATTTACTATTTCCGATAATCTCATTAGGTGTCGCAGTTATCCTGTTTGAAGGTGCTTTGACCTTGAACTTTAAAGAGATTAAAGAGCATGGCGGCATGGTGACTCGGCTTGTAACATTAGGCACTGCTATTACCTGGGGCTGTATAAGTGTTGCTGCGCATTACTTAATAGGCTTTGACTGGCCGATGGCTACTTTATTTGGCGCTTTAGTGGTAGTGACGGGGCCAACGGTGATTGTACCTATGTTACGCAGCGTAAGGCCAAAAACAGAGCTGGCCAGCATATTACGTTGGGAAGGCATTGTGATTGATCCTATTGGTGCCATATTAGCGGTGCTAGTGTTTGAATACATGGCGGTGGCCGCAAATTCCACCACCCACGTATTGCATTCATTAGGCATTATGTTGCTGGTGGGGCTAGGTTTAGGCGCATTTTGCGGCTACCTTGTCGGGCTAGTTTTACGCCATAACTGGTTACCGCATTATTTACGTAATACCGCAGTGTTAACTTTAATGTTGGCCGTGTTTGTGGGGTCCAATGTACTGCAGGAAGAAGCTGGTCTACTGTCGGTAACGGTTATGGGCATATGGTTAGCAAATATGAAAGGCGTTGAGATCAGCGACATTCTCGAGTTTAAAGAAACACTTACCGTGTTACTTATCTCTGCATTGTTTATTTTATTAGCTGCTAGATTAAATGCTGATGCATTAATTAGCTTAGGTTGGCAGGGTGTAGGCTTATTAGTTGTGGTTATGTTAATTGCTAGGCCTTTAAGTATATGGTGTTGCGGGGTGGGAACCTCGCTTTCAAGCCGTGACAAGTGGTTTTTGAGTTGGGTAGCGCCTCGTGGCATTGTAGCAGCAGCCGTATCTTCATTGTTTGCGATTAAGTTAGAAGCCGCGGGAGTGGCTGGAGCAGAGCTGATTGTGCCGTTAGTGTTTTTAATTATTATTGGCACTGTTGTGATCCAAAGCTTAACGGCTGGGCATTGGGCTCAAGTATTGGGCGTTAAGGCCTCTTCATCACAAGGCTTGTTGATTTATGGGGCATCACAGTTTTCCCGTGCGTTAGCTAAAACATTGCAAGCTCATGATATTACTGTGCTATTAGCAGATAATAACTGGGATAATATTCGGTTAGCACGCATGGACAACATTCCGGTCTATTTTGGTAACCCAGCCTCTGAACATGCTGAAAATCATATGGATATGAGTGGTATTGGTAGGGTGTTGATTATGTCTCCATATCGGCAACTTAACCCTTTAGTTAGTTTTTACTTTCAAGATATATTTGGGGTGGAAAAAGTATACGGGCTAAATAATGTTGAAACTACGGTCAACGGCAGTAGTGCTAGACATCAGTTATCGGAGTCATATTTAAAACGTTTATGTTTGTTTGGTGATGCTATCTCGTATTCAAAATTAGCGAGTTTAATGGCAAAAGGCGCAAGCATTAAAAGTACTCGGTTAACTGAAAGCTTTGACTACTCAATGTTTATGGCGCAGCACGGTCAAAACGCGATACCGTTAGTGTATTTACAAGACAACAAGCTTATAGTGATCAGTGCGGCAGATGCAGCAAGTTTAACTGTAGGGGTAGAGTTAATCAGCTTGATACCCGGTAACATTAAACCGATGGTCAAAGCGGAAGAAGCGAATTAACGACAGACTGCAGGGAAGCGTGAGCTATATTATGCGGATAAACAGATGACTTTCGCATATATTGCTTATAGAGCAAGCAGGTAATAAAAAAGCCAGATGATATTATCACCTGGCTTTTATATATCAGCTAGTTAGTGTCTTAAGCGGCTTGTTCCTGCTTGGCAAACTCAAGCGTACGGGCTTTAAGTTCTTCAGGGTCAAAGTCATCAACATTAACTGACTTCATCCGGCCAATCTCAGCTCGTTCAAGTAACGCTACTTCGTCTTCACTTAGTACTCCAAGTGCTTTACCTTCGGCTGCGATTTTATCCAACCACATAAACGGTAGACGTTTACCTGCGGCTTTACAGACTTTGTCGTAAATCGGCTCTGAGGCTAAGATGTCTTTAAAGGTTTGTTCTTGAATACCAACGGCATTGTGCTCAGTTGGTGTCCAGAATTGACCGGCACCTAAACGATCTCGACTTGCACAAGGTGTTTGTAAAATTTTAGCCACCTTGTGATCAAGTACGTCAGATGGGCGTTTCAATGGACGACCAAATGGGAAGATAATCGCCCGTAATGGCAAACCTAGTCCCATAGGGAAGTTGTCGAGTAGATCATCGAGTGACGTTTGCAGTTTATAAAGTGAATCTTCAACGGCCCACTGAACTAGAGGCAAGTCTTCAGCAAGGCGACCTTCATCTTCAAAACGTTTAAGCGTTGCTGAAGCCAAAAATAGCTCACTGAGTAAATCACCCAAACGTGCCGAAATACGTTCTTTACGTTTAAGGTTACCACCTAAGGTTGCCATGGCTAAGTCTGACAGTAACGCCAAGTTAGCACTAAAGCGGTTCATGTGTTGATAGTAACGCTTAGTTGAATCTGAATATGGCGCATTAGAGAAGCGACTTGAAGTAAGCCCCATCCAGAAACTACGCGCTAGGTTACTGATGGTGAAACCGATATGACCAAAGATGGCGGCATCAAAATCACGAAGACCTTTAGCTGCATCAGGATCAAATGCTGATTCCATTTCAGTCAGTACATATGGGTGGCAGCGGATTGCGCCTTGTCCGTAAATAATCATTGAACGAGTTAGAATGTTTGCCCCTTCAACCGTAATCGCAATTGGTGCTGCTTGGTAGCCACGTCCTAAATAGTTATTTGGACCTAAGCAAACCCCTTTACCGCCGTGAATGTCCATTGCATCAATGATACAAGTTTGCATTCTGTCGGTGAGGTGGTATTTAACTATTGCTGATATAACTGAAGGTTTCTCACCTAAATCAATGCCCGTTGTCGTTAACGAGGTTACGGCTTCCATTAGGTAGGCATTACCGCCAAGGCGTGCCATTGGCTCTTCAATACCTTCAAGCTTACCAATAGGCATTTTAAATTGACGACGGATCCGTGAGTATGCACCTGTTGCAACGGCAGCGGTTTTTATCCCGCCAGCAGAGTTAGATGGCAAGGTAATACCACGGCCTACAGATAAACATTCAACCAACATTCTCCAACCTTGGCCGGCCATTTCTGCGCCACCAATAATAAAGCTAAGTGGAACAAAAACTTCATTACCGCGGGTTGGCCCGTTTTGGAACATACAGTTAAGTGGGAAATGTCTGCGACCCGTTTCTACACCTTCAACATCAGTTGGAATAAGTGCACAAGTAATACCGAGCTCTTCTTTATTGCCCAATAACTTTTCAGGATCGCGAAGTTTAAACGCAAGACCTAGTACTGTTGCTACAGGTGCCAGCGTAATGTAACGCTTGTTCCATGTCAGCTTCATGCCCAATACTTCTTCGCCTTCCCATTCACCTTTACAAACAATACCGTAATCAGGGATGGCGCCAGCATCACTACCCGCTTCAGGGCTAGTTAATGCAAAACAAGGCACTTCAAGCCCTTTTGCTAGGCGAGGTAGGTAGTAATCTTGCTGTGCCGTCGTGCCATAATGTTGTAATAACTCGCCAGGACCCAATGAGTTGGGTACGCCAACAGTTGATGCTAATTCACTGCTAATACCGGCAAGTTTTTGCAACACGCGAGACTGCGCATAAGCTGAATACTCTAAACCACCATATTTTTTCTTGATGATCATGGCGAAAAAACCATGATCTTTTAGGTATTGCCAAACTTCTTGTGGTAGGTCTGCCAATTCATGCGAAATTTGATGTTGATTTACCATCTTGCACACTTCTTCGACGGGGCCGTCTAAAAATGCTTGCTCTTCAGCGCTCAGTGTTGCTTTTGCGTAGTTGTGGAGTTTACTCCAGTCTGGTTTGCCAGCAAATAAGTCAGCTTCCCACCAAGTTGTACCAGCTTCGATGGCTTCTTTTTCTGTCGTCGACATTTCTGGCATTATTCCGCGATACATTTTAAGTAATGAAGCAGAAATAACGTTTTGTCTAAATGAGCTTATGTTTAGGGGTAATGCGATAACCAAAAAAGCTATCCATACTAATGGGCTAATCGCTGCTGTACCTGTACCTAGTGCCATGACGATGGCAGTACCTAAGGTGGCGGTGAGGAGGGAGACTCTTAGATAGGCAAATGCGCCTATTGTAAAAATCATCGCCAAAATCCAAAGTAGGGTGGTCACTGTATATCTCCTTTTATGTTGTGACAGATCACATGTTGTAATCACTTATTTTGTGAATCTATGTCACAATTATAGTGTGTGGTCAGACCTGTGTCTCATAAAATTTATACGCTAGTTGCTTTCAATACAAGCATTTTCAAACAAATGTTTAAATTATTTTTGTTTCCACAGAGGATTTCACAACGGCACGCAACTAGTTAGAATATAATGATTGAAGTTGTAGTTGATTGAATGGGATTAAGATTCATGTGCGAGTTGCTGGCAATGAGTGCCAATGTGCCAACTGATATTGTATTTAGCTTTACTGGCTTAGCAGAAAGAGGGGGCGTGACAGGGCCTCATATTGATGGCTGGGGAATTACTTTTTACGAAGGCAAAGGTAGTAGAACCTTTAAAGATGCCCGCCCTAGCAGCGAGTCGCATATTGCTCAGTTGATAAAATCTTACCCCATTAAAAGCGAAGTGGTGATTAGTCATATTCGACAAGCCAACCGTGGCTGCGTGTCTCTTGAAAATACGCATCCATTTACTCGTGAGCTTTGGGGCCAGTATTGGACTTATGCTCATAATGGGCAGTTGAGTGATTACGAAAGTAAATTTACTGGTAAACGCTTTAATGCCGTGGGGGATACTGACAGTGAGATGGCATTTTGTTGGATAATGGACCAAGTAGTAGAAAAATTCGGTGATGCTGCTCCTGACGATATGCTAGTTGTTTATCGCTTTGTTGCGACCTTAGCCGATGAGTTAAGAGCTCTTGGTGTGTTTAATATGATCTTAAGTGACGGTGAACACTTAATGATTTTTTGCAGCAATAATTTGTGCTACATAACCCGACGTGCACCGTTTGGTAAGGCCAAGTTGATTGATACCGATGTCGTGGTTGATTTTAATAAAGAAACCACTCCCAATGACGTAGTAACTGTCATCGCCACTCGGCCACTAACTAAAGATGAGCAATGGAATGTACTCGGCGCAGGTGAATGGAAGCTATTTAAAAAGGGTGAGTTATTGATTGCTTAAGACAGCAAATTTCCCTTCTTGGATAACAATCAGTGACTAGCGCAGTGGGTTTAAATCGCACTGCGCTGTTGGACTTTTACCGAGTAAAACCGCATAGAATATATGGGCTCGCAACCTAGCTTGTCTAAGCTATGAAATGGTTAATCATCCCTGTGTTATTGCTTAGCTGGCGTGGCCTCTTTATCTGCTTCATCGGTGTTGGATAATAATTGCTGAGTAATTTGATCCGCTAACTGCTGTTTTGTTAACTCAGAAGTTTGTTGTGTGAGTTTTTTCTCTGAAGTTAATGGCTGACTCACTTCGGCTTGTTCAATTGCAGCCGAATGAACGCTTGGCTGGTCGGGTAGAGGTTGGTCAAAGTGGTAATTGAGTAAAGTAATATCGAGCTGTTTACTGCCTTTTTCAAAATGAGCTAAACGAACTGGCAAATAAGTTAATGCCGGTGCCATCCAGAAAACGGTTTGTCTTTTAGTGCTGGTTCGTACCACTTCAAATTTTACGGTTTCATAGCTGCCACTTGCAATGTTGACCCGTTCTTTTCCGACAATTTTAAACGCATAGTCATCGACCTCTCCCTCTTTAACCATGTTGTAAACCAATTCTTGTTTATTGGCAGTAACATCAAGCCGAAATTGCAATTGCACCATGAGTGGATCAAATAACTCGGTGTCATACGGAAACTTTGCCCGTTGGCCTTTATAGCGGCTATGCACCACATTTTGAGCTTTAGCAAATGCTGCTTGCTCTTCAAAGTTAGGACCAGTGCCTGTTCTTTCAACCGAGTAACGCATAGGGATGAGCGTATTGTCTTTTCGGGAAAATTCACTACGGATATGCCGCTGATCAGAGAGCAAAAGTAAGCTCACATCGCTGTCAAAGCGGTATTGAAAGGCATTGTCGTCGGTTTGGGATAAAATGTAACGAGCTCGGCCCAATTCAATACTGCCAAAATTAACTTGGTACTCAGCAGTATGGGGAGTCAATGGACTTGCGTCAGCAGCAATAACATGGCTGGTAAAAAGCATACTGAACGCCATTATAACTTGTAACTTTTTGGACAAACTAACTCCTTAAAACAGTATCAACTGTATTTAAAATGGTATGGAAAGGACCAATGTTGCAATATCGGGTCGCCATTCAAATTCAGACAAAATAACTCGACCACGAACAACAGTAACGCCTTCACTGCGTAATAACTCTACTTGTTCTATAAAGGGATCCGACCCTTCAGTAAAGGCTATTTTCCCTTGGCTGTTAATGACTCTATGCCAAGGTAATGCAAGTGAAGCTGGGGCAGCTTTTAATGCTGTTGACACATAGCGAGCGCGGCCAGGAAGTCCAGCAAGATCCGCAACTTTGCCATATGAACTAACTTTACCTTCAGGAATAATAGACACAATATGCCATATTTTCTGCTTTGGTGAAGTGTTGTGACTGTTTAGCACTTTAAATGACCTTATATTTTCGATTATATATCAACGTTTAGCTGTGTGACTCTATTGAAGTGGAATGGTTCAGCCCCAAGCAAAAAGTTACGCATGTTGATATTATGATTGATTGTGCTGGTACTGTTAACTGCGTGTAATATAAAGTAAAAGCCCTTGCTGAGTCTTAGCCGTAAAGTAATAATAGCGCTTTTTACGGTATTAAGAATATCTATGCAGGTTGTCAATTGTCTTTTAGGCTCATTACTGTTGTTGTCTACGGTTTCCACTCCTGCTTTGGCTGGACAATATCGTCACATTGCCGATCCACTTAATTTAAGTGATTCACTGTATGCAGCGTTTGACGGCGATATATTTAAAATTGGCGGCAGTATATCAACTGCAAGCCAACAGCTTTCTGGTAACACTAACACCGCGGGTGATATATGGCATGTAGGCTATTTGTATTCATCATCAAGCCAGTGGAACATTAGAGCTTCGGTTGACCGTGGCGAAACGGCAACGTTAGTGGGAAAAACCAGCCATTATGAATATCAGCTTGGGGTTATATATGAAAGTCAGGGTTGGTATAATTCTCAAATTTATACTGAAGTTGGTGCTAATCATTTAGCTGTTAAATCGCACACTGATAGCACCGCTGCTAATGCCAATATTACAGTATTAAGGCCAATAACGGATCAATGGTATACCGAGCTTTACGCAAAAGGTAGCGCTGGTGTTGATGGCGTAGAGCGCTTTGATGCTAAAGGATGGATAGCACTGGGCTTTGAAGTTGACGAGCAGTGGTCATGGGTTGTTCGTTATCAATATGACTGGGAAAAGCTTGAAAACATTGAAACTGAAGACACTCAATGGGTTTTTGCTGTTAGCTCTCAGTTCTAATGTAGCCAGCCTTGCCGGCAAACTTAGTTTTGTTATATCAAAAAGCCTGTATTCATTACTGAACACAGGCTTTTATTTTAAAATTTCTTATGGTAACCGTCACAATATCACCAAAATGCCTTATCTTTGCGTATGCATTGCATGTCTTGCCAGGTCGTCCATCCTATTAAAATTGAGCTAGCCTAGGCTTGTATACACTTTTGGCAGTTGCCTTTACGGTTGATTCGGTCATAATAGCGCGGAATTTTTAATTAATTTTAGTGTGATAATAATATGGCAGTGTTAGACATTTTAACCATTCCTGATGAGCGACTTAAACGTAAGGCTGAGCCGGTTCAGGATATTGATGCCGTACAAGGTTTTATTGATGATTTGATCGATACCATGTACGACACAGATGATGGTATCGGACTTGCTGCAACTCAAGTTGGTAGCTTACATGCTATTTTAGTTATCGATTTATCTGAAGAACGCGATCAACCAATGGTGCTAATTAATCCTGAAATGGTCGAAACCCGTGGCGAATTTCAAGGAGAAGAGGGTTGTTTGTCTATTCCTGGCTACCGTGCAAAAGTTAACCGTTATGAAGGCGTTAAGGTTACTGCATTAGATCGCAACGGCACTCCCTTTGAAATTGACACTGATGAGTTTTTGGCCATTGTATTGCAACATGAGATGGACCACTTGAATGGCGTTGTATTTACCGACCATTTGTCGATGCTAAAACAACAAATTGCACTTAAAAAAGTGAAAAAGTATAAGTAACACTTCGCTGACTATACTTCAGAAAATGATCCCCCGCGCCCCTCTATTGAGGGGCGTTTTTATAGCTTACTTGGAAATTGTGCAACGGTAAGATAATGAAGCCATTACAGATTATTTTATTAACTCATGAACGTGAAGTCTCGCGGCCAACCAATACAGGGCAAATTGCATTAACGTGTTTTCCGCAATATTGCCAACGGATAGTTTGGGCGAGAACGGCGCCAGATGAACATTTATTAACCTTGTTGCAGCAACCAGATACAGCCTTACTTTTTCCTGATGAGTCAGCAACACCTACAGCGACTTTTGAACACTCTGACGCACCTTTAATTGACAACGAAGCATTAAGTCATGCCCAACAGCAGCACTTAGTTGAGCAAACCATGCCTTCGACCTTAGTTATTTTAGATGCTACATGGCAAGAGGCGCGCAAAATGTTGCGCCGTAGTTCTTATTTAAAAACAGCGCGTAAGTATACGTTAACAACGAATCGAAGCTCTGAGTTTAGTTTGAGGCGTAATCAAGTTGAGGGTGGCTTATGCACAGTGGAATGCATTATGGCGTTGTTTGAGCAAGCTAGTATGCATGACCAAGCCGCGGTTTTGAGCGCCAATTTTGAGCGTATGTTAGCAAGGTAAAAGGCGAACGGACGTCATTTTTAAAGCTGTTTGCATTGGCACTACCTCATTATTGAATGCTTGCGAGCTGGATTACAACATTGCGCAGTTCAGTCGCGTTGAGTTAGATCACCGTTAAATAAACACAGAAAAAATGTGTTACCGCACCACCAAGTACAAATAAGTGCCAAATAGCGTGGTTATAAGGGATCCTTTTAGCGACGTAAAAAATGACGCCTAAGCTGTAAAATAAGCCACCTATCAGTAACAGGCTAAAGCCCAATTTAGACATAGAGGCTATCAGCTCTTGCATTACTGTGACACATAACCAACCCATAGCTAGGTAAAGTATTAAGCTAAATACTTTAAACCGGTTTATAAACAGTGTTTTAAATAAAATCCCGCCAAAGGCAATAAACCAGATTGCCATCAGTATGATATTTGCATTACCGTTGCCACTTTCCCCCGCTAATGTAATGAGCATGAGCGGGGTATAGCTACCGGCGATGAGTAAATAAATCGCACAATGGTCAGCAACCTTAAGTTTCAGTTTCAATGCTTGATCGGTCGCGCTGTGATAAAGCGTCGAACAAAGAAACAATAAAATGATACTGCTACAGTAAACGACAACGCCGCTCATCTGTATAAACGATAGATGATCATAGCCTTTAAGTATGCACATGACTAAACCGATAACACCTGCCACGACTCCTAAGCCGTGACTTAAGCTGTTTGCTAGCTCTTCTTTAACGCTATAGTTTGCGCCTTTGGTAACTAATGCATTTAAAGGCAAGGATGATTGTTGAGTTGACATAGGGTGTTAATGGCTTTTATTTTGACCAAGGTTAATGGCAGTGTATCAGCTTTAGTATTAAAAGCTATATTTTTAGCGTACACGTGTTAGCTAGAGTGTTTTGCCATGAGAATATTCTTTTTTCTAAATGATAAATGTTACAAACCGTCAGCTGCATATATGTTGAACTTTTGTAGTAAAGTGCTTTCTAAAATTTTGTATCCTGCTTTTTAATGGCGAATTTACCTATCTTCAAGCTGAATTTACGGAATATATTGAAGCAATATTGTGTGATGACAGCTAATTAGAGTGTTGTTTTTAACGTTTTTTATTTTACGTTAATGAGGTCTTCTAGTTGAGCTAGTAGCCCTTTATGGACTAAAGAGTTATTCATTGGAATGAGGCAAATTAACAGGGCTATAACACCATTTTTCAGTGTTATTTCAGGTGCTGTAAAAGGAACGGCTGCGTACGACTGTTTGGACAATCTGCAGTCAAATAATGAGTCTTTGGTCATCAAGGCTGATAAAAGCCTCAAGTTATCCTCTAATCAGCAATTACTAGCACCTTTATTTACGATTAACACCATTGCCCAATTAACCTCCACCGTTGATGAAAGCGTCGAAGTTGTTCACGGTGGGAAAAGAGAGACTAAAAGTGCGCTTTTTTCTCGTCGTGGTCTATTGTTGGTTGTTTTACTGCACGTGCTGCTTATCGGGAGCATTAATCAATTTGGGGGTCGGCTACCTTTAAAGGTTACAGCTGTTACCCCAATAAAAATTCAATCGTACTTGTATGTAGCGCCTAACAAGCGAGCACTAGAAGCTGTTGTTGATAGCACATCTAGATCAAAAATTAGTGATATTTCCATTTTTGAAGACAAACCCGTGGCCACTTTATCTGGTACAGATCTAAAGGTTGAAATTGATAAAACACTTGAGTCAAAGCCATCAACAAATGATGTATTGGAAGTCGCAGGGCTTAAAGTGGAGGCTCATAAGCTTATTGAGGCCAGTCAGAGGCGCGAAGGTGCTAACAATAAAACAGCTAATGCTATGGCATTTACCCGGTCATATCTACAACGTAAAAATGATGCTGCATTGGATACTCTGATTGTAGATAAAGCTAATGAATATACTGGCTATAGCTCAATAAGTGAGATAGACAATGATATGGTAGAATTGATTTTTCCTGAGGTTAATGAGTACAGTAAAATACCCATCACTGATCATCGTCTTGACCCCAATCGCATCGTCCGTCAAGGTGACACCTGCTATCGTATCGTTAAAACCCCGACACCCATAAATCCTTACGCAGAAAATATCGGGTTTCCATTTAACTGCGGTGGCGATAAAGTTCATGAAGCGATCAATGATGCCATCTCAGCTCGATTAGAAAAGAGAATGATCACTTCAAAGAAACATTAATTGGAATGATTTTTTTGCATGCATTATCTGTTTAACTAATTTTTGTATTAAAGGGTAAATGCATCTCTAAATTTGCAACGTATGCAGGATCTTGCGAACCAACGGATTATTAACAAATGGGTTTGTAGAAACTTCGTAATACTGTGGATAAAGCTGACAAGTGAAGCAATACAACAACGATTATATTATTGATTCGAGTTTTCTATCGGCAGTTGCACTTATTGATTGAGGCATAAACCTAGCACTTAATCTAAGCCCGTCTGGATCTATAATTAGTGGCTCATGATCGTTATTACTTGGGTCAAAATTTGAGGCATGAATTGATTTTTTGGTGAACATCATCAGGAACCAGTGGTTTAAAGATGTAATCATGGGCGCCGATCTTGATGGCGAGCTCTTGGTCAGAGTTTTCATTTAAACTACTTATCACTATTACAGGGATCTCGTAGGTTAATGGATTATCTTTTAGCTCTTTGAGGACTTGATAACCATTTTTTCCAGGCATCATAATATCTAGGAGTATGCAGTCAGGCTGTAAACTGGTGACCAATGCTTCTGCATTCATACCTGAGTTTATTGTGGTCACATTATAATCTTTACCCAATATCGACAACAGCAAAGCTGAGCTAACCGTTGAGTCATCCACAATTAGTATTTTGGGGGACGTCATAGTGTTATGCTCCTGTTCAGTAACAATTACATCGGGTTTAATTGGTGTTGAGTATTTAACCGTAGCATTTAAAAAACAAAGTGGCTATTTTACTCGTCATCAAAATTTGAGAAGCTCAGTTCACTTTCGCTGAAATAACGAGCCATAGTGGATTAAAATAACTCATGTTGATTGTAGTATGGATCAAGGGAATGTTTAGGTTGAATATGTGCTTAATCATAGGTACATCAACCTGTGATTTTTAAGAGTAGTTTATTGTTTAGAAACATGTTTTTGCAAATAAACCGCTGTACATTAATGATACAATATTCGATAATGTTAATCACATATTTAACCATTGGAAAGACTATGCAAATCCCTCCTAGTATTATCTCTGGTCATAATGGATTTCAAAGTGCACAAACTGATTTAACTCAGGCGACAGTTGATGTTGCAAGTTCGAGTCAGTCGGTGTCGGCAACGACCACAGCCAATTGTGGTGACAAGAGCCAAGCATTACTCAGTATGGTGCCATTAGTGAGCCAAGCTCAAGCTGCTGCGGACATTATTGATGCGACGTCAGAGACTATCGGATCGATTATTAATATTAAAGTGTAGTCAGCAATAAAAGCTCAAAGAATTTTTATTGCTGTAAATGGAGTTCAACTCGTAACTTTATGGTGCTTTTTAAATAATGATTCAATCAGCTGGCTCGCTGGGCCTTGTGTATCGCGATGAGGAACCACTAAACTGAGAGAAGCTTTGCGTTTTGATGCTCCTTTCAAATTAATCTTTTTCAATTCTCCTGCGTCAAGTGCCGCTTGAACAATGCCCGTTGGGATCCAGCAAAATCCAATTCCTCTTTTTAAAACTACCATTGCTTCATGAAAGTTTGACACCGTCCAGCGTTGTTCTGATTTAAGCCATCCTAGATCTGGTGTTATTTGGGTTGAGGTGTCCTTAATTACAACTTGTAAGTGTTGCGCAAGAACTTGGTCACCTTCAATAACATCGCTCTGGGCTAAAACATGTTCAGGATGACAAACGAGACTAAAATCAATATCGGTCAGGGGTTCTGCTAAATGTCCTTTGGGTGGGGAGCCTACACAGATGGCTATTTCAACCGCTTCGTTGCTTATAAGTTCAGATGTGCCGGCTAGCACGCTGTCTAATATAGTGACACGGGTTCCGCGGCTAACAGGGTGAAATTGACTGAGCACATCGACCAAATCATCCATTGGATAAACGATTTCGCGAGCGATAGTGATTGTTGGCTCCCAGCCAGTTTCTAGGTTGTTAGCAAGTAGCTCAAGTTCACTGACCGACTGTGTGATGTGGCGCGAACGCCTGAGAAGAACTTCTCCGCATTCGGTGAGGTAGGATTTACGCCCTCTAACTTCAAGTAGTTGCACACCTAATTGAAATTGCAGCTTAGCCACTGCATGGTTAAGTGAAGATTGACTCTTGTTTAGCATTTCTGCCGCTTGAGCATACCCTCCGTAATCGACAACTGCTTGTATAATACGCCACTGTTCTAGTGTAGATTTTGCTCTATCCATTGATTCTTGTTCGCTATTATTTTTATTTATTTTTTGCCTGAACTTGTTTGGGTAAGTACTTTTTAGTCTCTTCTAGCTCAGACAAGTAGGGGCCTTGATACAGTGTGTCGGGCCAATTGAGTAGCATCATCGCAAGCACGTTACGATGCTCCCCCATGACTAAGCTCGGGTTGCCTCGAGGTGAAGGGATCATTTGCTCTTGGTGGTTAAACGCAGTAATTATATGTTGCTGTGTTTTTGCTACCACAGGGTTATTTGCTTTATTTGCCAGTAAAAAACTTATCCCAACTTCTGCAATTATATCGTCGGTTGCATCGTTAAGGATCCGCTCTATGTTGCGCTCAAAATACCCTAAAATCCATTCAAACTCTTTGGCATCAACTGGTTGCTGATAATATTCACTCGCAGCAAAAATAAAATGTGTCATACCGTATAGCTTATTTCGGTACTGCTTTCTATTAAGTTTTGAGTCCCGTTTATCGGGGTAAACACTAGTAAATGCTTGTTTATAATCAGCTAAATAATCACCGACTCCAATCTGTCTAGCCCAATATACATAATTAATCAATTGTGCTGCCCATGATTCGATCATGGCTTGGTCAGTTAGGCCTTTTTTTAGGTCGATTTTTTGTAAAGTGTGAACCATAGACTGATGACAAGGTCCTGTAAGACCGAATTCGTTAATGCGACTTGCATAACGCAAAAGTAAGTCAGTATAAAAAATGAACTCCGGAAATGGCGCTAACGCTTTTTTTCTTGCTTTAGCTCTTGGTCCTGATCCTAGGGCGGCAATGGCTTTGTGTGCTTGCTGATTAACAAAATCGGTGTCGTTGAGGTTACAAGCGTAAAAGGCTTGAGCTTCTGTAACAGCATATAAATCGACAAGGGCTGCATTAGCATAGCGGTTTTCACCCGTCATTCTATATTGTCGGATCCCATAATGGCCTTGTATACGTGGCGGTAGCTCAAACAAGTGAGTTTCAAGCTTATTTTTTATCGCTTGGTAAACTTCTTCTTTAGCTGGTTGGCTGGCAGTTGGCGTGGCGGCGACGTTATTGACGTAAAAAAGTGCAACGACCAGACCGAAAGTCTTGAGCATCGAGGGCATGTTGGATCCTTGTTATTAATGGTATTGCATCAACTGGTTCACCGAGTAAACGCTTTAGTACCACCTGTAGAGTATCTGCGGGCTCGTTAACCACTAGAGTATTATATATATCTTGCTGATTTTTACAGTCTTTTGTCGACTGGTAGATATATCGAGCAAGGCTTTGCTGCCATACTTTTTGATAATAAAGTGGCCCTTGATAAACAATGGCGCTAAAGGTGAATGGCGCATCTTCACTATTTTGCCAATATTGCCCGAAGCTGTTGTAAAACATCTGCTTATATTTAATGTAGTCGGGTTGTTGTTGGTATAAGTCCAGTGCAACTTTGGCTCTGAATACGTTAAGTTGCTGGGAGTAAACGGTTAATATAGCTTCTCTAGAGCCGGTTTTTGGCTCATCGAGTAGCTTTTCAACGAGCCAATACTCTAGCCATAAACGGTCAATATCACGGGTGTCAGCGGTTTGCGCTAACGTATTAAGCAAATAAAAATGTTGTCCTTTACTGAGCCTAGTTATCGCTTCTGCTAACGCTGAGGTGGCTTGTTTTTGTTGTCGGTACTGCGTTAGTTTACTGGGTAAAGATAACTCCATTTGACCAAATTGCTGTCCGACAACAGTTTGCTTAATTGGTTTTAACGCAATTTTTTGGCTTTGTGATAGGTAAATGTCACCTAAAAGGCGTTGACGATGCCAAAGGCGGATGGACTTGTTATTTATCCATTCAAATTTTAACTCTAGAGTTTCTAGTACTTTGGCTGCATTTATAAGCCACTGATGCGCATTTAATGCTGTGACGCTAGAAGAGGGCGCTTTTGATAGTTGGTAGCCTAGGTTCCATGGGGCAATGCCAATGTTTTGGGTGCTGCTTTGTAGAAAGTGTTCAACGGCTGCAATTGAATTTAGCAGCTGACTATCAATGACAAAATCACTGTAATGGCTATATCCGGCTTGCTCTGCTTGTTGCTGGCGTAATGACAGAATCGTGTCGAGTGCCATTTTATTTTTTATTGCTGCCCGTGATTGATAGGCTTGCCAAACTCGTTGTCGACAGTGCTCACTAGGCTGTTTGATTAAATAGTTCGCCAAAGAGCCAATAAAGCTAGTCGCAGGTTCGTTGGTATTATCTGAACTTTGCAGTTGGCACTGTTTATCGACAATATTTAAACTTAATGCTTTTGAACTGACTTGCTGTTTGAAAGTGGCTTGCGCGGTATGCAGTTGCGCTTTAAAGGCCGCCGATTTTTTGTATTTAGCTAGCTGATTGATTCGGTTGAGTAATGCCTTTATAGAGGGTTCATTGTTGCTGGCAAAACTAAATTGCATAGCTTGAAATTCGTCGGAGTTTAAATAAAGGTGTAATTCATCCGCGAGGTAAAGCTGACACTGTAGGAGTAACTCTCTATCGGCGCTAGAAATTGGAAACAGACGATAATAGTTGATCCGGTCATTGATATTAAAAAAACCAATGAAGCCTCTTTCAAGCGCAATAGCGTTAGTATTGCTATCAGCACTGACAGCTGAAGTTGGAAAGCTGTAACGTAAACACTGTTCTACTAAAAGTGGCACTGGAGACACCGCTGCATATGCAGCGGTGTTAACCATGCTGGTGAGTAATATCACCAACCCAACGATATAGACTTTCAAGTTAACAATTAGCACTAAAGTGTTTTTTTGCGTACGCGACACGTTCTTCTACTGACATATTATGGTTTGTCATTTGCTCTATGTGACGTAGGCGAGGTAGGATCCCGTGACCATTTGCAATTTGGATTGCAAGACCTGGGCGCGCATTAAGCTCTAGCAATAAAGGGCCTTTAAATTTATCAAGTACCATATCGGTACCTAAATAGCCCAGCTCAGACATCTCGTAAGCTTGTGAAGCGGTGCGCAGCAAAGTGTCCCATTGTGGCACTTGTATTGCTGTGAGTTTCTTTTTTGTATCTGGGTGCAATTCTATTGGCTGATCAAATTGCACGGCATGTAGGCCCTTTCCGGTTGCAATATCAACTCCAACTCCGACGGCACCTTGGTGTAAATTGGCCTTGCCATCGGACGCTGCCGTTGATAAACGGATCATTCCCATGATGGGGAAGCCTTTAAACACGATCAAGCGGATATCGGGCACGCCTTCATAGGAATAGCCCTCAAATACCGGGTCAAATTGAATTAAACCTTCAATAATTGCAACGTCAGGATTCCCCCCCAATGAGAACAAACCACTAAGAACATTGGAAACATGACGATCCACTTCAGACGGAGTCACTTCTTGACCATTGGGTTTGAAATAACGGCCATTCTCTACTTTGGTAACAACCAAAATCCCTTTACCCCCAGAGCCTTTAGAAGGCTTGATGACAAAACCATCGGTTTTATTCACCATGGCAGGAATATCGCCAATTTCATGTTGTTCGCAAACGGTACCAATAAGATCTGGTACTGCAATTTTATTGGCCAAGGCTAACTGTTTTGTAGTGAGCTTATCATCAACGCGTTTATAATATTTACGTGGGTTATAGCGCCCAATATAATCAATATTACGCTTGTTCATTCCCAAGACACCACTAAGCTTTAATGCTGAAGGGGTTGCGAGAAACATATTATTCTCCAGCCAAAGGTTTAAAACGTTTCAACTCAAGCAAGCGGTAGCCAGTATATTGCCCCATGAGCAGTACCAGCGCTAAAATGACTAAGTGGATCCCAAGGAAATTAAATACCCAGTGTTGTACCCAAGTATTGCTCATCGCAAGGTAAGCTAACGTGGCAACAAATAGGCTTCCGCCACCTTGTAGGGCAACTTCTTTTGCGCCTTCTTCTTCCCATAAAATCGACATTCTTTCAATGGTCCAAGCGAGAATAATCATTGGGAAGAACGTAATGGTTAATCCTTCACTCAAGCCAAATTTATAAGATAAAAGCGTAAATAAACCAATAATCCCGATCACCACAATTATAACGGCTGAAATCCGTGAAATAAGTAACAAATTCAGCTGCGATAGGTATGAGCGGATCATTAAGCCAAACGCGACAATCAACAAGAAACCAATTAGGCCAGTAAACAATGTTGTTTGTATAAACGCTAAGGCAATTAACACCGGCATAAAAGTACCTGATGTTTTAATGCCAATTAACACTCGCAAAAATACTACCATCAGTACACCGATAGGGATCAGTAATATACCTTTAAATAGACTTTGTTCCTCGAGAGGTAATTGATACAAGGAAAAATCAAGCGCATTGTCATTTCGCATTACATCTAATGAGGTTGCTAGAGCTGAACGAGTATCTTGTAGCATTGAAAAGTTGACTTGAGAATTTACTCCGCCAATAACATCTAATACCGATTTACCTGAGCGTGCCCATAATAATAGATTTTCAGGCCGACCTTGGTTTCCGGTTGCAGGGTCAAAAAGGTGCCACTCGCCGTTATTATAAACTTCAACAAAAGTAGTTAGTTGTTGACGGCGACGTTGATCTTCTAAGAATAAGCCATTAACTTCTTGAGCTGGGATCCCTTTATTGTGCAGCACACGAGTAAACAATTTACTTGGCGAGTTACCGGCCAGTAGTAATTCGATATTTTGGCTACGGTCATTCGCGTTAAGCTCTTTATTTAATTGTTGAGCGAAAGAGAGGTTTGTGGCACTTTTTGACCATACTTCTTCAGTCACTTGCATTGCTGCAGCGCTTTCAGTTACTGGCCAGATATAAGGCTTAGGGATGTCGGGCTCACCTCGAGATAATATTTTATCTTGGCCTGTTGGTATTAAGGTGACTTTATAATATAGGTCTTGTTGTCCAGACGCTTCGCGTACAGACCATATTGCTCGACGATTAACCTGATTATTGGTTATGGTTAAGCCATAACCAGGAGAGGTGGCATTTTCGACTAAGACTTTATAAGCAGGATCTTCTGGTAACGAAAAAGAAACTTCAGCAGGTGCGTCGGTTCCTTGAAAACTCACCTTTGCGTCAACGGCCCAGCTTTGAACTTGTTTGCCAGGTAAAAAGGGAACGTTATGCTCAATACCACGGTAAATACTGGCTGTGATGCCCGCAATAAACAGCATGGCAACTAAAATATAAAACGGCTTTCTAGAATGCATTAATGGTTTTCCTAAAATTGAGAAGCAGGCGATGCATTATCGTCTTACTTCTTTCCGTGAATAAATGTTTCACCAACATCTACCACAGCAATGTCTTGCATAAATTTACGGCCCAATAACATGGGGTATTCTAAGTGGCTTCTGTCACTTAGGTTTAAGTCTGTTTCAGCTTTATATTGGCCGATTTCAAGGTGGGCATGAATAACCGGACGACGGTCAGTTTTATTATCGGCTTCTTTGATCCGGACAAAGCGTTCGACTTTAGACTCAAATGTTTGTGCTGGTTGCTCTGCTCCGTTAGTTAATACATCAAACCGCACCCATTGGGTACCATCTCTTTCAAACAAAATGATATTACGTGCATCGATTGATGATGACTCTGCGCCGGTGTCTATTCGGGTATTAAAACTGGCTTTTAGCTCGTCAACATAAACGTGCTCAATTGCACCTAGTATAAACTTACCATCAAGTGGTGAAGGTGGGCATTGCAAAGGCGCAACGACTGGCACTATTTCAACTTCTTGCGGTTTTGTATTCAATGTCTGCATTGTGTCATTAAGGCGGTCAATCTGACTTGCAAGCTGAGTAATGCCTGCAGTCTGTATACTTTTACAAGCGTCAATCGCATTAATAATACTGCTCTGTTGTTGGTTCAAGCTTGCTTGTAGCGTCGCTATATCAACAGGCTTAGGCTGGTTGTCTTCTTGTGTCGACGCGCAGCCGCTAAGTACTGTGGTAATGACGGCGATAAATATTGTCTGCTTTAACATAATGCTTCCCATTACTCGACTAAATTAAATCTTTGTTAGGTTGATTTTTAGTGGCAATTATTGTGGCTCTTTTGGGAGCTGGGTAACCTTCAACGGTTAGACTCATATCGTTAGGGTCTAAATAATCCACTAATGATTCATTGGGCATCCAACGGGTACTTCTTTGTTCGGCCAGTGACGTTACATCTAAATCAACACAGCGAATATTGATAAAGTCACTCTTTTTAAGCCACAACATAAGAGCTGCAACTGATGGTAAAAACCAAACATTGTTCATTTTGCCGTAGCGGTCTTGTGGCACCAAAACGGTATTTTCATCACCATCTATTACTAATGTTTCTAAAATGAGTTCACCACCAGAACGGAGCTGATCCCTTAATTGTATTAGGTGGTCAATCGGTGAGCGACGATGGTATAACACGCCCATTGAAAACACGGTATCAAAGGCATCAAGTGGAGGCAGCTCTTCAATCCCGAGTGGTAAAAAGTGGATCGGTTGGTTATTACCAGCGATGCGTTTAACCGCTTCAAATTGGCACATAAACATCGGAGAAGGATCAATGCCGACGACGTGTTTAGCACCTTCACCGAGCATTCTCCACATATGGTAACCACTGCCACAACCCACATCTAAGACGGTACGATTAGCAAGCGGAGAAATATGTGGAGAAACACGATCCCATTTCCAATCTGAACGCCATTCAGTGTCTATTTCAATACCATGAATGGAGTATGGACCTTTTCGCCAAGGTTTGAAGATCCCAAGTAAGTTTTCTAGCTTTTGTTTTTCACCTTCAGACAACTGCTCGCCTGAACCTATTGTGACACTGGATTTAAAATCAACAGTATCGGGGTCAGGGTAATTGAGCTTATTGAGTACTTTTTCCCATTTAGGTAAAGAGCCGTGCTTATGCTCACGTTGCCATTGGCCTAAAATAGCGGGCAAGGTTTCTAACCAGTGTTGAAGACTAGAATCGGAAATTTGTTTGTAAAATGAGCTAAAACTAATCACTTCATTGCCACCATTGATGCAAAATTAAAACACTGGAACCAAACACTAAATTGGTCAAAACCTTGGGCTCTTATTCGTTCTTCATGCTGTTGAAGCGTATCCGGTTTCATCACATTTTCGAGTGAGCTGCGTTTTTGGCTGATCTCTAACTCGCTGTAACCGTTAGCTCTTTTAAAATCGAGGTGTAAATCATCAAGCGTTGCTTGAATTCGATCTTGTTCAAAGTACAATTTTTCAGACAAGACCAAAATGCCACCAGGCAGTAGGCCGTCATAGATTTTTTTCAGTAAACGCTCTCTATGGACAGGTGCAAGAAACTGCATAGTGAAGTTAAGTATAACTATAGACGCTTGTTCTATTTCAATATCGCGGATATCACCACAAATTAATTTTACTGGGGTTTCACTAACATAAGCCGATAAATTTTGCTTACAGCGTTCAATCATCGACTCGCTGTTATCAACCGCAATAATTTGACAATTACGGCCTTCTAATCGGCGGCGAACATTTAACGTTACCGCCCCTAGAGAACAGCCTAAATCATAAATTTTACTGTTAGGCGTTGCGTTTTTATGGGCGAGATCGCCAATGGTATTGATAATTTGTCCGTAGCCAGGAACGGACCTACGGATCATGTCATTAAATACACCTGCGACTTTATCATCAAACTGAAAATCACTGACTTTTTGGTAAGGTTTTGCGTATATATTGTCTTGAGAAGATGTCATGAGAGCAAATAATTGGAAATTAACATCACATTCTAGCTAAACATCTCTATAACCAGCAAGTGGCGTACTGGATATTCAGCATAAAATTTAGTTTGATAGCATTATCGTAACAAAAAAGCACATGCAGCTTAGCTTTTATAAGGATTATAATTGAAATCTGGCGGTTGCATGATACCCGCAGTGATATTTTTTCTGCTTTGCTGTAATCGGTCAATTGTCACTGCTGCAGCAACTATGAAGCAGGCTTAGCTATTTCAGTATGTTGATGAAAGTGATACTGCTAACTTGTTATTAATTGATTTATGGCGAGAGAGGGTAAAACAAAATAAGCTTTAATTGAGTTTACAGCAGCTGCCTGGCGACAGCCGTTAAATAACGTACAGCTGTGTAGCTATGCATATGTTGGCATGGTAGTTTTGATTTTACACAATCCATAACCATCAACAATAGCCAGCATTATGTCACTTCACTTGATAAATGAGTCCTAAAAATTGGTACTGTATGTTTAAGTCATGGCGTTAAAGCAACGGTTAATTTTGGTGTATTGGTATTTTCTTGCGGCCTTGAGTTTTGCGCTATGGTGATTGAACATTGATGGTAAAATCCATTAACGAAGTATCACCACCAGTGGTAAAGCCCTCTAAATTGTGTCTGGTGTTTGGGTGGGGATGAGTTTATTGGGTTGGTCAATCTAGGCAGTTCAGTGTCTGGAGTCATCTACCGAAGCGTTTATCAATTTCGGTTTAAATACCCGCGAGGATCGGGCCCTGTTGATGGTCAAAAATTGATTTGTTACTTATGATTACGGGCCGAAAAATGTATTGTGTCAAAATACAGGTAGAAACCCGGCCAAAAATTCACTTTGGCACTAACATTCTGCTAAATCTATTCATTTTTTTCTAAAATTGGCTGATACTTAACCGACTAGTCGATTTGTTATTTGGAAAACGGCAATATATCTCTATAATGCCACTTTTGTCTTGTTTTGAACCAGATCCTCAAACATCGCTTTGCGGAATAAAGGAAGAGTTAAATGCGCAGTCATTATTGTGGAGACGTTAATAAGTCTCACGTTGGTCAAGAAGTAACCCTAGTGGGTTGGGTTAATCGTAGCCGAGATTTAGGCGGCGTTGTTTTTCTCGATCTGCGTGACAGAGAAGGCATAGTCCAAGTTGTTTATGATCCAGACCTTCCTGAAGTATTTGAAGTGGCAAGTACTTTGCGCAGTGAATTTTGTGTGCAAATTAAAGGGCAGGTCAGAGCGAGACCTGATAGCCAGATTAATCCGGATATGCGTACCGGTGAAGTTGAAATCTTAGGGCTAGAGCTGTCTATTTTTAACAGTTCTGCTCCATTGCCAATCAACATGGATAAAAACCAGCATAATACTGAAGAGCAGCGCTTAAAATACCGCTACTTAGATTTACGTCGTCCAGAGATGGCAGACCGTATTATATTCCGCTCTAAAGTGACTAGTGCTGTTAGACGTTTTCTTGATGGAAACGGCTTCTTAGATATTGAAACACCGATTTTAACTAAAGCCACACCTGAAGGGGCTCGTGACTACTTAGTACCAAGCCGTACTTACAAAGGTCAGTTTTTTGCGTTGCCTCAATCACCACAGTTATTTAAACAGCTGTTGATGATGTCTGGTTTTGATCGCTACTACCAAATCGTTAAGTGTTTCCGTGATGAAGATTTACGTGCTGACCGTCAGCCAGAATTTACTCAGATCGATATCGAAACCTCGTTTATGTCATCAGAGCAAGTGATGGCTAAAACAGAAGAAATGACTCGCGGCTTATTTAAAGAACTGTTGAATGTTGATTTAGGTGAATTTCCTAAAATGACCTTTGCAGAAGCCATGCGTCGTTACGGTTCTGATAAGCCAGATTTACGTAACCCGCTTGAATTGATTGACGTAGCTGACCTTGTTAAAGATGTTGAGTTTGCTGTCTTTAATGGTCCAGCCAATGATCCAGATGGCCGCGTAGCTGTATTAAGTATTCCTGATGGCGCTAAACTTTCACGTAAGCAGTTAGATGAGTACGCTAAGTACGCAACTATCTACGGTGCAAAAGGTTTAGCGTGGATGAAAGTGAAAGAACTGGCAAAAGGTATGGACGGGATCCAATCACCAGTCCTTAAGTTCTTAAGCGAAGACGTCGTTAATGCACTGCTTGAGCGCACTGGCGCTAAAGATGGCGACCTGATTTTATTCGGTGCCGATAAAGCAAACGTCGTTGCCGAAGCGATGGGCGCTTTACGTCTTAAAGCAGGTGAAGATTTTGACTTGTTACAAGGTGACTGGAAACCGCTTTGGGTTGTTGACTTCCCGATGTTTGAACGCACTTCTGATGGTGGTTTGCATGCAATGCATCACCCGTTCACTGCGCCAAGCAATATGACACCAGCAGAGTTAGAAGCTAATCCGACTGGTGCTATTTCAGACGCCTACGATATGGTACTCAATGGTTGTGAATTAGGTGGTGGTTCGGTTCGTATTCACAACAGTGAAATGCAGTCTGCAGTATTTAGAATTCTGGGTATTAGTGATGAAGAAGCTAACGAAAAGTTTGGCTTCTTACTTGAAGCTCTGCGCTATGGTACGCCGCCACATGCTGGTTTAGCCTTTGGTTTAGATCGCATCATCATGCTAATGACTGGTACAAGCTCTATTCGTGATGTAATGGCATTCCCTAAAACAACAACTGCAGCGTGTCCTTTGACAAACGCGCCGGGTTATGCAAATCCAGACCAGTTAGTTGAATTGGGTGTTCAGGTCATTGCGGATGACAATAAAGACGAACAATAAGCAAAACTAAAAAGAGCCGAGTTTAGACTCGGCTTTTTTTTCGAATATTTTTGGCAAAATCATCATTTAGAATGCATTTGCTTAAGACTCGATGGTAGGAGACAAAGATGGCTGGTCATAGTAAATGGGACAATATTAAGCACCGCAAAGCAGCGCAAGATGCTAAACGCGGTAAGCTTTTTACGAAGTTTATTCGAGAGTTAACCGTTGCTGCACGCGAAGGTGGTTCTGATCCTGATGCTAACCCAAGGTTACGTGCTGCCATTGATAAATCATTATCAAATAACATGACACGTGACACGGTAGAACGTGCAATTAAACGTGGGGCTGGTGAGTTAGATGGCCAAGTTCTAGAAACGATTATTTATGAAGGTTATGGCCCTGGTGGCACCGCGGTATTGGTTGAAACCATGACCGACAACAAAAACCGAACAGTTTCGGGCGTAAGAAACGCATTTAGTAAATCAGGTGGTAATTTAGGTACCGACGGTTCAGTTGCATATTTGTTTGATAAAAAAGGTATTATTTCTTATCAAGCCGTTGATGAAGATACGATTATGGATGCAGCACTTGAAGCGGGAGCAGATGATGTGATTGCCCATGATGATGGCTCTGTTGATGTATTTACCACACCAGAAGACTTTGGTGCAGTTAAAGATGCGTTAGACGCAACGGGGCTTGAAGCAGTTAATGCTGAAGTCACTATGGTGCCATCAACTAAAGCAGAACTTGATGCGAACACCGCGCCTAAATTTTTGCGTTTAATTGATAACCTTGAAGATCATGATGACGTACAAGAGGTATACCATAATGGTGATATTTCTGACGATGTCATGGCGGGGCTAGAATAAGCTTATATGGCCATAATTTTAGGGGTTGACCCTGGCTCTCGGATCACTGGCTACGGAGTGATCCAATGTGTTGGACGTAAACAAGTGTATGTGGGGAGTGGTTGCATTCGAACTAGCTCAGACGAATTACCGTTACGTTTAAAACAAATATTTGATGGAATATCGGAGATTATTAGGCAGTACCAGCCTGATGAGTTTGCCATAGAACGGGTGTTTATGGCTAAAAATGCTGATTCAGCACTTAAGCTGGGGCAAGCACGAGGCGCAGCCATTGTGGCGGCGACTGTCGCAAACTTACCGGTTGCTGAATACAGCGCCACTCAAATAAAAAGTGCTGTTGTAGGAACGGGAAAGGCTGATAAGTCTCAAGTTCAACATATGATCCAGCAATTACTAAAGCTGCCGAGTTCACCTCAAGCCGATGCGGCTGACGCATTAGGGGTTGCAGTATGTCATTATCATACTAATCAAAGCTTAGTTGCCATGGGCGGCAGGGCACGTTCAAGAACATACGGAAGATACAAATGATAGGTCGTATACGTGGTTTGCTTGTCGAAAAACAAGCGCCTGAAGTACTGATTGATGTTTCTGGTGTTGGCTATGAGATCCAAATGCCATTGACTAGTTTTTATGAGTTGCCTGAAATAGGTGGGGAAGCCGTTGTTTTTACCCATTTCGTTGTCAGAGAAGATGCACAGCTACTATATGGCTTTACCTCAAAGCAGGAGCGGGCTCTATTTAGACTACTGATCAAAACCAATGGGGTTGGACCTAAATTGGCATTGACGATTTTATCTGGTATGAACGCCAGCGAGTTTGTTGCCTGTGTCGAAAGGGATGATATCGCCACATTGGTGAAGTTGCCGGGAGTTGGTAAGAAAACCGCTGAACGTTTATTGGTAGAAATGCGCGATAAGCTCAAAAGCCTTATGGAAACATCTGCAGGTTCTGAAAGAGAATTTGTGCTGCAATCTAACTATACCGCACCTGTTATAGAGAACACCGCTGAAGAAGATGCAATTAGCGCTTTATTGTCGCTTGGGTTTAAACCCGCACAAGCTAGCAAAGCGGTTTCAGCAGTATATGTTGACGGTATAGATTCTGAATCGCTGATAAAATCAGCACTTAAGTCAATGCTTTAAGGGTTAAAGATGATTGAAGCTGATAGACTAATCCAGCCAGAAGCGATTGAACCGATAGAAGTGATTGATAGGGCGATGCGCCCTAAGTTGCTGGATGAATACACAGGTCAAGACGACACTCGAGCGCAGTTAAAAATCTTTATTGAAGCTGCACAAAAGCGTGGTGAAGCGTTAGATCATATGCTTATTTACGGCCCACCAGGTTTGGGTAAAACAACGTTGGCGATGATTGTGGCCAACGAAATGGGCGTTAACATCAAGTCTACTTCTGGACCGGTACTTGAAAAAGCCGGTGACTTAGCTGCACTATTGACTAACCTAGAAGAAAACGACGTGTTATTTATTGATGAAATTCATCGATTAAGCCCTGTTGTTGAAGAGATTTTGTATCCGGCGATGGAAGATTACCAACTCGATATTATGATTGGTGAGGGACCATCTGCACGCTCGATAAAGTTAGAGTTACCAGCATTTACCTTAGTAGGTGCCACGACCCGCGCAGGTGCGCTGACCTCTCCACTAAGAGCCCGTTTTGGCATACCATTAAGGTTAGAGTTCTATAACGTCAAAGATTTATCAACCATTGTTAAACGTTCAGCAACGGTGATGGGGCTAGAAATTGATGAACAAGGCGCTATTGAAATTGCCAAGCGCTCTCGTGGAACGCCAAGAATCGCTAACCGTTTATTACGCCGGGTGCGTGATTATGCTGAAGTGAAGCACAGTGGTAATGTGACTAAGCAAATAGCAGAGCAGGCACTTGATATGCTTGATGTTGATGCTGAAGGTTTTGATTACATGGATAGAAAACTGCTTTTGGCCATTATCGACAAGTTTATGGGCGGGCCTGTTGGGCTTGATAACCTAGCAGCGGCGATTGGCGAAGAGCGTGAAACTATTGAAGATGTGCTTGAGCCTTTTTTAATTCAGCAAGGCTTTATTCAGCGTACTCCTAGAGGCCGTATTGCCACTCAGCGTGCTTATACTCATTTCAATTTAATTCAGCCTGAAGCTAAGTAACGGCTGTAAATTAGTCGTCAGCAATATTTAAAACTCACCATAGAAGAGCTTTTGTAATGTCATTGCTCTTCTATTGTGAGTGTATATTGTGGATACTTTTCACCTGTTGTCGCTCTTTTGGCTGCAACCACCTTGGCACCTATCTCGATTAATTCGCCTTCAATCCCTGGATTTTCTAACTGTACCGTTGGAAAGCTCTTATAGGTTTTGTTTTTATATCTAACACGTAATGTTTTTAATTTTATCTTGTTCTCATTTCCGAGCTGGATAAGTTCGATGGTGATTGGTCGATTAGTATTAGAGGTTATTAGATATTTACCTTGGTAGTAGTCGTTGTTTAATACCACAGAATTTGTCGCCCCTCCTAATTGACCTTTCCAATTGACTAACACGGTTGTTGATTTATCAATGTTCTTGATCGCGGCAGGGTATTTAAGCGGTTGCAATTCTGTAATCGTAATAGCGGCATAACTATCACATGAAATAGCCAGACCAATATAGAGTATGTAAAAAAATACTAGTTTTAACTTGATAAACTTAAGCATGTTTCCCCTTAATAAAGACATTACCTACATAAAACTAACCACTAACCTTGCCGTATATTAACAGCTTAAAAATGCTCGTCGCTATTTAATAAAATACGGTGGTATCGACTAAAGATGTAACGTTATTACTGGTTGATAGACTAAATGATTAGTTTTTTACGTTATATGATATCTTTTTTGGTTATATTCTAGGCTAAATCATATTCAACATAACCAGGAGTTCGAGCTTCATTTTTTAATCAACATAGGTGTTCACGTCGGCTAGATAACTTTATGTGATTGATATAACTGATTTATAGCTTATTAACTAACTTTATCAGAATGCTCCAAAGTAAGCTTATCTTGCTTTCTTATACCTAAGATAAATAGGCTGTAATTTATTTAGGCCGTCTATTGCTAAATGTTGCGAAGTTGTTATCTTGTGTTGCGAGGTTAACTAAAAGCATAGTTAAACAAGTGCTTAGGCTCGACATAAAATCAATTATAATTACAGTACAACTTTGGGAACAGCATCATGAAAAACAAAATTCTAGTTTCATCTTTACTCGCATCATCTCTTTTACTGACAGCTCAAGCTCACGCAGTTGACGCTACCGGTACGGCTTATTTTAATTTGGTTGCTCCAATTACCGTTGCTAAAAATGCAGATCTAAACCTTGGTGATATTGATATAGCTACCGATGGTAATTGTCAGATTGATGCAGCAGGTAATGAAACAGGTACAAACTGCTTAGCTACCGGTACCACACGTGCAGTTGGTACTTTTGATATTACAGGCCTTGATGCTGGTGCCCCAACAATTAGTGTATCTGGTGCAGATACAAGTGTTGCTGGTGTAACTTTCACACCGTTGTTACCTGCTACAGCCTTAACGATTGATGGTAGCGGTAATGCAACTGTGAGCATCGGTGGCAATGTTGCAGTTGTCGCAGCAAGCACTGTTGCTGGCGCTAAACAGATTGATTACACGGTATCTGTGACTTACTAGTCTATAGCATCGGTTAATCAACTAAATAGAACAATAAACTTAATCTTGCTGGTTGTTTATTGTTCTATTTCTTTACGTTATTATTCAATAACACCAAAACTTATAACTGAAGTGTAAGCTCGAAGTAAGCTAAATCAAAAAACAATAATGAGGTTAACCTCACCATTAGCTGGGCGTATTATGAAGAAATTTTTTGTTTGCGGTTTTGCCGCACTGTTATCTTTCCAATCTTTTGCCAATTTGTTAGTTAACCCTACTCGTGTTGAACTCGATAATCTTAAAAATCGTAGCGCTGTATTTACTTTGATGAATCGAAGTGAAAATACGGCAAGATACAATATATATTTTGAAGATAAAGAAATGCTAGATTCGGGTGAGTTTATTTCGTTAGATAATGACCGAGCATTATTTTCACTGTCTGATTATGTCCGTTACTCGCCTCGAAGACTTAATATAGAACCTGAACAAGCCGTAAAGGTGAGGTTGGCAGCAAGGTTGCCTAAAAGTATCGAAAAAGGTGAGTACCGCAGTTATATAGTGTTTCATCAGATCCCTTTAGCGCCGGTAAAATCAGAAACTGATGCCGATGCGTCTGAGCCTTTTAGCCTTTCTATCAGTGCTTATTTAAAAGTTTCTGTGCCTGTGATCTTAAGAGTCGGAGAATTAGATACAAATCTACGTATTCTAGACACCAATATTGATGCTGGGCAGCATGCTATTCAAGTTACCATCGGCCGTGACGGTGAACGTAGTAGTTACGGTGATGTTGAAATCGTTGATGCTGCAACAGGGCGTATCGTCGGGGGCTCTAAAAATGTCGCAATTTATACTGAGCTTGAACAACGTACCTTTTCAGTCCCTATTACTGAACAATTGGCGGCCAATACGCAGTTAATTGTCCGGTACACTGAGAACGATAAGTTGAATAAGGCTAAAACGGTTGAGGTAGGTATAGCGCTTTAATTTTTGTGAATATTAAACTGGGTATTTTACATGTTTGTCGCGGGCTAGTTTTAGCCGCGATTTTTGTAGTTACATTGATTAATTCGACACTGGTTAATATTGAACATGACGAGTCATTGCAACAGCGTCCATTACCGATAATAGAACCAGCAATTATACTAAAAGAGCGTGTTACTGCACCTGATCCAATACCAGCGCAAGCAGTCAAGACAAGCTATGATTCAGACAAACCAGCTTCTAGTGAGGCTATCGATCCCGCAAAGAGTAGCAAAGCAACCAGTGCTCAAAACCACCTTCATCTTGTGAACCCAACAGCAAGCCTGATTAATTATAGTTATTCGGCCAGCAAGGTTGAAGAGCGCCATCGCACTGATCCACTATCAAATCTAGAAGTACCAGAAAAGTTGTCAGCACCTGCCAGCATTAGTGCAATGTCAACAGCCACCGTAAAGCTGAATGCTTCAACGGCTTTAGCCGTTGCGCCTCCCGTTGCCGAAGCTAAGGTTGGCAGTCTTGAGGAGCTATCACGCCCTGTAGCGGCAACTTGCAATCGTAATATTACTCGCTCTTATCAACTCCAATCGGTTAATGAAGAACACTTCATCATTACTCAACTCGCCTATGCGGATATGTTATTAAGCGATGAGATGTTTGTTTATCATTTTAAAAACCAATATTACATTCCATTAGAATTTATTGTGGAGCAGTTATTATTGCCAATTCAACTTGATATGGAGTCTAAAAGTGCCCATGGCTGGTTTTTATCTGAACAGAGACAGATCAACATTAGTCAAAAGCTAATGCAGTACTGGACTAATAATGAAGATTGCAGAAATGATAATACCGCAGTGTTCTTTGATGACTGGGATATTTACATTGACGCGCAAGTGCTGTCGCAGATGTTTGGCCTGAATATTTCATTTGATTCAGCGAGACAAAAATATTCAATTGATGAGTCAGATAATATCCCGCTCAGCCAACTTATTGCACGGCAGAAACGATTTGACAAATTTAATGCTCAAAAGGCAAACCTTAATAGCGGTCCATTTAAGGTGATTACACCCCAATACAGCAACTTGGGTGATTTAGCGCTGAATATGGATTTAGGACTTAAATCGAGAACGTTTGATAACCATAACACCGTGGATGTAAATGGTTCTGCTCAGGCGAGAATTGATGTGCTGGGCCACAGCAGTTATGTCTCTTATTCTTGGTCTGATTATGATCGGAGTTTAATGGGATATGTTGACAAAAAATTTGCCGAGGGTTGGGTAAATCAATATCGGTTTGGCAATATCTCGTCTCATAATCTTGGGTTGGTATCTGAGTCGAGTTCAGGGCTGGGGGCTTGGTTTAGCGCTGGGGCCGAATTTACCAATGATCTGAGGCATATCGTGATCGAAGGAGAAGTCGAGCCAGGTTGGGATGTCGAACTTTATCGTAATAACGGTCTAATTGATGTGCAACGTGTTAAAGCCGATGGCATTTACCGATTTAACCAAGTCCCTTATTACTTGGGTCTAAATCAGTATCAATTACGCTTATATGGGCCAAATGGAGAAATTAAGACAGAATCATTTAGTAAATTGCTAGATACATCCGTAATGGAGCAAGGTGAGATTGGAGTTAGTGCGGGGATAATGTCTCGAGAGCAAGATGATCTTCAGCAATACTATACCGACATAAACTGGGCCGTACTCGATAACCTAACTGCGGGCGTTGCATTGATTCAGCAACAAGATTCCGATGAAAACTGGCAGTTCTTTCCCAAATTGTCAGTAAGTGTATTGGGCGGATCAGAACTGATCCAACTTAACTATGTGCACAGCAACCGTGGTCACGCAGCAAGTGTTGAGATCCAAGGGCGTTTGGAAGCACTTGATTGGCAGGCGCAGTGGCAAAACTATCATCAATTTAACTCTTGGGACAACGCTGATGGGCGCATTAAGCAGCAAATAGATGCGAGTTTAAGTGGTTATGTTGATGGCAAAGGTCTGAATTGGGGCGTCGTTACCAGTTGGAAAGACTACCAAAATGGTAATGAAGAAAGCCAAGTTAACTTTAATCTTTCAGGGCAAATGTCGGTGATCAACTGGAGTAACGATCTGCGTTGGTCAGCCTTGAGCCAGCAACAACGCTGGACCGAACGATTTGCCATTTCTGGTAGACTTGGTAAGTGGTCACTGCGTAGCTACGTTGAGTTAGATCTAGAGCCAGAGTTAGAGTTTAAGCAGTGGATCGCTAATATGAACGCGGCCATTAATGACGTGGCAAATTACCAGTTAGAGTTACGCTATCGGCCTAACGCAAAGGGCGAATTTAGTACTCGTAATTCGTTATCCTATTTATTTGATTATGGCACTCTGCGCCTTGCACTTGATAATGAAAGCTCGGGTGACTGGATGGCGCAGTTACGTTGGAATAGTGGTTTGTTGTGGGAGAGCGACAGTCAACGTTGGCTCGTTGATCGCATGAGCTTTATTAATACTGGTAGTGTAAAAATTATCGCATTTCAAGATGATAACGCTAACGGACTGTTTGATCCTGACGAGCTACCGTTAGCAGGGCTACAGTTTTCTGGCCATCGAAATGATAAAGATAAAACTGATGATGCAGGTGAAATACTCATTACCCAACTGCAAACTAGCCGTAGCCATAAATTGGCGTTGCAAGAGCGAAGCTTGCCAGATCCTTTTTTAGTGCCTGCCGCCAGTATCATTAGTGTTAATGCACACTCTGGTTATATTCAACCTATTTTGTTTCCAGTGATGTTTACTGCTGAAATTGAAGGTTATGTAATAAAAAATGATAAAGGTAATAGGCGAACAGCAAAAGGCGTAGAGGTTACGCTTCAATCAATTAATGGCACCGAACAATACTATACTCGCGTGGAGTATGACGGGGTGTTTATATTGGAGCAAATTGTCCCTGACAAATATGAACTGTGGATCGACAACACATTGTATGAAGTGATCGATCTCAAACCTGGCGCCTTTATTCAGCTAGATGAAATCGTACTTTAGCTTAGCCTGCTATTGGCTCGCTCATTAAACCGCGACTATACTCCGTCTTTATTCACTTGTGAAATATTTTTGAATCCCTATGCTACTAACTACTGTGTTAGCCACCACTATTGGCCAAGCCAATTTTAACCTTGTTTTACCCGTCAACATTTCGCAAGTGAGCGCTATCCAAATGGGTGAGATCTATAACCAACAGCACGGAACCTGTAAACTAACAACAATGGGTAGAATAGGCGATGCATGTGCTGAGTCGGTTTCAACCTTAGGTAAAATTAGTCTGCAAGGTAGTAAAGGCTCACCGGTACAAATTAATGTAAAGTCCGCTACAAACGGCTATGTGCAATTTACGCCTATATTATCCAATGGCAGTCAAACGTTATCTATCACGCTTAATGATGATACAGCTGTTTATGTCGGTGGAGAGTTAAAGGTATTGTCGACAAATAAAACCGGCCATATGGACATCGATTATGTGGTTGAGATTAATTACCAATAATATTATTTATCAATGAAAAAAGCGGCGTTTTCACAAGGTCGCTTTTTTAATTCATTTTTTTAACCTCGACTTGCCTGATCCTCTCCTCATTTCGTTAACAACTCTTCTACTGCTAATTAAGCTAACCTGAAAGTTAATGTGAAAAGCAAAAAATTAATATTCTTTATCTATCACGCAATTGCCCTTAATTTTACCGCTGCCTTGTGGCTCAGCCTACAGCGCTCATTGAGGCATATTGTCGTTTTGGAAGAGCAGAGTTAGAAGAGCAAGTAGCAATCAAAGTATGTATGTAACGTTAACCTTAAATGAAGTTTTGCAGTGCTATAAAGTATACAGTTGTGGGTATTAATATGGTGGTTGCGTATGAAAGTGGGTGATTATTGAGGAAAACTGCGTACTTATTCTGTGGGTTGAGATGAATTATTTGTTGGGCTAATGCGTGGTTTGTTGAGCTTAGTTTGCTGTGGTTGGCGCAGGGCTAGGTTTATGTTGCGAATTTTAACATTTAAAGGTGTATCTTCTGTTTGATAAATATACAGTAAAACTGACAGATAACCGCAAATTAACGAATTAAACATGCACAAACTAGAAAGGTTGATGCGTAAAAAATGTCTTTTACTAAAAAATAATCACATGTATTGTGATCAGTGTCGCATAAGTGGATATTAACATTGTTACAGAATGGTTGCAGTTGCGGTAGTTATATATTCTGCTGGTCGCTGAATTAGCAGTGTTTGGTGCTGCTGTTGTGATCAAGCTACTTTTTAATGTTGGCGGGTTCGAGCGCTCGTTACGTAAAATAAGCTTTTAATTAACAACTTAAGGTGAATGGTTAACGCTTTGGTGGATTGACGGCATAAACGTGAAATTGCAGTATCCCTAACAACGTCAGTGATAACAAATGACGTATATAACAATAAATTAAGTGTAGGGAGTACGAAGAAATGAACAGACCATCCAAATTGGCCTCAGCGATAAAATTCGGGTTGATCGCATCCGTATCAACATCAGCCATTACGGTTTCAACTGCAGGCGTTGCTGCTGAAGAAGCAAAAGTAGAACGAATTGCTGTTACCGGCTCTCGTATTCAACGCCAAGACATGGAAACTGCTTCTCCAGTTACTGTTATTGACGCTGCAACTATTAAAGCAGAAGGCTTTACTTCTGTAGACCAAATGCTACAAGCACAAACATCTATGGCTGGTGCAGCTATGGGCTCTAGCAGTAATAATGGTTCAGACGGTGTTGCTCAAGTTGACCTTCGCGGTATGGGCTCTGCTCGTACGCTAGTACTGCTAAACGGCCGCCGTATGGTTAACTCAGGTTCAGGAGCTGATAGCTCAGTGGATCTTAACTCTATTCCTGTTGCAATGATTGCACGCGTTGAAATCCTTAAAGATGGTGCATCAGCCGTTTATGGTTCAGATGCGATTGCAGGTGTTGTTAACATTATCACCAAAAAAGACTTCGATGGTTTCCAAGTTGAAGTTACTGGTGGCATGACTGATAAGAGTGATGGCGAGAACGGTGAAATCAGTGCCCTTTACGGCTTTAATACTGACACTGGTAATTACACCATTGGTGCTGCTTACTCTGAGCGTAAAGGTGTTATTCAAGCTGATCGTGACTTTACTCCTGCAGGAGAAAGTTCATTCATTCCAAATGGCTCTCTAGGTGGCATGGTTAAGGATGATAATGGCAACTGGGTAGATCGTGAAGAAAGTTATGATTACACGCAAGACAGCTATTACCAAACTCCAAGTAAGCGCTACAGCTTATTTGCTAACATGACCGAAGAGTTTGGTGACGATTTAGTATTTACTGGTGACATTCTGTACACCAAGCGTAAATCTCATCAGCAAATGGCTGCACAACCAGCAAACATTATGCTTGATGTATGTGAAGCCGGTGATGACGCTTCTACCTGTTTAGAGCTTGATCAAGATATGATTGATGCAGGTATCGAGGCAGACGAAAATGGTCAAGTAAATTACCGTAAACGTATGAACGATGTTGGCCCACGTATTTATGAGCAAGATACCGATACTATGCGTGTATCAGCTTCTTTAGCCGGTACAGCAGATATTAATACCGGTATGGACTGGGATCTTTCTTACACTTACGGTAAAAACAAAGCTGATACTGCGGTTGTTAACTCAATTAACGGTACCTCAATGGCTAATGCCATTTATGCAGACCAAGATCCTTGGTTAACTGGTCAGCCAATGACCGACCAAGCAGCACTTGATAGCGTAACTTACGACGAACAGTCTGATGGTGGTAATGAGCAGCATGTTGTTTCAGCTGGTATTAGCGGCGAGCTTTTCGACCTTGATGCAGGTGCCGTTGCATTTGCTATGGGTGCTGAGTACCGTTACGAAAGTGGTTACTACAATCCAGATCCAGTTGTAGTTGCGGGTGAAAGTACCTCTGCACAACAAGATCCAACTGATGGCGATTACAATGTTATTTCTGTCTTCCAAGAAGTCAGTATTCCATTTAGCGAAAAGCTAACCGGTGAATTTGCACTGCGCTTTGATGATTACTCTACTTTTGGTAACGCATCAACTTGGAAAATTGGTCTAACTTACGAAGCAACTGATGACTTAATGGTCCGTACTGTTGCAGCGACTGGCTTCCGCGCACCAAGTATTAGTGAATTATATGCTGGTAACTCAGGTTCATATGATTACCTAACTGACCCTTGGGGCAATGAGCAAGATGCTCAAATCCTAGTAAACCGTACATCTGATGAAAACCTACAACCAGAAGAGTCTGAGTCATACACTGCTGGTTTAGTTTACTCGCCAAGCTATGTAGAAGGTATGTCTCTAACGGTTGATTACTGGCGCTTTAAAGTTAAAAATGCAATTGCACGTATGGATGTGCAAAATGGCTTAGATAACTGTTATGCCGGTGATACATCAGCATGTGAAGCGTTTAACATTGGTTCAAACGGTGACTTATCTAACCTAACTAGTGCGCTAACAAACGTTGGTTACCAAGATACTAGCGGTATTGACTTTAACTTAGCTTACAGCTTTGAAGCGGCAAACCTAGATTGGACTGTTAGCAACGATACGACTTACTTGTTGAATTTTGAACAAGATGGTGTTGATTACACCAATACTATCGATGGTAACTTCGGTGCTTATGCTGAATTGCGTAACAACTTCAGCATCAAAGCCAGCCAAGATGATTGGAGCGTAATGTACTTCAACCGCTTTATCGGTGAAATGGATGATTTAGGTGCAGGCACTAAAGTTGATTCAGTGCTTTACCACAATATTTCAGCTAGCTACTTCATCAATGACACTTGGATGGTAACTGGTGGTGTTAAAAACCTAACTGACGAGTTGCCTTCATCAGTATCTAACGGTAGTGATGGTGGTACGGTTCCAGAAGTTTACGATACCGTGGGTCGTCAATACTATGCTGGTGTAACGGCTAAGTTCTAAATTGATAACTCAATAAAAAAGCGCCGAAAGGCGCTTTTTTTTTGGCTATATTTCACTTTAAATCTCAGCCAAGACCATTTTGAGCTGAGCTCATTTGAATTAGTTCGATTTTATAACCATCTGGGTCCTCTACAAACGCAATTTCAGTAGTGCCGCCTGCAACAGGTCCCGCTGGACGTATAACCTTACCACCGGCTTGTGTGATGGCTTCACAACGTGCGTAAATATCGGCCTCACCAATGGCTAAGTGACCAAAAGCATTACCTATATCATATACTTCTGTTCCCCAGTTATACGTTAACTCAACTACAGCACTACCGGTTGACTCATCGCTATAACCTACAAAGGCCAGTGTATATTTGTATTCGCTGTTTTCGCTTTTGCGTAATAATTTCATACCCATAACTTGAGTGTAAAATTCGATACTACGTTCTAAATTTCCCACGCGGAGCATGGTATGTAATAACTGTGCCATATTAGCCTCATCAATTGTTGCTTATTGTAAATCGTTATTGAACATTTTTATGGCTAAGTATATCTAAAATTGAGGCCGTAAATATGCTTTGTTTCCGAGGTGGTATGGTTAAGGTTAATTAGTCTGAACTTGGGTCACAAAATAGATAAGTTTGCCTGAGAAGCTGCACTTTTTCTTATAGTATGAATTTTCTTACTTAAGGAGTTATCGATGCAAACTGAATTAAAAATGTCGCTGGGTGTTAGCGTTATTATTGCGGTTGTTCTGTCTATTTTCTTTATTTGTATGTATTAAAAAAAGCCGCGAATGCGGCTTTTTTATTGATAAAAGATAGAGGTTAATCTTCCGGGTAGATTTTGTCTTTATACTCGCATAAGTCCTCAATTATACAGCTGCCACACCTCGGCTTACGTGCGATACAGGTATAGCGACCATGTAAAATTAACCAGTGGTGAACATCAACTTTAAATTCTGCAGGCACGACTTTTAATAGTTTCTTTTCAACTTCTACCACGTTTTTACCTATGGCAAACTTAGTGCGGTTAGATACACGGTCAATGTGGGTGTCCACCGCTATAGTGGGCCAGCCAAAAGCGGTATTCAGCACGACATTGGCTGTTTTTCTGCCCACGCCAGGAAGGGCTTCTAGCGCCTCCCTGTTTTCGGGAACTTCACCGTTATATTGCTCAACTAATATTTCACAAGCTTTTACTACATTAACCGCTTTATTGTTATATAAGCCGATGGTTTTAATATATTGCTTGAGTCCTTCTACGCCTAACGCGGCAATGCTATGTGCGGTATTGGCGATAGGGAATAGTTTATCGGTCGCTTTATTGACACTAACGTCGGTAGCTTGTGCCGATAGGGTGACAGCAACTAATAATTCAAACGGGCTTGAATAATTAAGCTCAGTTTTAGGGTGAGGGTTGTTTGCTCTTAGTCGCTCTAAAATAATACGGCGCTTTTCTGCATTCATTATTGGCTCCGTCGAGGCTATCTTTTATTAAATTGATAAAGCGAAATAACATCAGCAAATCATGCTAATGGTGATGCTACAGTCAATTATTTGCGAATAAATAGCGACTATGAGCATCAGCCACCACGATTAATTGACTTTAGTAATGCGTACCCGAGCAGGTGCTTCTTGCTGGGGATCTGGGCGCCTAGTTTCAAGGGTGTTATCAATAACATTTTTAAGTGCGATAAGCAGCCCCATTCCAATAAACGCGCCAGGAGGTAGCATGGCTAATAGGAAGGTCGTATCAACCTGCCACAGCTCAATAGTTAAACCTTTTGCCCAATCACCCAGTAATTGTTCCGCGCCGTAAAACAGAGTACCTTGGCCAAGTATTTCACGGCTTGCACCTAAAGCACACAATACTAAGGTAAAACCTAAGCCCATCATGATACCGTCAAATGCCGCTTTGGCGACACTATTGCGCGAAGCAAACGCTTCAGCTCTACCGATGATCAAGCAGTTGGTAACAATAAGCGGCAAAAATATACCTAGGGAAAGGTATAAGCCATAAGCATAAGCATTTATTAGCAACTGCACTGTGGTAACAAGAGCGGCAATGATCATTACAAAAACAGGGATGCGGATCTCTTTTGGTACATAATCGCGTACTAACGACACTAAAATATTTGATCCAACGAGCACTAGCAACGTTGCCAAACCTAAACCTAAGGCATTGGTTAACGTTCCTGTTACGGCAAGCAGAGGGCACAGGCCTAATAACTGCACTAAACCTGGATTGTTTTTCCACAGGCCTTGCCAGGCTAGTTCCTTGTAATTACTCATTTGTTACCCCACAGGTGACGGGTGTGCTAAAAAGCTCATCTTTATGCGCATTAAAATACAAAGTGGCATTTTTTACTGCTTTAACATAGGCGCGAGGTGTAATTGTTGCGCCCGTAAATTGGTCAAAGTCACCACCGTCTTTTTTCACGTTCCAACGCTTGTCGGTGTTCAATAAAATGGATAAGCCATTAAAAGAGGTTACCCAGTCCGACTTTCTTAATTCAATTTTGTCACCTAACCCTGGTGTTTCTTGGTGGGCTAAGGTGCGAACTCCCAACACCTTGCCGGTATGGTCTAGACCGATAATGATCTTAATATCTCCGTTATAACCATCGGGTGCAATGGTTTCTATGGCAATGGCGACGGCAGTACCATTTTTAGTAGCAATATACGCAGGTAGAGGCTTAGTTGTGCCCATAAACGGGTTTGGGGCAATAGTAATGCAATGCTGCGTGAGTGCGTTATTGTACAATTGTGCCGGAATTAGTTGCTGCAAAACTCTTGAAAGTTCAATTTGTTCTTGCTGCTTAATTTTTGCGAAAGTTAATTGGTTAACCACTGCCACGAGCCCGGTGCAAAGCAGGGCAAAAAGTCCAAGTAACAGGCCGTTTTTTAACATTGATTTTTTCAACATATTGTCTCTAAACTGATTATGAACATCTATAGATTACCGTAATGTGGGTTGTAACAAGGCTCAACGGCCTGAACGATGACCATAACTACGTGGTTTGACATAGTAATCAATAAACGGCGCACATAGGTTTGCCAGTAAAACGGCAAAAGCAAAGGCATCAGGGTAGCCGCCAAAAGTACGGATCACATACACTAAAGTGCCTATTAGTGCACCAAATAGCAATCGTCCACGTACGCTGGTTGCTGCAGTCACTGGATCTGTTGCAATAAAAAATGCGGCTAACATCGTTGCACCAGAAAACAGCTGTAATAATGGACCAACGTGTGTGTCTGGGCTAATTAGGTAACCAAAGCTTGAGCAAATAAATATTGATGCAATCACAGCAAAACTAATGTGCCAACGGATAAGCTTTAACTTTATCATCGCTAATCCACCGACTAGGTAGGCTACGTTTACCCAAAACCATCCTACGCCAAAACCATTAGCAAATAGGGCTTTGTTTAAACTCTCTGGCATAGTTAAGCCAAGCGACAAATCTGTCCGTAACGTATCAAGCGGCGTAGCCATTGCTATTCCATCGACACCAAGTTTGTATAGGTTGAGTTGCTCTGGTGTCATTGCACCAAAAATCGCGCTAAGTGTCAGTGATAAATCCATCGGCGTTTGAGCCAATGTTAATGGTAAGCTCCAGCTAGTCATCTGTACTGGAAAAGAGATCAGTAACATGACGTAGGCCGCCATTGCGGGGTTAAAAATATTTTGCCCTAAACCGCCGTAAAGGTGTTTAACAATAACAATTGCAAATACAGTTCCTACAACAACTAGCCACCAAGGCGCGATAGAAGGAATAGAAATACCAATTAACAATGCCGTTAAAATGGCGCTGTTGTCACTTACTGTTGCCTTGATAGGGCGGTTTCGCAGTTTTAAGACCACCGCTTCGCTTAAGAGCGCTACCATAATGGCCAGACACACTTGAATTAGCACACCCCAACCAAAAAAATACCACTGGGTTGCTATTCCGGGCAGGGCACATAAAATAACCCTTTGCATGACAGTTTTTGTCTGCATTTGTGCTTTGAAGTGTGGCGATGAGGCTAACTTGAATGCCATTAATTAATCCTTCTCTTGCAATGTAGCTTGCGCTTTTTTTGCTTTAGCTTTGGCGACAGCTGCAGCGATACGGGCTTTTTTCTGCTCGGCAGCTGACAAGACTACACTATCTGCAGGCTCTGTATTGCTCAGCTCAGTCGTTGTGTCTGTGTTGTGTTGAACCGAGGCTTCAATGTTGGCGGTTACCAATGCTGAGCCGCTATTATTTTCATCACTAGCAGTCATTTTTTTCGCTTTAGCTTTGGCGACAGCAGCAGCGATCCGGGCCTTTTTCTGCTCGGCAGCTGACAAGGCTACATTTTCTGCAGGCTCTGTATTGCTTAGATCAGTCGTTGTGTCAGTGTTGTGTTGAGCCGTGGTTTCAATGTTGGCGGTTACCAATGCTGAGCCGCTATTATTTTCATCACTAGCAGTCATTTTTTTCGCTTTAGCTTTGGCGACAGCAGCAGCGATCCGGGCCTTTTTCTGCTCGGCAGCTGACAAGGCTACATTATCTGTAGGCTCTGTATTGCTTAGATCAGTCGTTGTGTCAGTGTTGTGTTGAACCGTGGCTTCAATGTTGGCGGTTACCAATGCTGAGTCGCTATTATTTTCATCACTAGCAGTCATTTTTTTCGCTTTGGCTTTGGCGATGGCTGCGGCAACCCGGGCTTTTTTGACTTCTGCTGGAGACTTTACTACCTCAGGTGTAGTGTCAGCCAGGGTTTCGCTTGCCGTCAAAGTGCTAGTTGGCGTGGTTTTGTCGGACGAAGCGGCTTGCTGCTGTTTTTTTGCTTTGGCTCTTGCAATTGCAGCGGCAATTTTGGCTTGTTTGTCGTCAACAACCTCTGCGACTTCTTCAGCTGCTGAGCTTGAGTGTTGTGCTTTTTTTGCTTTAGCACGTGCTATAGCCGCGTTGATTTTTGCCTTCTTGTCATCTGCCGGGGCGTCAGTAGTCAAAGCTGTAGCGCCTTTCTTGGCTTTGGCGCGTGCTATTGCTGCCGCAACTTGCGCTTTTTTATCGTCTGCTGGCGGCTCATTAACAGACGCGACGGCGTCAGCTGCATTTTTTGCTTTAATTCTTGCCATCGCTTCTGCTACTGCATTCTTGGCTGTGCCAGTCATGCTCTGCTTACGGCGTTCAGCCGCTTCTTTTGCTTTGGCTTCGCGGGCTATTTTTTCATCTTCTAATCGTTGCTGCTTTGCATCGAAACGTTGTTTAGCAAGATCTGCTTGTTTCTTTTCTTCTGCTTCAGTGCGCAATGCCGACTTAGCCACTCGGAAATATTCCACTAAAGGAATATCGCTTGGGCAGACATAGCTACAGCAACCACACTCAATGCAATCGCGTAAATTGAAACTCGCAGCTTTATCAAACTCTTGTGCTTGGGAGTGCCAAAACAGCTGTTGCGGTAATAATAAAGCAGGGCATACCACCGCACACTCGCCGCAGCGAATACAGGGTTTTTCAGGCTGCTCTGAAGATATTTCGCTATCACTTGGCAGTAACACACAGTTGGTGCCTTTTAGTACCGGCGCGTCAATATTGGGTAATTCGTGGCCCATCATTGGACCGCCAATAATGACTTTATCTTGTGTTAACTTACCTTTAAAACCACTTGTTTTAAGTATGTGTTCTACAGGCGTGCCAATTGGTACCCAGTAATTACCAGGTTTATTGCTATTTAGTCCAGTGACTGTTACCACGCGTTCTGTTAACGGTTTACCGTTGCTAACCGCATCTTGGATGGCGTAAGCAGTACCGACGTTTTGTACTAACATACCAAGCTGCGCGGGGATCGCACCCGATGGTACTTCTTGGCCTGTTAAAATTTGAATTAACTGTTTTTCGCCACCAGATGGGTATTTAGTCGGTACTGGAGTGACCCTAACATTATCACCATTGAGCTCGCTGCGGTTAAGCGAGTGCTGCATTGCATCTATGGCTTCAGGCTTGTTGTCTTCGATTGCTATAACGATACGTTTTGGTGACAGCAAACGCTCAATAATGGCGATGCCTGCAACAATTTCATCGCTATGCTGCTGCATTAATCGGTCGTCAGAGGTGATATAAGGCTCACATTCTATGCCGTTAATAATCACTAATTCTATAACGCTGGCTGGACTCAATTTAATATGAGTTGGAAATGCCGCTCCGCCTAACCCAGCAATGCCTGCTTGCTGGATTTTTTGCAAAATTTGTTGATTTGTAAGTGTTGATGCATCGCATGCCGTGGCAGGGACGGCATTGTTTAGGCCATCAGCGGTTAAAATACAGCTTAGTACTGGAATGCCAGATGCATGGTTGCTTGGCATAGGTTTTATTGCTGTTATTTGCCCTGATGTTGGGGCATGAACCGGACAATGCGCGAAACTAGTCCCAGAGGTTAGTGCCTGACCTTTTAAGACGTAATCGCCTAATTTGACATTCAATAGTGCACTTTCGCCCACTTGTGGAATGGGAAGCACAAATTGCTGCGCCAGCGGTAAAGTCGCAATGGCGGTTTTATTCGAAAGTGACTTTAATTCTGGGGGGTGAATACCACCATGCGAACGCCAAAGCATTCCTTTATCAATTTGTTCTAATAAAGTTAGCACTGCGGATCCTCTTGAACTTGTTTCACTGGAATTGAATTTAATTGCCAATCCCATGTTCTTGTTGTTTGTTGAATTGGTAGCATGTCGATGCAATCAACCGGGCAGGGAGCAACACAAAGATCGCACCCAGTACAATAATCCATAATAACGGTATGCATCAACTTACCTGAACCCAAAATAGCATCAACGGGGCAAGCTTGGATGCACTTAGTACAACCAATACACTCTTCTTCTCGAATGTAAGCGACTTTTTTTTCTTGCACTTGTTCAACGGCATTAAGTGGTTCGGGGTCAACCCCCATTAAATCGGCAATCTTTTCCATGGTTGCAGTGCCGCCAGGTGGACACTTATTGATACTGTCTCCATTGGCAATGGCTTCGGCATAGGGCTTACAACCTGGGTAACCACATTGTCCACATTGTGTTTGTGGCAATAATGCTTCAACTTGATCGATGAGTGGGTTGCCTTCAACTTTAAATTTTTCGGCAGCAAACCCTAGCAAAACGCCAAAGACAAGTGCCAGTATCGTGAGAACGATAACCGCGATTACAATACTTGACATGTTTATTTAACCAATCCTGTAAAACCCATAAATGCTAGTGACATTAAGCCAGCGGTTACCATTGCGATAGCGCCACCTTTAAAGGGAGTAGGGACATCTGCTGCCGCAAGTCTTTCGCGCATCGCAGAAAAGAGAATTAACACGAGTGAAAAGCCAACGGCTGCACTAAACCCGTATACCGCCGAAGATAAAAAATTGTGGTCTTCATTAATATTTAGTAGAGCAACACCGAGTACGGCGCAGTTAGTGGTGATTAAAGGTAAATATATACCTAAAGCACGATGTAAAGACGCACTGGTTTTTTGCACGAGCATTTCTGTAAATTGTACAACCACGGCAATGACAAGAATAAAGCTCATTGTCCTTAAGTAACCTAGATCAAAAGGTAACAGTAAGTACTGATTTACGAGATAACTTAAAATGGAGGCAAGAGTCAGCACAAAAGTGGTTGCCATTGACATACCAATTGCTGACTCTAGCTTGCTTGATACCCCCATAAAAGGGCATAAACCTAGGAATTTAACTAATACAAAATTATTAACCAGCACAGTGCCGACCAATAATAGGAGATATTCGCTCATCTCAATTCATTTTTTAGACATTATTAACGCTATTATCGACTTTTCCACCACTATTAACAACATAAACAAAGCAGAGTTAATTGATTTAGTGGCTACCTGCTCGATATTACATCACCATTTCTCTTTGTTCTCGCGTTGCTGTGGCATCTATTGGGTTTGGTTTTGCAATGTAATAACCTTGAAGACCATCAACTAACAGTTGCTCCATAGCCGATTTTTCTTCTTGATTTTCAACACTGGTAGCAACGACTCGAATCGTCAGTTTACGTGCAATATCGACAATCATTTTAACGAAAAATTGGTTATGTGGATCTGTAATAATCCCTTGAGTATAACTTCCGTCTAGCTTGATGAAGTCTGGAGTTACATCTTTAAAGAACTTGAAGGAGGTGAAACCAAGACCGAAGCGTTCAATTGAAACTCGAGCGCCAACACTATGAGCTTCTTTAATAAAATGATAGGTGGCCGTCAGGTTGGTTTGCATGCCCGATTCACTAACTTCAAATACCAATCTTGCTGCTATATGTCTTTGGTTAACCAGTAAATTTTTAAGCCATGTGACAAATTGTTCATTATTAGCTGAAGAGGTACTGATGTTGATCCCAAGTAAACCAGTGATAGATGGCGTAGAAGCCATCATGCTTAGGGTCTTTAATACCACCAATTTGTCTAACTCTATGCCCATGCCATGGCGCTCTGCCATTGCAATAACCGTAGTTGTAGGTAAAAACTTACCTTGGCTGTTATAAAATCGAGATAAAAGTTCGCGATATGACTCTACGCTAGGGCGGCTCGCACTAATAGGCTGCGCGTAAAACTTAATCGCTTTACGTTTGATTATATCGTCAATTGATGCTTTCCAGCGATTGTCACCAAATAGCTCATCACCACTTAATTGCTGTTGAACATGAATACTATTAGGGCCCATTGTTTGTGCAATGCTTGCGGCGGTATCACCTAATGTCATTAATGAAACTGCATCGCTACTATGGTGGTATGGGCATAAGCCAATATAGGCGATAGAGTCAGTACCCATTTGCTGTTGGTATTCATCAAAAGCGATTTTTAATTGTTCAAAAGTGGCAGCGCCATCTTTTAAAGACACATCGGGTAATATGATTGCAAAATCAGCGGTAGATGTGCGGTAACATAGTGCTTCTGCAGATTTTACTAGCGTTTTTCTAATGTCATTAGCGATACGTAATAAATACTTATCACCGGCTTCGCGACCCTGCACTTGGTTAATTGGGCCCAGTTCTGTCGCTTTAACGATACACAGCACACCAAGTTGTTGGCTGTTAGGAGCACAGATTTCATTCAGTTTCTCGGTGAACTTAGCTCGAGTTCCCATACCTGTTAACGGATCTTGGAAAGCTGCTCGGGTTAATTTCTCTTGTGCGCTGTTAAACTCATCAACCTTGGCTTTCAAATTTACTTGGCAAGTTTCAAGAGTTTTTCGTAACAAGTTAAATTCACCTTTCAGTTTAGATTTTTGAATGGTGTGAAAAGTGAGGTTAGGGAGCTCTTTAATGACCTTAGCACAGTACTTAAACTTTTTAGATTGGTGCATACCAAAAAATATACTTACAACGGCGATCAGTAAAAATGATCCCCAAATCAGCATTAATTGGATTTTATATCGGTTTGATAAATAAGCTAATTGCTCAGTTGCAGCAAGCTTAACTTGTAAACGACCGTTGCTAAGTGTTTGTGTAGAAGCCATATCAGTTTGATAAAGTTGTTGTATGACGTCATTTTGCTGGGCGATTAAGTGCCCGATAGTGAAACTATTGTCACTATCGGTGCTATCAATATATTGAAAAAATTGAAAATCAAACTGTTTATCTAAATGCTCATAAAGTGCCAGGCCAGTGCCTTGCCATGCACTTTGCTCAACAATACTGCTGTTATATTGGCTTAATTGTTTGTCATTAACTTGATCTAACTCTGCTTGATTGAGCGAATAAGTGATGAAAGATATTGCACAGAAAAGAACGAATAAAAAAAACTGATAGTACTTGGAGCTGGTCATATTGAGTTCGCTTACAATCGAAAATAAATGGAATTCTAAAAAGTTATTTCTTTGAGAGCATTATAAACAGGTTTGTTAATGATTTTAAACAGAATTATGATGTGCTTGATATGAAATTTGTAAGAAATGATTGGTTTGATGGATATAAAAGCTAAATGAACTAAAAAAGATGGCTCCCCAGACTGGACTCGAACCAGTGACATACGGATTAACAGTCCGCCGTTCTACCAACTGAACTACAGGGGAATCGCAATGATATAGATGTGACTTGGTTTTAGATGGCTCCCCAGACTGGACTCGAACCAGTGACATACGGATTAACAGTCCGCCGTTCTACCAACTGAACTACAGGGGAATCGGAAATCTAAAACGTAATTAAAATGGCTCCCCAGACTGGACTCGAACCAGTGACATACGGATTAACAGTCCGCCGTTCTACCAACTGAACTACAGGGGAATTGCATTTTTAATTACTTCTTACTAATAAAATATGGCTCCCCAGACTGGACTCGAACCAGTGACATACGGATTAACAGTCCGCCGTTCTACCAACTGAACTACAGGGGAATTACATTTTATTACTTACTCAATGAAAAAGTGGCTCCCCAGACTGGACTCGAACCAGTGACATACGGATTAACAGTCCGCCGTTCTACCAACTGAACTACAGGGGAATTACTTTTTTCATTAATATTTATATAATTTGTAAAAGTGGCTCCCCAGACTGGACTCGAACCAGTGACATACGGATTAACAGTCCGCCGTTCTACCAACTGAACTACAGGGGAATTGCGCTTTTACATTTCAAATAAATATTTGTTTAACTTAAACATTGGCTCCCCAGACTGGACTCGAACCAGTGACATACGGATTAACAGTCCGCCGTTCTACCAACTGAACTACAGGGGAATCGTTTAAGTTACGTCTCGTTGAAGACGGAGCGCATATTAAATCGCTCTCACTACTGAGTCAACTCGACAATGCAAAAAAAGTGCATTTAAGTGTTTAAGTGTTCATCTAATGCGCATCGTGGTGGTGAATGCATCACATTTGCTATTAACTGAGCGATTAGAATGCAAGTGTTTGAGTTAATCGTAGTTTTAGATTGTTCTCTATGACTGAGCTAATCAAATTTTACTATTGAAGCGTTTGAGCTTCTGTTACCTAAATGTCATTTGTAATAAAATAACAAATAATAGACAAATGCAGTGGGTGATAGTGAATTGGTTAAAAGTCGCGCTATGACAAGGTTTCCATGAGTTATCCACTAAATCTGTGGATAAGCCTGTGGGTTAAGTTCAAAAACGTCCTGCTAATGCCGATGTACCTTGGGTTTAGCTTAAAATGAGCAATTTTGTTGAGTTTTTTTTTTATCTTTTAAAAACATATTGATGGAAAAATCAACAGTTAATTTGATTGCTCGAGTAGACGTTACTACTTTGTAAGCGCATTTATTCAGCTAATTGTGAATTAAAATCACTATTTTAGGCGCTTACAGCAATGAGTAGCTGGTAAGTCATTGATTTATTCAATGTCATAAACTTTCACGCCAATAGTCTAAATTAGTAATACTATGCTTGAACAGAGGGTTATCACTGACCATTTCTTTTAATCACATTGGTAGTATGTCGAGTTATGCTCGATATTTGCGCATAACTACTTTAGTTTGCGTCTTAGGTGGTAGTAAATGTTGTTAGAGTTCGCTTTTGCAAGACATTCATGGGGTTGGCTGAATTGTTTTTTTGATGGTCATTGTTTTTAATGAGTTTTATCAAATTGGTATGACATTAGTGATCTGATTTTTTGGATCTTACATAATACGAGTAAATTTTGGTGGTACGAGCCATCTTAGTTATAAATAGGGTAAAATGCAGTCAAGTTAAATGAGGAAGCCAAACCTAGTGTCTGAATCTGTATTCCAATTAGAATCCCACTACCAGCCAGCGGGCGATCAACCTACAGCGATTAAACAACTCGTTGATGGACTTGAGTCTGGAGTTGCCAGTCAAACTTTATTAGGGGTTACGGGCTCGGGTAAAACGTTCACCATCGCTAATGTGATTAAAACAATGTCACGGCCAACGATTATTATGGCGCCGAATAAGACACTTGCTGCGCAGTTATATGGAGAAATGAAAGAATTTTTTCCACATAACGCAGTCGAGTATTTTGTTTCTTACTATGACTACTATCAGCCAGAGGCTTACGTGCCGTCTACGGGTACGTTTATAGAAAAAGATGCATCAGTTAATGCGCACATAGAACAGATGCGTTTGTCAGCAACCAAAGCTCTATTAGAGCGTAAAGATGTGGTGTTGATTGCATCTGTTTCTGCTATCTACGGTCTTGGTGATCCTAAGTCTTATATGAAAATGCTATTACACCTGCGTGAAGGGGGTGTGATGGACCAGCGAGATATGCTTAAACGACTCGCGGAATTGCAATATAAGCGTAATGACGTAGAACTGCAACGCGGTACTTACCGAGTTCGTGGAGAAGTCATAGATGTATTTCCTGCAGATTCAGAAAAAAATGCCATCAGAGTTGAACTCTTCGATGACGAAATTGAACGTTTAAGTTTGTTTGATCCGCTAACCGGACATATCGTTAAACGGGTTGCGCGCGCAACGGTTTATCCTAAGACTCACTATGTTACTCCGCGAGAATCTATTCTTGCGGCAACCGAACATATCAAGGAAGAGCTTCGAGAACGAAAAAAACAGCTGTTATCGCTCAATAAGTTAATAGAAGAGCAGCGGATCACTGAGAGGGTGCAATACGATGTTGAGATGATGGCTGAGCTTGGCTATTGCTCCGGTATTGAGAATTACTCCCGCTATTTATCTGGGCGCGCACCAGGAGATGGCCCGCCAACACTACTTGATTACTTGCCAGATGATGGTTTGCTAATAGTTGATGAGTCACACGTCACCGTGCCGCAAATTGGCGCGATGTATAAAGGTGATCGTTCGCGTAAAATGAATTTGGTTGAATATGGTTTCCGATTGCCGTCAGCTCTTGATAATCGACCGTTGAAATTTGAAGAGTTCGAAGCGCTGATGCCACAAAGCATTTTTGTTTCGGCCACACCGAGTGATTATGAGATAGATAAGTCCAATGGTGAGATAGCAGAGCAAGTGGTGCGGCCGACAGGTCTACTTGATCCTGAAATTGAAGTTAGGCCAGTTGCTACGCAGGTCGACGATCTATTGTCAGAGATTGCTAAGCGAGTAGCGGTAAATGAACGTGTGTTAGTTACCACATTGACTAAAAGAATGTCAGAAGATCTATCTGAATATTTAGATGAACATGGCGTGAAGGTGAGGTATTTGCATTCAGACATCGATACTGTTGAGCGCGTAGAGATCATACGAGATCTAAGGCTTGGTGTTTTTGATGTTTTGATCGGAATTAACTTATTGCGTGAAGGGCTCGATATGCCTGAAGTATCACTAGTGTGTATCCTTGACGCCGATAAAGAAGGTTTTTTACGTTCTGAACGTTCACTCATACAGACCATTGGTCGTGCAGCCCGTAATGTTAATGGTAAAGTTATTCTTTATGGTGATCGTATAACTAAATCGATGGATAAAGCGATAACCGAAACTAATCGGCGTAGAGAAATGCAGCACCAATATAACCTCGACCACGGCATCACGCCTAAAGGAGTGATCAAACGTATCACTGATGTGATGGATGTTGGCGAGAGCGAGTCTGAAACTTCTCGTCGTGTGGCCGAGGAGGGAAGTGAGTACCTTGTTAACCCTGCAGATATTAGTCATGAAATCGATAAACTTGAAAAGCAGATGCATGAGCATGCTAAAAACCTTGAATTTGAGCAAGCTGCTGCATTAAGAGATACCGTTGGACGACTACGCGAGCAGTTCATTAAAGCATAAGCTAGGTCAGCTCAAGTAAGACAGTGTTATTAGATGCCTTACTTGAGCTTAATTAGGAGGTTATCGATTATGATATGGCTCCTATTTTTTCATCCGTTTACACACCAACATCGGTGCTAAACAAATAAATCCACTGAGTAAGCCTACAAGATGGGCTTCTGTTGCCACGGTTGCATTAATGAGCGCTGTTAACTCGGTGCTTGCACCAAACCACTGCTCGTATAGAACCTTCGCTATTACACCTAGTGTGAGTAAGTAACCTATTTTAAACCCTTTAGTTGTATCCATGACCGCACCAAATACAAATATACCGTGTAGCAAACCGCTTAAGCCGACGTAGCCAAATGTATCAGGAAAAAACAAAAGTAACCCAAGACCTTGCATACATCCAAGGCTGAGCACCAATACACTCAGTGATGTTGCACTGTAATGTTGCTCATGCAATAACAAAATGACCCACAGTCCCGCGAGGTTCATGAGTAAATGCCAATCGTTAGTGTGCAAAAAATTGCCGGTGAGTAAACGCCACCACTGGCCCTCTGTAATCAAATCACGGCGAAAAGCTAATTGGTCTGCTAAATCTGCATAAAAGAGCACCACACAGAGGGTACTAATTAGGGCTGCGGTTAAATATAGACGCTTGGTTAACGGAGCTAGTTGTGACATTTTTCTGCTAATTGTGCTTGAATTGCTTCAGGGTTAGCCAAGTATTCTTCTAAGCCATTTTTACGCAGTAAGCAGGCGGGGCAGGTGCCGCAACCATCTCCAATCAGGCCGTTGTAACATGTTAATGTTTGGTGCCGTACTAGCTCTAGACTGTGGTATTTATCAGCTAAAGCCCATGTTTCAGCCTTATTTAGCCACATTAAGGGAGTGCGGATCTCAAGTTGTTGGTCCATACCTTTCATTAATGCGGTTTGCATTGATTGAATGAACTCATTACGGCAATCGGGATAGCCAGAAAAGTCGGTTTCACATACGCCGGTAATAATCACGTCGGCACCCAGTTGATAGGCATAGATCCCAGCTAAAGTTAAAAATAAAATATTACGCCCTGGGACAAAAGTGTTCGGTAGGCCGTTATCCATTAGGTCATTAGACACTGGAATTGAGTCGCGCGTTAAAGCTGAAATGGCTAACTCGTTCAGCAATGTTACGTCCATAACTTTATGTGAAGCCAACTTAAAATGGCTGGCAAGTTGTTTTGCTATTTCGATTTCTTCTCTATGGCGTTGGCCATAATCAAATGTGATCCCGTGTACTTCATCGAACTGAGAGAGTGCTTGTATAAGGCAGGTAGTTGAATCTTGACCACCACTAAAAACGACAACAGCTTTAGACATAATTGAACTTCATTTTAATTTTTAGAACATAAACGGTAGTTTACCGTAGCTAGGGTGACTTTTAAACTGCTTGCGACAGGGTTAAAAATCCTCTATAACTGCCGCGCAATTAATAAATAGAGATATTAGATGAACTATCCAGTCAACGAAGTATTTGAAACAATCCAAGGCGAAGGTTATTTTACCGGCGTACCAGCGATTTTTATCAGGTTACAAGGGTGTCCCGTTGGTTGCGCCTGGTGTGATACCAAACATACTTGGGAGTTAATTGAGCATAATCGGGTCAGCCCTGAATTAGTGATCCAAGTTGACGGAACCGTTGGCCGTTGGTCAAAACTCTCAAGCGAGCAACTTATCGCGGCGTTTAAGCAGCAAGATTATACGGCAACCCATATTGTGATCACTGGAGGGGAGCCTTGTTTGTATGACTTAACGGAATTAACTGCATCCTTACACGAACGTGGTTATCAAACACAGGTAGAAACCAGTGGCACGTTTGAGGTAATGTGCGATCCGGCAACTTGGGTAACAGTTTCGCCTAAAGTGAACATGAAGGGGGGATATGCTGTTTTAGACTCGGCCTTAGCTCGTGCGAATGAAATTAAGCACCCTATTGCGACTGCAAAACATATTACAGAACTCGATACTTTATTAACCAATATCGATACCTCAACAAAAACGATTTGTTTACAGCCTATTAGTCAAAAGGGCAGGGCAACAGAATTGGCGATTAAAACCTGCATTGAACGTAATTGGCGTTTATCGATTCAAACCCATAAATATTTAGAGATCGACTAAGCGCGATGTATAAAAAAAGCCCTTATGAGAATTAGACTCTAAGGGCTTTTTAGTGCAAAGCATTAGATTATGCTTTAGATGGACACTTAAGCACGCTGGTTTGGCTAAAGTTGTTTAGTGCGTCGGTGTAAATGCTTAAATCACCGATATTGTCTTTAATCCACTCTGGGTTGTAATAGGTATCTAAATATCGCTCACCTGAATCACAAATCAAGGTTACGATTGAGCCCGTTTGTCCCTTCGCCACCATTTCACTTGCCAATAGTAATGCACCGTAAAGGTTGGTTCCGGTTGAGGCGCCTGTTTTTCGGCCGATGATGTTTTCGAGCCAGTTAATAGTGGCGATAGAGGCAGGATCAGGGATCTGACGCATTTCATCCACGACACCGGCAATAAATGACGGTTCTACTCGTGGTCGACCTATCCCTTCAATGTTACTGCCATTAGCGCAAGTAATGTTTTTATCACCATTGTTAAAGTAGTCAAAAAATACCGAGTTCTCTGGGTCAACAACACATAATTTTGTGGTAAGACGCTGATAACGGATGTAACGGCCAATGGTAGCCGACGTACCGCCGGTGCCTGGGCTCATTACGATCCAAGTGGGAATAGCATGCTGCTCTTTGTTCATCTGTCTAAAAATAGAGTTAGCAATATTGTTATTACCTCGCCAGTCCGTTGCTCGCTCAGCATAAGTAAATTGATCCATATAATGGCCATTCAACTCTTGCGCTAACTTCTCCGATTCAGAACAGATTTTACTGGCATGATCGACAAAATGGCATTGTCCGCCATAAAACTCAATTTGTTGAATTTTCTTTTTGGCGGTACTGCTGGGCATAACGGCAATGAAAGGCAGGCCTAACAAGCGAGCAAAGTAGGCTTCTGATACCGCAGTACTGCCAGACGATGATTCAATTACCGTGGTATTTTCTCTGATCCAACCGTTACACAGTGCATAAAGAAACAAAGAACGGGCTAAACGGTGCTTTAAGCTACCTGTGGGGTGAGTGCTTTCATCTTTGAGATAAATATCCACCCCAGTAAGGTTTGGTGTGTCGAGCTTAATGAGGTGAGTGTCAGCGCTGCGCTGAAAGTCAGCTTCAATTTTTCCGATAGCTTGATTTATCCAAGAATTAACCACATTGATGCCTTACACAGGAGAAATAAAGCTAAATCATAGTGAAAAATGTTAATGATTGGTAGTGATAACCATGAGAGGTTGAATAGAAAGTGTGCTAGGTCACAGAGATTAAATAATTGATTATTTTGGATTAAATAATAATTGATAGAACAAGCCGGATTAACAACAAGAACAGAAACGAGAGGCTAACTTAGGATAGGTAAAAAAGAAGTGGTGGAGGGAGAAGGATTCGAACCTTCGAAGGCTGAGCCATCAGATTTACAATCTGGTCCCTTTGGCCACTCGGGAACCCCTCCACATTTTTCTTACTTCATCTTACGCACAATATTGACCTATTGTGTTTACTCTTTGTACTCACTGTTTTACAAACCAGCTTTTACTTTAAAGCAAAGTGGTGGAGGGAGAAGGATTCGAACCTTCGAAGGCTGAGCCATCAGATTTACAATCTGGTCCCTTTGGCCACTCGGGAACCCCTCCACATTTTCTTACTTTGTCTTACGCACAATATTGACCTATTGTGTTTACTCTTTTACTCACTGTTATACAAACCAGCTTTTATTTTTAAAGCGAAGTGGTGGAGGGAGAAGGATTCGAACCTTCGAAGGCTGAGCCATCAGATTTACAATCTGGTCCCTTTGGCCACTCGGGAACCCCTCCACATTTTCGTACTTTAACTTACCCACAATATTGACCTATTGCGTTTACTACTCACAAATTGTTGCTAGAAATGGTGGAGGGAGAAGGATTCGAACCTTCGAAGGCTGAGCCGTCAGATTTACAATCTGATCCCTTTGGCCACTCGGGAACCCCTCCAAATATCTCTTTCTACAAACTGTGCGCAAATGGTGGAGGGAGAAGGATTCGAACCTTCGAAGGCTGAGCCGTCAGATTTACAATCTGATCCCTTTGGCCACTCGGGAACCCCTCCTCAATTGCGGCGGCAATAGTAGTCAGATTTTTTTCCTGTGTAAAGCTTAAATTTCAAAAAATGTCTAAAGTATTGCTTAAAGGGGCCGATTAACTATTAACAGTTTGTTTTGTCGGTTTTTTTTTGTGCAAATAGAGTATTATGCAAGCAATTAGCCCCTTGGTTAATGAATTACAGTTAGGCTCACGTCTCAATAGTGCAATTGGGGCAAGTCGACGTGGTGAATTTGCTTTATTGCTTTCACTACTCTCTGCTGACGCTCGTGATTTGGCGCAATTTCAAACTGCAGAATTTAAACAAGCTGATTTGCGAGCTAAGTTCAACTTAGCTGAAGCACAACCTTTACTGAATAGAATGGACACCGATGATATTGTTACCGATAACAGTGCGATGTTTCAAATCGGCGGCGAAGTCGGTTTTAGATTAGCCAATGCGTTGAATCAAGAAGCCTTGGTCATTCGACGTAATGAATCGTTAGATTTAGAAGATGTATTAAACAACTGCGAACTTAATACGCGTTTACGTTATCAAAATACCGAGGTTAAACAGCAAACAGTACAACTTAAACATTTTGCTGACACCTTGGTAGAACAGCGTCAAATGAGTGAGCTTATTGCACAAGCTTAAAATGATGCCTTTATTGATGAGTAACCTGATATATAATTAGTGTGATTATATTGAGTAACCAAGGCTAACCATGAAAAATATTCAAAACGCGCAATCTAAATTAGTTAATGATACTTGCAATGATTGTGGTAGTTTCATTGATGTTGGTGCGATTATTGACGAGCATGATACGGTTTTAGAACTTGCTTTCAGCGGAGCTGAAGCTTTGAAACGCGCTACCGATGTTAAAGATAAAGCGGCCAATCGATTTACGGAAGTCAATTATAGCCTGACCACTTCTGGCAATGAGGTTAAGTTAGCGTTAACATTCTCATTTACTGCTGAAAAAATGATTTTTCAATTAGAGAATGGATTGTAGTTACAGTATTTATTTTCTTGCTGGCGTCACTGTTTATCGTGTATGTTGTTTTTCATAAAAATAATAATAAGGTATTGAGCATAATGCTCTTTACCATTAGGTAGCACCATTGTTTACCTGCTTTTAGGAAGTCGAGTGAAGAAACCTAGATACCAGAATCTTTTAGAACAAATAGTTAATTCAGAGGCAAAACAGTGTGGTGACTTTTTCGCTACAGCTAAACTAGCAACTGAATTATTATTAGAACACTTGGAGCTCTCTCGAGTTGTAGTGTATGGTCTAAATGAGAAAACAAATAATCTAGAGCAAGTTTATATTCAACCTGCTTTGGCTTTCGGTTGTGATATTCAATCACGGCCTCAACCATTATCTAGCCCCATTTTTATTGAAGAACTGCGTGTTAATCGCTATGTCGCGTCCGACGACTGTGTGGTTGACGATCGCCTCATTGAACTGTCTTCATATTATCAACGATATCAAGTCAAAGCTGCGTTGGAAGTAGCAATTAGGATCAACGGCCACTTAGAAGGTGTGTTAAGCCTAGAGCGTGATAGTAATGGTGGCGAATGGCAGGAACCTGAAGTCCAACTAGCTTCACAAGTTGCTGATCAACTAGCACTCACGCTTGCGACGAAGTACGCCTATGATAACGACGAGCGTTTGAAACTATTTTTATCGGCAACGGACCAATCTGATCAAATCTTTATGGTTGTAGATCTTGAGTCTACTCGAGTCGAGTACGTGAATGAAGCGCATTTTGCATCGACTAAAATACCTAATGATAAAATCATTGGTAAAACTATATATGAGCTTGATTTTTTTAAACAATTTGCAAAAAAGTCAGAAAGGATCCTTGCTAAAGTAAGAGCCGGAGAAAGCTCTGAGGCTGAGTTTAAACTCATTCGCCGTGACGGTAGCGATTATTGGACCAAGCTGTCGATTAAACGTTTTGTCTCGGACAGAGGCAATCATTTTGCGTTAATTAATGCCGTTGATTGTACCGCCCAGTATTTACACCAAAGTGAGCTAGAAAGGCTGGCTTGGCGGTGTGGCTTAACCGGACTTTACAACCGAACGCATTTTTCTCGAGTATTAGATAAAGCCACAGATGGCCACCTTATCTTAATCGACCTACGTGGTTTTAAGCGCTTTAATGATACTTACGGTCATGCCAATGGCGATCTGATGTTGATAGAAGTCGCTAGACGCATTAAGCATTTTGCTGATGTGAACCATATAAAAGAGATAGCGCGTATTGGTAGTGATGAATTTGCGCTGTTAATTAATGACTCCTTAGAAGCCATTTTAATTAATGAGTTAGTTGAGCGTTTATATCGACAAATTGAGATCCCAGTAAATATTGGTACCGAACAAGTTGAACCTAAACCCGCTGTTGCTACCGTTAACATCGCTTCAATCGAACAGCTTTTTCCTGCACTAACTTGTGCTGATATTGCTTTGCAATACGCAAAGAATAAGCAAGGTAATGCCATTCAAGTTTTTAACTCGGCGTTACTCAACACCTTTAAAGATAATGCTGAAATTGAGCGTGATTTGGCGATGGCGGTTAAATGTCGTCAATTTGAGCTTTACTATCAACCCTTAAAAGACTTAAAAAAGCAGGCATATATCGGTGCCGAGGCACTGATCCGTTGGCATCATCCAAAGAAAGGGGTGCTGTACCCTGGTGCATTTATTGATATTGCTGAGCAAACGGGTTTAATAACTGATATTGGCGCTTGGGTTCTTGAGGCGGCTTGTAAACAGCTCAACGTGTGGCAACATCGACAAATTGATATTTCAATGCATGTGAATGTATCTGCCCGACAGTTTTTTAGTGGCAGTTTATTTGAGCACGTATGGGAGTTAATTAGCCGATATCACTTAAAGCCGCATAGTTTGATTTTAGAGATCACTGAAACAGAACTGATGGGCGATATCCGCTTTGCGACAACATTATGTAAAGAGCTTGCTGAATTAGGGGTTGGATTAGCCATTGACGATTTTGGTACTGGTTATAGCTCTATGCGCTACCTCAAGCAGTTCCCGATCACCAAGTTGAAAATTGACCGATCTTTTATTTCTGATCTATCTGTTAGTCATGAAAGTCGAGAGATTGTTAGCGCAATTATAGCCATGGCTTCAGCGCTAAATATTTCACTTACCGCTGAAGGTGTTGAGACTGAAGAGCAAGAGCTATTCTTAGCCAATAACGCTTGTCATCAGGCACAAGGTTTTCTGTATAGTCCTGCAATAAGAGAAGCTGAGTTTGGTGATTTTTTGGAGTCCTCAGCGGTTATTCTGTAATGTTAATGGTGCTGTTTAAGCTAAGCAGCACTGTTTAAACTTTTTGTTACTGCCACACACACATGGCTCATTTCTTTTTGGAAAAACTGCCGCTTTTTGTTTCCCTTCGGTGTAATACCATTGGCCGCCTTGTTTGATAAAATCAGAACACTCATGAATGGCGTCGAGCTCACCATCTGCGCGAAACCATGCTTGGAAGCAGACATGACCTTGATTTTTACTTTCGGACTCTGATAACACCTCGAGTGTTAACCATTGAGGACTTGGGCTATCTCTTAATGTTTGCTCTGTTAGGCCACACAAATAGTCAACATGGTGAGTGCTGATCAAATACTCGTAATTTTCCATATAAAAGGCACTAAATCTAGACCGCATTAACTGCGCTGGCGATTGAGCAAATATTTCGCCTAAGTGAAGCGGTTGGCAGCAGTCTTTGAACAGCTTAGTTGAGCAACAAGGGCAGGGGTGATTGGGGTCATTTAGGTTTCTTGTCATGATTTTGGGTCGTTAAAGTTTGCGTCAATACTGAAAATTGGCGGCCATAATAAACTTTTGCTGCAGGTTTGGCATCATAATAAAATTCGGGCTTTGAGCGATTATTGGTGTCTACAGTGACATACCATTTTCCATCGTCTTTTTTATGCGAAACCATAACAAATTTTCCGGCAAACTCACTGATTGGTTCACCTACATCAATGGACGGATGATAGCGTATGATGTAATAGCCAATATCGGTGGCATTGCTTGCATTTAGGTTACGTTCAATTACCCTAAAGTCGACCTCAATCCTTGCTTTTTTGACCTTTATTTTATTAAAAAAAGTCTCGTACAGTTTAGTTATGTTGTCTCGTCCGCGAGTAATTGCTTCATTTTGGCTGTCAGAAATATAACTCGCATTTTCGGAGTATAGTTGGTCCAGCTTTGCAGCATCAAGTGTATTGTATGCTTGATTAAAGTCATTATAGAATTGGTTTAGTGCTTCGTTATCATCAGCAAAAGAGAATTGCAGGCTTGCAAGAATAAGGCTGACAGCGAGCGCAACGCGGTTTAATAATTTTTTAAACATGGATCACTTCAAAAATCTAGAATTCTAAGACTTACTATAATAGACACCTGTATTGAACTAAAGAATTAGATCATTACAAGATGTGTAAAACTGACACAATTAGGTAAAATTCAAGTATTAAAATTCGTTTAAAAAATGATATTTGTTGCAAGGCACTGATTTGTAGTGATTAAAGTTTGCTCATGTGCGCCGAAACTAAACTATACAATTGTAAAGTTAATGTGTTTGCATAAGTAAAAATGGCGTACCTATTTAAGTTGTTTAGATTAATTTATTAAAGTTGACGTTCAAAGATTCATGCCATTGATGTAGCGTAATTTTGTACATAACTGTGTAGAGCAATGGCATATTGCTCGGATAGTTTTTACACATTATGCCAAAATTGCCAACCGCATTGCCTATTTCCGCTACTATTTTGCTCATCTAGCCAATGTGTTTAGAGGGAGCTGGCACTTCATCAAATAAGCCTATTTGCTTTAAATAGCTTTAGTGTTATTGATAAGAGCAATAGTGTTGCCAATCGCTTCATGGAAGCTTTCATTTGCGCTTTCATTTAAAGATAAGCACTATCTTCAGTGATGAAATTACTGTTAAGCCATTGTGAGTGTTTTACCTTAACAGATATATTAGCCATTTTTGTTTCAGCATTAGTAACACACTGCTGTGCTTTAATTATTTTTATTAAGATTTGGTGTATTTACGGCATCGTTTTACTGCAGGTTGTCACTGTTGAGTGAAATTATAATCAAAGCTGACAGCCCATGAGACGACATATACCATTAATTTGAACTCTTGTTGTATTTGTGCTGTGAGTGTTGCGCACTTGTTATTAAGTGTTGGTAGGAAAGGTTTTCAGGACTTAATTATGGGCATATGTTTGGTTCATGGGGATTTAGTTTGACAAAAACAAAGCAAGCGCTTAATTTAAACAAGTGTTTAAATTATTGTAAATAGGGCAACGGGATGGCTAATCGCTCCGATACGAAAACAAGAATTCTGGATGCAGCTGAAAAACTTTTCGCTGAGAGAGGGTTTTCAGAAACGTCGTTAAGATTAATAACGAGTAAAGCAGAAGTAAACCTAGCATCGGTGAATTATCATTTTGGATCTAAAAAAGAACTGATAAGAGCGGTTTTAGCACGGTATCTTGACGTTGTTATGCCTGCTGCTGCAGAGGCAATATTTGCTGTGCGAGAAGCTGATGCTAATGCCTCGCTTGATGACATTTTCGGCTGTTTAGTTAATCCATTACTGGATCTAAACCATGTTAGAACCGACGGTACGACTACCTTTTTGCGCCTTTTAGGGCGTGGCTATATTGAAAGCCAAGGGCACTTAAGGTGGTTTATAACGGCGCATTATGGCAAGTATTTAGGTAAATTTGTACATGCCGTCGGCGCAAGTACTCCACATATTCCTCCCGCAGAGATGTTTTGGCGATTACACTTTACCTTAGGTACCGTGGTTTTCACTATGGCGTCAGCAGATGCTTTGAACGAAATTGCAGCTGCCGATTTCGGCGAACATAATGATATTGAAGCGGTTATTCGAAAAGTTATTCCCTACCTATCGGCGGGAGTATCCGTTCCAGTTAAGTAAGGATGCAATGTAAAATTATGTTTATTACGTTATTAATACTCATCATTATCGCTGTAGCAGTCATTTTTAGTGTGCAAAAAGTTAGAATGCAACTCATCACGCGGCCTGTTTTTAGTTTTTTTAAGCGAGTGTTACCACCGCTGTCATCGACCGAGAAAGAGGCGATGGAAGCGGGTGACGTTTGGTGGGAAGGTGAACTGTTTAAAGGCAAGCCTAATTGGCAAACTCTGCATAGCTACGGTAAGCCTACGTTAACGTCAGAAGAGCAAAGTTTTATTGATAATCAGGTTGTCACTGCATTATCAATGATTGATGATTACGACATTGTTAGTAACCAAAAAGATCTCCCTCCAGAGCTGTGGGAATACTTCAAAAATGAAGGTTTTTTTGCGTTAATCATTCCTAAAAAATACGGAGGTCGTGCCTTTTCTGCCTTTGCTAATTCTACCATTGTAAGTAAAATTGCCAGCCGCAGCGTGAGTGCTGCAGTCTCGGTGATGGTACCTAATTCACTCGGCCCTGGCGAGTTATTAACTCACTACGGTACTACCGAACAAAAAGATTTTTGGTTGCCTAAATTGGCGAGTGGCCAGTCTTTACCCTGTTTTGCATTAACAGGCCCCGAAGCTGGCAGTGATGCTGGCGCCATACCGGATACCGGCATTGTCTGCCGAGAAACGTTTAATGGTGAAATGACCTTGGGGCTACGTCTCAATTGGAACAAACGTTATATTACGTTGGCACCCGTTGCCGATGTATTAGGCTTGGCCTTTCAAATGCACGATCCTGATGGGCTGCTGGGCGACGTCCCGCAAATAGGTATTACTTGTGCGCTTATTCCAACCGACCATCCTGGGGTTGAAATTGGGCGTCGTCATAATCCATTACATTTAGCCTTTATGAATGGTACAACACAAGGTAAAGATGTGTTTATCCCCCTCGATTGGATTATTGGTGGGCCACAATATGCGGGCAGAGGCTGGCGTATGTTGGTGGAATGTCTGTCTGCTGGTCGAGGTATTTCATTACCTGCATTGTCGACGGCCTTAGGGCACATGGCGACCAAAACAACGACCGCTTATAGTGCGGTAAGGCAACAGTTTGGTTTACCCATTGGTCAGTTTGAGGGCGTTCAAGAAGCACTAGCCCGTATTATTAGTAATACTTATCAGCTAGAAGCAGCAAGGCGCCTTACTACAACTGGAATTGACCTTCATGTTAAGCCGTCAATTGTCACAGCAATTGCTAAATACCATATGACCGAGCTAGGTCGGCAGGTTGTTGACGATGCAATGGATATTCAGTCTGGTAAAGGGATCCAATTAGGGCCTAAAAATTATCTAGGGCATGCTTATATTGCAGTACCGATCTCAATTACTGTTGAGGGGGCTAATATACTCACCCGCAGCTTGATGATATTTGGACAAGGTGCAACCCGTTGCCATCCTTACGTGTTAGCTGAAATGGAAGCAGCCTCAATGGATGACCAGTCAAAGGCTGTTGATCGCTTTGATAGTCTATTGACTGGCCATATAGGTTATGCCGTACGCAATGCTTTAAGAGCTTTTTCTCACGGGCTTACAGGCAGTATATTTGCCGACTCTCCCGTTTGCGGTGAGACAAAAGCATACTATAAAAGCATGACACGATTATCATCTGGGTTAGCTATCATGACGGATATGTCGATGATGGTATTGGGTGGCGATCTTAAACGAAAAGAGATGTTAAGTGCTAGATTGGGCGACGTTCTAAGCCAGTTATATATGGCTTCTGCAACCCTTAAATTGTTTGAAGATAATGGTCGCCAATTTGATGATTTACCCATTGTTAAGCACGTTATGGCCACAAGATTACATTTAGCAGCAAAAGCGCTAGATGAAGCCATTAGAAACTTTCCTAATCGTGCCGCAAAAGTACTACTGCGAGTGATGGTTTTTCCATTAGGTAATCATTTTAAATTGCCAAATGATCAGTTATCAATCGATGTTGTTAAATCAATGAGCCAACCTAGCCTTACTCGAGAACGGCTAACGTTTTTATGCCCGACCCTGAGCGATGATAACAGTGGTATTGCTGATGTCGAACACGCGTTTATTGCGAAGCATGAATGTAAAGCGTTATACGAACGTTTGAAGCTAGCGCAAAAAGAGGGTAGCTTAGCGCGTAAACTTTCTCCGCAACATCTATTTGATAGTGCTTTGGAGTTAGAAATCATCAATGAAGTAGAACATAAGCAATTGTGCAAAGCCGACAAGTTAAGGTTAGCTGCCATTAATGTTGATGACTTTGCTCAGCTTTAATTAAACACGCTTACGGCTAGTGATTGAACGATTAAGTGTTATCGAGTCTCTGTAAACGTGCGTTACTTTTAAAACCGCTGATATATTGTCAGCGGTTTTTTTACTTTAAGCTGTTAGAAAACAGATCCAGCTCGTTACAGCTATGACTGAAACTTACTCGTGCATTGCTGTTTGTTTTATAGAACGTTATGTTATTGATTAACAATGGCTGGCTTAGTTACATCATTTTGATAATCCACTATCAGCATGCCAAACATTGTTTTGTATCAAACGAAAGGTCACTCATGCATTGTAGTGTGCTATAGAGGTCGTTATGTTATTGATTAACAATGGCTGGCTTTGTATTTCTATTTCTAGAGTAAACTCTACTCGTCATTCAAACCTCAACTCCACAGTCAAACTCAGTCAAAGTGCCGAGTTAACAGCACGCGCCTAAAATTCGCCATTTTTGCCTTATAAAGCGCTGCTTTAGCGAAAAATCCACTAGCAGCATGCCAAACATTGTTTTGTATCAAACGAAAGGTCACTCGTGCATTGTAGTGTGCTATAGAGGTCGTTATGTTATTGATTAACAATGGCTGGCTGAGTGTTTTTCTCCGTCCACCTATTTTAGCCAGCTATTTTATCGCCTCTGATTGGAGCGTTTCCCCGCACTGTCCGAAGCTCGATTTTGTCCAGATATGGGGATATGTGGGGTCAGTGTAAACTTGGATATGTAAACTTTATTTGATTACCATACATTTACTAATCCCACGACCTACCTTTAGACCTTTTGCTCTAAATGATTTCTGTCCAAAAGTGAGTTTGGAAGTGATAGCAATCTTTATTATGGTCGCACAGTAGCGAGGAATTGAGAGGGCGATAATGTTAAATGATCAGCGTAGTTAGTTTATGTGTGTTCGCACCAAAACTGACCTTTAATGCGAAGCTTAAGTCAGTCAAAATTAAGCAAAAAAAAGCATGCCGTATTAAACAGGCATGCTTTAGATTATAGCGAGGTAACGCTTAAAGGCTTGGTTTACGCTACAACAACCACTTTGCTAGTGTTAGTACCGCCTACGGTTTCCATGGCATCACCTTTAGTCATCATCGCCATATCACCACTGTTTAGATACCCTGCAGTTGAAATAGTATCAAGTGCTTTTTGAGCAACAGCCTCAGGTGAGTGAGCCGTTGAGTCAAAATAGATTGGGTGAACACCACGATATAAAGCCATTTTCGCGAGCGTTGCTGTGTGGCGTGATAAAGCAAAAATCGGTAGCCCAGAGCTAATGCGTGACATGATTTGCGGCGTAGCACCAGACTCAGTTAATGCAATGATTGCTTTAACCCCATCTAAATGGTTTGCTGCGTACATAGTTGAAAGTGCGATGGTTTCATCAATAGATGTAAACTGCTCATCAAGTCTGTGTTTTGATACTTGAACACTAGGGTGTGCTTCGGCACCGATACAAACCTGCGCCATTGCTTTTACCGTTTCTTCTGGGAAGTCACCGGCTGCAGTTTCTGCTGACAACATTACCGCGTCAGTACCATCGAGTACGGCATTGGCAACGTCCATCACTTCAGCACGTGTTGGCATCGGACTTGTTATCATAGACTCCATCATTTGAGTCGCTGTAATAACCGGTTTATTTAGTTGACGCGAGCGGCTGATGAGTTTCTTTTGCACAGCGACAAGCGCAGGATCACCAATTTCAACACCTAGGTCACCACGAGCAACCATTACGGCATCTGACGCTAAGATAACGTCATCCATTGCTTCTTGAGAAACAACAGCTTCGGCACGTTCAACTTTTGACACAATCAGTGCATTACTGCCAGCTTGCTGAGCAAGTTCGCGTGCATAGTTAAGATCTTCACCACTACGAGGGAATGAAACCGCAAGATAATCAACGTTGATTTGCGCTGCAGTAATAATGTCACGCTTATCTTTTTCAGTCAGTGCAGCAGCAGACAAACCACCGCCTTGCTTGTTGATCCCTTTATTGTTAGATAAAGGACCTGCAACAGTGACGATAGTGTGGACCTTGTTACCGTCAACTTTTTCAACGCGTAACTGAACACGGCCGTCGTCAAGCATTAGAATATCGCCAAGGGCAACATCTTGAGGTAACTTTTTGTAATCAATACCAACTTGGTTCTCGTCACCTTCACCTTTTTGAAGATCACCATCTAAGGTATAAGCTTGGCCTAAAGTCAGCTCAACCTTTTTGTTATCTTTAAAAGTGGAAATACGGATTTTTGGACCTTGTAAATCACCTAAAACGGCAACATGCACACCAAGCTCTTTAGCTATAGCTCGAGTATCGTCTGCACGTTTTTTGTGATCTTCTGGTGCACCGTGAGAGAAGTTTAAGCGAACAACATTAGCGCCGGCTGCAATAATGCGGCGTAAGTTGTCATCACGGTCAGTGGCTGGGCCCAAAGTAGTAACAATTTTGGTTCTGCGGAACATGACATACTCCGTTAAGTTTTTAAAATTCTGACTCTATATTAACAGACAATACCCTTACATGTAGTAATATTACGAACAAAATGTACTTATTCAAGTTTTCAAAATTGTGACTCAAAACCAAATTATCTAGCTTGAGGACAATAAATCGTTGATTAAAAAGTCCTCAAACATACAGAAAGTCACTTACAGAATGGGATCTTTGTCTATTCTAGATTCTTTCAATACTTCTTTTACTCGCTTTAAGTTTTCACGAAAACGAGGACCTCGTCTTAATGTGAATCCCGTTGCAAGCACATCTATTATAACCAACTGAGCTAAACGTGAAGCCATTGGTAGGTACATATCGGTATCTTCTGGCACTTCCATTGTCACTGGTAGCGTACAAACAGCCGACAAAGGCGAGTTACGCGCAGTAATACCAATAACAGATGCACCGTTCTCTCTGGCTAATTTTGCTATATCAATAAGTGACTTAGTGCGGCCTGTGTGTGAAATAAGTACTACAACATCGCCTTCATTACTGTTAATGCAGCTCATGCGTTGCATTAGTACATCATCAAAACAAATTACAGGTACATTGAACCTAAAAAATTTGTTTTGTGCGTCATGTGCCACTGATGACGAAGCACCTAAACCAAAGAATGAAATTTTCTTAGCTTGAGTCAGTATATCAACAGCCTTATTGACCGCTGCGGTGTCAATACTTTGCCTGGCGGTATCAAGTGATGCCATTGATGATTCGAAAATTTTGGTCGTGTATGAGTCTGGGCTATCGTCTTCTTCAACGTGACGGCTAACGTATGGCGTACCATTGGCAAGGCTTTGTGCTAAATGTAACTTAAAGTCTGGAAAGCCTTTAGTGTCTAGTCGGCGACAAAAACGATTAACTGTAGGCTCACTAACATCAGCCATTTTGGCCAATGTAGCTATACTTGAATGAATTGCCGTTTGTGGAGAAGATAGAATCACTTCAGCCACTTTACGTTCAGATTTACTAAAATGGGTAAGGCTTTTTTGAACCTTTTCTAGGGTATTCATATAGGTACGTCCATTCAATAGTAATGTAATTTTATTATAGTTTTGTTGTCTAAGTTGTCGGCTTCTCGAAGGTAAGCCTGACAAGGTATTTCAGCCGAGATAAAATTCATAATATACAGGTACAAACCTGATAAAATTAAGTAATTTTATCACGAAAGCATATCAGATATTACGTTCGGTTACCTATACCTAAGCATGAAGTTTATTATAGAATTTAGATGCAATTAACATTTGCTGTTGTTATATTACGACAATCATGAAAATCCTCATCAAAAATGCTGAGGTGCAGGATTAAAGGAGATGTTGAGGCCATGGCCAGAACGACACCAAAAGCTAAAGCGTGTGATTTTGTTCTATTTGGTACTAAGGGCGACTTAGCTAAACGAAAGTTACTTCCCTCTTTATACCAATTAGACAATGCTAACTTGTTGAATGAAGGCACCAAGATCCTTGGCGTAGCTAAAGACCACTTCACTCAAGAACAATACCGTGAGCTTGTAACGGCAGCATTGAATACGTTTGTAAAAGACGAGTTGTGTGAAGACACCGTTAATCGATTTTTAGCGCGTTGCCATTATGTTGGCACTGACTTTACGGAATCAGAAGGCTATAAAACATTTCATGATATTTTAGAGCCTGAAAAAAGAGTGATGGTCAGTTACTTTGCTACCCCACCTTCTATTTTCGGTGACATTTGCCGCTGTTTAAAAGAGCAGAATCTTATTTTTACTGATTCGCGCATTGTTTTAGAAAAACCGATCGGCTCTGATCTTGAGTCATCAAAAGTCATTAATGACCAAGTATCTGCCTATTTCAAAGAGAGCCAAGTTTATCGGATTGACCACTATCTAGGTAAAGAAACGGTTCAAAATCTGCTCGCCCTTCGGTTTGCTAATTCACTTTTTGCGTCAAAATGGGATAACCGAACTATTGACCATGTGCAACTTACGGTTGCTGAAGAAGTGGGTATTGAAGGCCGTTGGGGTTACTTTGATAAAGCGGGTCAGATGCGAGATATGATCCAAAACCATTTGCTACAAGTATTAACGCTGGTAGCAATGGATCCACCAGTCAATTTAGATGCAGACAATATTCGTGACGAAAAAGTGAAAGTACTTAAGTCACTGCGCCCAATAAATTCTTTTAATATTTATGAAAATACCGTTCGTGGTCAATATTCTTCTGGCTTTTTAAAAGGGGCACCGGTTCCTGGTTATTTAGAAGAAGAGGGCGCTAATGTCAGCTCAAATGCAGAAACGTTTGTGGCGCTTAGGGTTGATATTGACAACTGGCGCTGGGCAGGCGTGCCATTCTATTTAAGAAGCGGTAAGCGCATGCCGTTTAAGAGTTCTGAAATTGTGGTTTACTTTAAAAACCCGCCGCACAACTTATATAGCTCTAATTATCGAAATTTGCCGCCAAATAAACTGACCATCAGATTACAGCCGCACGAAGGGGTTGAAATCCAGATGATGAATAAAGTTCCTGGTCTAGGCGAGAAGCAACGTTTACAAACTACAAAACTGGATTTGAGTTTTTCTGACACCTTTAAAGATGAACGCATTGCAGATGCTTATGAACGTTTACTACTTGAAGCTATGCTCGGTAACCAGGCACTGTTTGTTCGTCGTGATGAAGTTGAGCAAGCTTGGACCTGGGTTGACGGCATAATTAAAGCTTGGGAAGAAACCGATGAAAAGCCTAAGCCTTATCCTGCAGGAACATGGGGGCCAGTAGCATCTGTTGCCCTTATCACTAAAGACGGCCGCTCTTGGGACGAATAGGGGGACAGCATGATTAAAGAAACGGTTTTTAAAAAATTCGACAACAAAGCTGGTTTAGAAGCGCAGTTGGCCGAACGTATTGCAAACCAACTACAAGATGCAGTTGATGCTAAAGGTAAAGCAAGCCTTATCGTATCGGGTGGTTCAACACCGCTAAAGTTATTCGAATTGCTGAGTAAAAAAGCAATTGATTGGAACGATGTTTACGTCACATTGGCTGATGAACGTTGGGTTGACACTGATCACGGTGACTCAAATGAAAGGCTGGTTCGTAATAATTTACTTAAAAATCGAGCTGCGAGTGCCAAATTTTGTGGTTTGAAAAATATGTATGCTTCACCTGCTGAAGGTCAAGCTATGACAACTGAGTTGCTCGCCCATTTTCCAAAACCTTTCGATGTAGTGGTTTTAGGTATGGGAAATGACGGCCATACCTGTTCTTGGTTCCCTTGTGCTGCTAGCGATGAGCTTGAAAATGCGTTAACTACAACGAATTTATGTGTAGCGGTTACTCCAGGAAGTGCACCTCACGCGCGTATTTCATTATCTAAAACGGCCATACTTGCTAGCCGTCAAATCTATTTACATATAGTGGGTGAGCAAAAGCTCGCTGTTTACCGTAAAGCGATGACCGATAACGATCAAAATGAAATGCCGATCAGAGCGGTTTTGGATCAGAGAAAAACGCCTCTGGACGTATATTGGAGCGCTTAAGGAATGATTATGCATACAGTCATACAATCAGTAACAGACAGAATTATAGAAAGAAGCCAGGTTTCTCGCGCCAAATATCTTGCCGCTTTAGATGATGCAAAAAATAATGGCGTACATCGTAGTGCACTAAGTTGTGGCAATTTAGCGCATGGTTTTGCGGCGTGTAACCCTACTGACAAATCAGCCATTAAACAGCTAACTAAAGCTAATATTGGCATCATAACTTCATTCAACGATATGTTGTCTGCACACCAACCTTACGGCGAATACCCTGACTTATTAAAGCAAGCATGCAATGAGATTGGCAGCGTAGCTCAAGTTGCAGGCGGAGTGCCTGCGATGTGTGATGGCGTTACTCAGGGGCAACCAGGCATGGAGCTGAGCTTACTGAGCCGTGAAGTGATTGCCATGGGCACTGCAGTTGGTTTGTCACACAACATGTTTGATGGTGCGCTTTTGTTGGGTATTTGCGACAAAATCGTCCCGGGATTATTGATTGGGGCGTTAAGTTTTGGCCATTTACCAATGCTATTTGTGCCCGCTGGCCCAATGAAATCAGGGATCCCAAATAAGGAAAAGGCTAGAATTCGCCAGCAATATGCGCAAGGTGACATAGATAGACAGGCATTACTGGATGCTGAATCTAAATCTTACCACAGTGCGGGGACTTGTACTTTCTACGGTACAGCTAATAGTAACCAATTAATGTTAGAAGTCATGGGGTTACAGTTACCCGGTTCTTCTTTTGTAAACCCCGATGATCCATTACGTGAAGTGCTAAGTAAAACGGCGGCTAAGCAAGTTTGTCGCTTAACTGAACTTGGCACGCAATATACTCCAATTGGACAGATAGTATCTGAAAAGTCAGTAGTTAACGGTATTGTTGCGTTACTGGCAACAGGTGGTTCAACTAACTTAACTATGCACATTGTTGCTGCTGCGCGCGCTGCGGGCATCATTGTTAATTGGGACGATTTTTCAGAGCTTTCTGATGCAGTGCCATTGCTCGCTCGAGTTTACCCTAACGGCCATGCTGATATTAACCACTTCCACGCCGCTGGTGGAATGGCATTTTTAATTAAAGAACTATTAGATAACGGTTTTTTACACGAAGATGTGCAAACTGTGGCTGGGTTTGGTTTAAATCGCTACACCCAAGAACCACAATTACGCGACGGCGAGTTGACATGGGTAGATGGCCAACGCACTAGTTTAGACAATGAAGTATTAACCAGTGTTAGTCAGCCTTTTCAGGCTAATGGCGGGCTTAAATTATTAAAAGGTAATCTTGGGCGTGCGGTAATTAAAGTGTCAGCAGTGCAAGAGCAGCATCGTATCGTTGAAGCACCTGCTGTTGTGATTGACGATCAAAACAAACTCGAAGCGTTATTTAATGCTGGAGAGCTAAATAAAGACTGTGTTGTGGTTGTTAAAGGGCAAGGGCCTAAAGCGAATGGCATGCCTGAATTACATAAATTAACCCCAATCCTTGGGATCCTCCAAGATAAGGGATATAAGGTGGCACTATTAACCGATGGCCGCATGTCTGGCGCATCAGGTAAAGTGCCAGCAGCAATTCATTTAACACCAGAAGCGTTAGATGGAGGCTTGATTGCCAAAATTATTGATGGTGATTTAGTACGCGTAAACGCAATGACAGGTGAATTGAGCCTTCTAGTTGAAGCTGACGAACTCAATCGTCGTACCGCGGTAGCAGTTGATTTACGCAGTTCAAGTTATGGCATGGGGCGAGAACTCTTCGGAGCACTTCGAGCTAGCCTGAGTAGTCCAGAAACAGGTGCAAGAAGTACTCGCGCTATTGACGAAAATTATTAAATATTAAGGAAGAGTAAAGCCATGCCTAACAATCACTGGTTAATACAGCCACAAGAAATATTTAAACGCAGTCCAATTGTCCCTGTGATGGTGATAAATAAGATTGAGCATGCTGTACCACTAGCAAAAGCACTTGTTGCAGGTGGGATCAGTGTTTTAGAAGTCACTTTACGCACAGATTGTGCTTTAGAAGCAATCACAAAAATAGCTAAAGAGGTCCCAGAAGCACTTGTTGGGGCAGGCACGATTTTGAATGAAGAGCACTTAGCACAGGCTGTAAAAGCCGGCGCTCAGTTTGTGATTACACCTGGTGCAACAACAGAGCTATTAACGGCAGCGATGGCCGGCAACGTGCCACTTATCCCTGGCGTGGCAAGTATCTCTGAAGTTATGAAAGGAATGGCGCTTGGGTATACTAATTTTAAATTCTTCCCTGCAGAAGCATCTGGTGGTGTGGATGCTTTAAAAGCTTTTTCTGGCCCATTAGCAAACATCCGTTTTTGTCCAACAGGCGGAATTACTCCGAGTAGCTATAAAGATTACTTGGCGCTTAAAAATGTTGATTGTATTGGCGGTAGCTGGATAGCGCCAATTGATGCAATGGAAGAGGGCGATTGGGACCGAATTACAACTTTATGTAAAGAAGCGATTAGCGCACTTTAAAACAGATTATTAGTCAGCGTTTACGCTGGTAATGTAAAAAGCCACCTTCGGGTGGCTTTTTTTATACTCCATGCTCATATTTTAATACCCTCTTCTATTCAGCCCATGTCATCACCTATAACTATTGGTAATTCAGCTTTACCTTATAAGTCATTTGAAGACTACCTTACCTGCCCGTATTATGCTGCGCATCATGAACGAGAAAAGGATTTCATACGCATATATTTGTAAAGAGAGAAACCGATGAAATCAGTAACAGCCGCAATACTTCTATTAGCCTTTACGACTTCTACCGCATTTGGAAGTGATACAGACCAAACCGACCAAACCGAGCAAAAACAAGAGATCGACATGAGTGACCCAACTTCGGTGTTCACTGCCGTTGGTTTACAGGGAGGCACAAACGGCATGCAAGTTTTCGGGCAATTTGGTTATAGCCCAGAGAACGGACGTAAGCACATGGGCTTTGTTGAATACCGTAATGATGACAACCTAAACAACTACCGTATGCGCTATTTTACCCCAGGTGCTAGCGGCTTAGGGGTGTTTGCAGATGTATCTCGTAGCGAGCACAACGTTGCTGGTGAAGATGTTGCCATGAACACGGCTATGGCAGGATTAATGCAGGTATTACCGATTAATGACAAGATCACACTCTACCCATCATTATTAGCAGGTAGTATTTGGAGTAACGATAAGAACGCCGGGCAAGATGTTTATAATACGACCACTATCATTACCTTAAACACATACGCCACCTATGCCGTCAATGATAAAGTTTGGTTGATGCTAAATCCTGTTTATACCTACGGTATTGACGGAGAAGATACTCGCGATATTTATCTAGAGTTTGCGTTGGGTTACCGCCTAAGTAAAACAGAAACAGTGCGTTTACATGCTAGTAATGGCAATGATGTATGGTTTAACTACACACAAGCCTTTTAAAGGTACGATTTTAAACTAGACTTGCAGGGAGCATGTTGCTCCCTCGTATGTCTTGTTTGTAGTTAAGTTTATTATGATTTTATATCCGCGTTTAATGCAGTTAGACTTTAACTTATTAAAGGTATTGTATGTGTTAGTTGAGGTACAAAGTACCGTCAAGGCTGCGCACATGCTGCATCTTTCGCAGCCTGCAGTGAGTAAATCGCTTAATAAGTTACGTGATTACTTTAAAGATGACCTGTTTATTCGCCAAGGTAATCAGTTACACCCTACGCCACTAGCCCAAGAGCTGAGTACCTTAATGCCACAACTACAGCAGGCATTTATTAAGGTGCTGGTGGATCCGCTTGCACTGCCAGCCGCAGAGTGGGAGGGCGACATTTCTATTAGTGCGCCTGTTGAGCTGCTAGACATCATTGCGCTACCTATTACCCAGTGTCTAGCGCAGATCACGCCTAATATACGGCCTATGTTTCGGCCAATAAATAATGACTTCGTTGCGCAGATGAGCAGCGGCAAATTAAATATTGTATTCTTACACTCTTCAGAAAATCATGCTAAAGAATTGTTTGTGCAAGATGTAGCACCATTAAGCGTATCCATCTTGTGTCGTGAAGGACATCCATTGAGCCAAAAGGCGAACGTAATAAGTGAAGATTTAAATCCTTACCCAGTGTTTTTAGCAAAGAGCTCAGAGTTTGATAGTAGCTATCTGCAAAGACTGATGGAGCAGTATGAGCTAACAAGTAATATTAAAGGATTATTTCATTCATCACTGATGGCGCAACAGATGCTTGGTCATTCAGATGGCTATAGTTTTGCCTTCACGCAGCAACAACATATTTTGCCAGGCATTCAATCTGTTCCATTTGTAGTGCCTGCACAATACCAAAAGCCGATACAAGTATGTATTCCGCGCAATATGAAAAACAACAGTAATATGCGTTGGGCAGTAGATCAAATTAGGGACTGCTTATCAGCGCACCTTAGTACAGTTTAATCGGCAATAATTAACAAGCTACACAGTTATCACCAGCTAGTAACGCTGACGTCTTGTTTATAGCCTAAAAAAGGGCTTAATTTTGGCGATGGCTCCTTTAGGGTTAAGTCGATATGTTTTCGTAAGTTAGCTCACATAATTTATGTACAAATATTGTTCTTACATGAAAAAACGATAAAGTTGTTCGTAAATCAAACTATTTGATTTTATAACTATATAGTTGTCTCAGCAAAAAACACCCTATCAAGGTTAGAGATTATGAACAACAGTCAGCATTTAAGCCAAAAATGGACACATCAACACCGCTTTACTTCCGACAACAATAGTGGCGAGCGTAATACCGCAATTGTTTTGTTATTAACTTTAGTTACCATGATTGCCGAAATTATCGCCGGCACCATTTATGGTTCAATGGCGTTGCTTGCAGATGGTTGGCATATGGGAACCCATGCGGCCGCTTTTTTGATCACACTGTTTGCTTATCGCTATGCACGTAAACATGCCGACTCGACATTGTTCTCGTACGGAACCGGAAAAGTCAGCGTGCTAGGGGGTTATACCAGTGCAGTGGCATTAGGCTTAGTCGCAATTGTGATGTTGGTTGAGTCAACGGCTAGGATTTTCAATCCGCAAGATATTCATTTTAATCAGGCCATTTTAGTCGCCATTATCGGCCTAGTAGTAAATGTAGTAAGCGTTTTTTTACTAAAAGACCATCACAGCCATGAGCATGGCCACAGCCACAGCCACAGCCACAGCCACAGCCATAATTATGAACACGAACAGAAAAATAACCATCATCACGGGCATGAAGATCATAACCTTAAAGCAGCTTATTTCCATGTATTAGCTGATGCATTAACGTCATTATTGGCTATTGGCGCGTTACTACTTGGTAAATATGTTGGCCTTAACTGGCTTGACCCCGTCATGGGGATTGTGGGCGCGGTGATAATATCTCGTTGGGCGTGGGGGTTAATGCGTCAAACAGGACCTATATTGCTCGACGCCAGTATGGCTCAACAACCTTTAGCTGAAGTTAAACAGCTAGTTGAGCAAGAGGGTGACACAGTAGTGGACTTACATGTTTGGAAAATCAGTGCCGATCATTTTGCCGCGAGTTTAATTGTAGTTAGCCAAGATGGTCGTGATAGTAGCTACTTTAAAGCTAAACTGGCACAAGTTACGGCATTATCGCATGTCACTGTTGAAGTCCATATGAGCAGTCCGGCGTAGTAAAATAGGTGATTCAGGAGGATATTAATGAAAAGCCAAGATAATGATATCAATCACGCCATTATTGAGTTTTACGAAAAGTTATCAAGCTGGGAAGCTACCGCAGTCAAGAGTAGTGGTTTTAGCTTGCCACAAGTCCATACTGTTGAGATTTTAGGTTTAAACGGGCCAATGCGAATGAAACCGTTGGCTGAAAAAATGGGGGTAACAACAGGTACCCTAACAGTGCAAATTGATAAAATGGTCAAAGCTGACTTGGTTGTCCGTCGGAGTGAAGAAACTGACAGGCGTGCCGTTTTGGTTGACCTATCAGCAACTGGGCATGAACTATTTGAAGAACATAATAAGCTGCATGTACAGTTAACCTCAAATATTACAAAGCAGTTTTCCGATAGTGAATGTACGCAATTACTCGATTTCTTTAAACGCATCAATCAGACCTTTTAAGTGGCTGTTAGGGGAGTGGCAACCGTATCTTTGTTTGTAAGGGGTTGCCAATCACCTCAATGATCCCGCTAAACTAAAATGCGCTCAAAAAAAGCTAAGTACTAGAGTGTTAGAGTGCATAATCATGCTTAGCTAACAATATATCCAGCCAATAGTCCTATTTTTGCGCAAGTTGTTGCTTGTAGATTGATCTAGTGTTGCATAATGTGAAGAAAGAGGCTGGCAGCATTCTTTTTTTTGTATATTCTTGTATTAGATAAGATTTGAATTTCAGGTGCTCTCATATGGATACTGCTCATCGTTTATCAGGAACTGAATTATCTGCACAAATATTAAGGCATGCCGTTCCAAAAATGTCGGAATTAAACATACCTATGACTCCTAGTAATTATTCAGTTTGGTATGAGTATTACCGAGGTGATAATTTAGACTTAAAACGCGCTATAGATGGTTTATTAGCTAATAGCGTCAGTTTTAATGAAGATGTCTGCGAAGGCCTATTTACTAGTTATATTAAGAAAAATGCACCTGAAATCATTGAAAATGTGCAGGTCGAAACCCAGATGCTGATCAACAATCTACTGACTAAAATCTCTGGTATGAGTGAAGGTACTGCTAAATTCTCCTCTTCACTTCAGACATTTGATGAGCAACTCACAAGTAACTTAAGTCCGGTCAGAATCAAAGAGCTTATCGATAATATTAATACCGAACTTGACGAAATTATCAGTGCCAACATCGAAATGGATAAAAACTTAACCACGATGAATGAAGAGGTAAGCGCACTTAAAAGTGAAATGGTCGAGCTGCGTACAGTCGTGTTGACAGACCAACTGACTTCATTAAATAACCGCCGTGCTTTTGACCAAGAAGTGGCCTCTCATATAGCAACCTTTAACGAGCAAGAGTTTAAAAGTAGCTTGCTCGTGGTAGATATTGATAACTTTAAAAAGTTTAACGATGTGCATGGTCATTTAATCGGGGACAAGGTATTGAGCTTTGTCGCTCAAGCTTTAAAACTTGGCGTTAAAGGCGATGACTTTGTCGCTCGTTATGGTGGTGAAGAGTTTGTTATTTTACTGCCAGACACAAGCATCGATGGCGCAAAGATTGTTGCAGAACACTTACGTAAAAAAATTGCTGAGCGTAACCTAACCATAGGCAAAGCGAAAAAACTGGCATTAGGCAACATTACGGTTTCGGTAGGCTGCGCATCATTGCAAGCAAATGATAATAAAGATAGTTATTTTGAACGCGCTGACGAAGCGTTATACCGTGCCAAATTAGCGGGTAAAAACTGCGTTATGGCTGAAACGCAATAGAGTTCAAATAGGGGCTGCAGTACTGTTACTGGGTGAGACATTTGATGTGGTGTACTTAGATTTTGAATTTGGACAATAACATCAATTAAAATTACAGCTGGCTTTTTTCGTCCCTTAAACTTTTTTGCTAGCTATCTTTTCCGCCAATTTAAGCGTTATACACATGGAAAGGATAGAACAAGGCTCTGCTGGATGGTTTCAACTAGGTTGGTTGTGCTTGTCTATGTCTATGTCTATGTCTATGTTTATGTTTATGTCTTTACGGATTTTAGCTAACCAAGTTGCTCGCTCAGAGTGACAAGATACATGACGGCTCGTTGTTTACTGCAATAATGTTTTTAGCCACTATTATTGTGACGGATATGCCTATAGCTACTCAATAAAAGGCATAATCGTTTTGCTTTACAAATTAAGCGTTTTACCATTTTATTGCTTCAGTATATTACCATTTCTGTATAAACTATTTCGTAAACACAGCTAGCAATGTCACTAATATAAACCTGCACATAGTGAATGTGTGCACGGGATTAAAAATGTTTGCTGTGCTAACTGACTTAATTAATTTAGCTTTTTAGCGGCATATGCATCTTGATTAAGCGCTCTTCCATGTCAAAGGTAACTTCGAACCCTAACCCTTTAGCAAGGCTGGCCATATTTCTGTTTTCAAACATGGTAAAGCCTGTTAGCACCGGCGTGTTGTTGGCCTTGTAATAGCGGATTAGCTTTTCAAGTAGTAACTTACCTAATCCTTGCCCCTGGTGATTACTCCGAACTGCCATAGCAAATTCAGCTTCGGTGTTGTCAGGGTCAATCGATGCTCTAATCGCTCCGAGAGTTATGTCTTCGCCATCTTCCCCTTTTGCGGTCGCAATGAATGCCATTTCGCGGGCATAATCTATTTGTGTTAATACTGCCATCTCTTCATGGGTCATTTTAGAACGTACGCCAAAATAGCGTTTATAGCGGTCTTCGTCCGACAGTGAGTTATCAAATGCTAAATGCTTGGGTTCATCTTCTGGAAGAATTGGCCTTAACATCACCTCATTGCCATTTTTTAAGGTGGCAATTTGCTCCAGCTCTTTGGGGTAGGGCGATATAGCTAGGCGAGCTGTATTATCGACAGGGTTGTTATGTAGCTGAATATTAACATCTAACAAAGTGATTTTTTCACCGGCGCATAACACCGGATTAAGGTCGATAGATGCTATCTCTGGGCAATCGATTATAAGGTGAGATATTTTGGTCAGCATGACACATAGTGCATGCATATCAAGGCCTAATGGTAAGTTACGATCTTTAAGCTTATGTGTTTTCAGTGCTTGGATCACCATATAACGTGCCAAAGTCATATTCAATGGTGGCAGTGCAACGGCGGCATCTTTGGTTGGATCCCACTCAGAACCACCTTCGCCGAGCAAAATAGCTGGGCCAAAAACAGGATCGTTGGCGACTGCGACTCTAATCTCTTGCGCGCCAGCACTAAGTGCCATTTTCTGCACGATCAGCCCTTCAATTTTTGCTTTAGGGTTGAGTGAAATAACGCGTTCAATCATCGCTTTTGCTGCATATTTTACTTCTATGTCTGATGCCAGGTTGAGCATCACACCATGCACATCTGACTTATGATGAATGTCCGGTGATTGAACTTTGAGCGCGACCGGGTAGCCAGCTTGCTGTGCGAGTTTGAGTGCTTGCTCTGGTGTACTTGCAAACCATGTTTCAATTGTTTCTAGGCCATAGGCATTAAGCACACTACTGGCCTGGTGGGTTTCCAAAATGGTTGTGCCTTGGCTTAATGCTTGTTGTAACTTTTCTCGAGCTAACGCGGTGTTTGCTGGAATATTATCAGGGATTGATTTTGGTACTTCTTGCAACAGTTTTTGGTTACGACGGTACTCTACCATATGCATAAAAGCGCCCACTGCGCCTTCTGGGGTGCGGTAGGTCGGTAGTCGGAACGTTGAAAACAGCTTACGAGCTTCATAGGCTGAATCTTCGCCGCTCCAGTTGGTTAATATATTAATTCGGCGGCGTTTGGGGTGATTTGCAATAGTTTTGACTATCGCTTCAGCAATTTGAACGCTTTCGCCTAATGCTGAGGGAGAATGTAGAATTAATATGGCGTCTAAATTATCACTGTCCATTAAGATCTCAAGCGACTTTGCATAACGTTCAGCGTTGGCGTCGCCCCCAATATCGACCGGGTTCTGCCCAGACCAACTTTTGGGTAATAGGGTGTTTAACCGTTGGCAAATCTCGGTAGGAAGTGGCAGTAACTTGCCACCACTTAAGATTAGCTCATCAAGCGCTAATACTGCAGGACCGCCGCCGTTACTGATAATTCCCAGACGCTCACCTTGTAGCGCGGTTGAATGCGCTAATGTTTCAACGGCGGCAAAAAGCTCGGTTAAATCATTGACTCTTAACATACCGGCACGCCTAAAGGCTGCTTCGTAGACGGCATCATTACCTGATATACCACCGGTATGCAGCTGAGCTGCGTTAGCTCCTTCAACACTGCGGCCTGATTTAATCACCAAAATGGGCTTGTTGCGGGCTGCGGCTCGTGCGGCTGATAAAAAGTGGCGTTTCTCATTGATTGAGTCGATGTATAGCATGATGGCATCGGTCTTAGAGTCTCTACCGAGGTAATCTAACAGTTCGTCAAAATCAATATCATTAGCGTCACCCAATGAGATAAACGATGAAAAACCAATGCCCTTATTATTAGCCCAATCTAACACTGTGGTACAAATAGCAGCAGATTGTGAAACAAAAGCAATTCTTCCTGGTAAAGCTTTCGTGTGGGCGAGGCTAGCATTTAACCCTAGGTTAGGTAAGATCATGCCGAGGCTGTTAGGGCCTAATATGCGCATACCATACTGACTGGAGTATTGCTGACTTTGGTTTAGTAAGCTTAATCCGTCATCGGTAAATTCATCAGCCATACCAGAGGCTAGAATAATGGCAACTTTACAGCCAAATTGAGCCAAAGTTTCAATTATCGCTGGGACTTTACTTGCCGCTGTACAAATAATGGCAAGGTCAGGTTTTAGTGGTAATGATTCTATATTCGGATAAGCTAAAACCCCCAAAACAGCTTGATATTTGGGGGTGACTGGCATGATGGGACCTGAAAACCCTCCAGCTAGCAGGTTTTTCATTAACACGTTACCTGCTCGCTTTGGAGAATTAGAAGCACCAATAATAGCAACTGATTGAGGCTTAAAAAGAGAATGTAAAGTGCGTTGGCTCATGAACTTATCCGGCAAGTCAGTATGTAAAGAGTGTACATGAGCATCGATATTTTGACAGCGGACTTTTCAAAAAGTAATACATCAATCAAAGGATCCACAGTGATGAACTTTGAAAACCACTATTATGAGAATTCCGAAAGTGTCAAGAGAAGTAGGGGCTTACCACTTCGTGTCATAAATAGCATCGACACGTTAGTCGCTAAGCCTGTGTTGAGTATTTTCTATTTTGAGGTTCATGCCATTAGTGCTGTATGAGCCGCTAACCTGAGTGTAAACAGACAAAGAGTTAGATATGCATTGAGTTGGCTGAAAGCGACATTAGCTGGCGCAGTTGTGGTTATTCATACGTTATAGGCGATGGAAAATTTTACATTGTCCATTATGGTATTGAATTTATATACTCAAACTTAGCAGATACCCGTACATGACCGATTTTAAATAACTCACCATATGTATTTTGCTGATAATTAACATTGTTTGGTGTGCAGCTGAGTTGAAAATACCCGTTGGCAGATGTACCTAGGCTAAATTACAGTTAAATACAGGCCGATATCAACTATATGCAAGTCGGTTTATTGCAGCAGACCCATTTAAGCATATTGGTTGAATTTTAATTTGTGACCTTAAACACACAGTGGCTACTGCGTTGCATTGAAACAAAAATAGCTTTTAAATTTAATGGAGCTTTCACCTAGCTTTATTTACCAAAATAATAGTTTTGGCCCAAATCAATTGGTTATTTTCGCTCAGTATTTCATTTTTTGTCTCTAGCTTTAAGAGAGCTTATAGACTAAATTTTATTAAGTTAAGTCAGTTAGGCAGCGGCTTTATAAAGCAGAATTCAAGCATCAACTTAAATTTAAATATTCGTAATATCAATCACAGCAGTTAAGCTTTAGTTGTGGTTAGTCGTTTTGCAGTAATGATGTTAATCATGGGCAACCAATGATTCAGTTCAAACTACTGCTTTTTCAGGTATTTTTCCGAGTACAGCCATTAAGTATTTGCGGCTTAAATACAACTTTAAATTAATTGCGATGGGGAACAGTGTGAATTCATCTCAAAAAGCGGTCAGTACTTTATACGCGTCAGTGTGCAAAAGCGTGGTGGGGCAGGAACATGTTGTCAAATCACTCATTATTGCCTTGCTAACGCGAGGGCACGTCCTTTTAGAAGGCTTACCTGGCACTGCTAAAACCCGTTCCATCAAGTCACTCGCAGATTCTATGCAGGCCAGTTTTGGCCGGGTACAGTTTACACCCGATCTACTACCATCCGATGTCACTGGAGCTGAGGTGTACCGTGAAGTGGCTGGCAAACCACAACTTGATTTTCAGCCCGGCCCCATTTTTAACAACCTTGTGTTAGCCGATGAAATCAACCGTGCACCCGCCAAGGTGCAGGCCGCACTGTTAGAAGCCATGGCTGAAGGCACTGTGACCTCAGCGGGTAAATCGCGCAAACTACCAGAGCTGTTTTTAGTACTTGCCACCCAAAACCCGGTAGACCAAGAAGGCACGTACCCACTGCCAGAAGCTCAAATGGATCGCTTTACCTTGAAAGTGAATGTTGACTACCCCGATAGAGTGGCAGAGTTAGCGATTATCCAGCTGGTAAGGCGAGAGGAAAAGGCCAGCCAATTCACAACTGAAGAGTTATCAGAGCAAGATGATGAGCAAGGCTGCACCGTGACTCCTGCAGATATCATTAACGGTCAACGAGAGCTCGCCGATATTCATGTGTCGCCAGTTATGGAAAACTATATTGTTGATTTAGTTATGGCAACTCGTAAAGCTGACGAATATAGCAACGCATCATTTGTTAACTGGATTGAAATAGGTGCTAGCCCAAGAGCCAGTATTGCACTCGATCGATGCGCGAGAGCTAATGCATGGTTAGATGGCCGTGATTTTGTCGATCCAGACGATGTACGGTCGGTGTTGCACAGTGTTTTAGGCCATCGGCTAAGCCTGAGTTATGACGCCGTAGCTCAAGGAGTCAAGCCTGAGCAGGTGGTTGATGATTTGCTTAAGCATGTGGCTTTTGGAATGTAATTAGTGGACTTTAAACAACCGAGTAAGTCAGCCGCCAAAAACAGTGGCGTTAGTTCTACTGAGCCACGGGATCCACGTCTCTACAGTGATCTTAAGTCTTTGGTATCACTAAAAAGCGCAGCCACTAAATTGTCGTTTCAAAAAGGGCATTTTCGTACCAGCAATCAGGCAGGTCGACACAATTCAGCCATCCGAGGCCGCGGTCTTAATTTTGAAGAGCTCAGGCATTATCAAGACGGCGACGATGTAAAAAACATGGATTGGCGCACTACGCTCCGTACTGGTAAGCCACATGTTCGCGCTTATAGTGAGGAAAAAGAGCGTCAATCACTGCTGGTTGTTGATCAACGCAGTGGCATGTTTTTTGGCTCCCAACACGCGATGAAGTCAGTGGTCGCGGCGCAATTGTCGGCGTTATCTATTTGGAATATTTTGCAAAGTGGCGACCGTATTGGCGGTATTGTGTTTAATGACAACCACTGGCAACACATCAAGCCAAAGCGTAGCAGCGCAAATGCACTTGTATTGTGTCAAGCTATTGTCGAATTTAACCAGCAATTATCAGCAGATACAATAGCATCAGATCCGGCAACCTCGCTCAATAATACTCTTTTACGACTTAATAAAATGGTCGCAAGCGACTCAAGTATTATCATCGTCAGTGATTGGCAAGGCTTTAATGCGGATTCACTCACCTTACTAAAACAATTACAACGCAGCAATGATGTTGTTCTCGTGTATGTGCATGACAAGCTTGAGCGCGAGTTACACAATATTAAAAATTTAGTGGCAAGTGACGGACTATCGCAAATGGCGATGGACTATCAACAAATTACTGAGCGAGTGCCGGAGTTTTTTGTCGATTATGAAAGTGAATTTAAGCAAAAGTTAGCCGAGCTGAACCAAGCTAGCCGCAGTCAAATTTTGCCCGTCATTGATATTGACACTAATGGTGATGAATTGAGCCAATTTTTTGCGGCGCTTTATTGTGGGAGAAGATGATGACAACTGATGCTCTTTCCCGTGCTAATGAGCAAAATGATATGGCGTTTGGTAATCCAATGATGCAGCTCAATGAGTTTGTCGGCATTAGTTTTCCAGAAACAGAAGCATTTTTACCACAAACCTGGGGTTGGTGGTTGGTATTTGGTGTAATTATTGCGCTGGTGGGCCACTTTTGTTATCGCCGCATTCTACATTGGTATCGCAATCGGTATCGTAAGCAGACGATGAACAGGCTCAAGGCTTTTCAGTTTGAGTATGTAGAAGGCTTTTCGTTGCTATTTTTACAAGAGATTAAACAAGCAATTGCAGTTGCTTACGGAAAAAGCACCACTATTGAAATATCTCAATTGTTACAGCCTCAATTAGCTAAACAATCGCTCAACATCACCACCATAGCCGCTATTGAAGGGCAAGCGTTGTTGCGGTTATTGGATCTAACGGCAGAGCAAAGATGTGCGTTTAATACAGGTTTAGGCGATGCATGGCTAAATAGTTTGCTGGCAAAAAAAAGCAACCAGTCAGACGCGTTGACACTACAGCAAGGCTTGATTGAACAAGGCTGTATTTGGTTAATGCATCATAGCGAAGACTTACCTGTTAATTTGCAATCTTTAGCTTTGGAGCGGGTCGATGCTTGAGTTTACTTACCCATTTATGGCGTTATTGCTGCCACTGCCTTGGTTAATTAATTATTTTGTACCCGCTTTTAAAATTCAACAAGCGGCTATAAAAGTGCCATTTTTTAACGTGATTCAAGACTTGCTTAAATCAAGCCCCAACTCGGCATTACAATATTTAAAGCCAACAAAGTGGCAGCGATGCGCGTTAATTTGTGTGTGGCTACTTTTAGTTATCGCCATGTGCAAACCCGTTATGTTAGGGGAGCCGCAAACTCGCCAGCAAGTCGGGCGTGATTTAATGGTGGTGGTTGATCTTTCTGGCTCAATGGAAACCACCGATTTTTCGATTACCAAAGAGAGTAAAGGTAAACATGCTAACCAGCTTGCTACTGCTGAAATCATTTCAAGGCTTGCAGCAGTAAAACGGGTTTTAAGTGATTTTGCTATGCAACGAGACGGAGACCGACTTGGTTTGATCCTTTTCGGCGACGCTGCATACTTACAAGCTCCGTTTACTGCAGATCATCAGTCTTGGCTAGAGCTTCTTAACGAGGCTCAAGTTGGGATGGCAGGCCAAAGTACCCATATAGGTGATGCCCTAGGTTTAGCGATTAAGTTAATGCAACCGCAAGCGAGTGATAAGGCTACAACGCAAAAAGATAAAGTGGTTATTTTACTTACCGATGGTAATGATACCGACAGTTCAGTGCCACCAATTGAAGCTGCAAAAATCGCAGCAAATAAAGAGATCACAGTACACGTTATTGCCATTGGCGACCCATTAACCGTAGGTGAGCAAGCCATGGACATGGCGACGATTGAGAGCATTGCAACAATCACGGGAGGGCAAGCATTTCAGGCCATATCAACCAGCGAGCTTAATGACGTTTATCGGCAGATCAGCGAATTAGAACCTGCCAATTTTGCCAGTTTTACCTACCAGCCAAAACAGAGTGTACATTACCTTCCTATTGCTGCTGCCATCGTTATCTATCTGGTTGTGTATGTTTTGGTGTTTTTTCGTCGGTTTATTCAGTCTAACAAGGCGCCGGTGACAAAGAATAAGCAAGAGGAGCTGTAATGGATTTATCGACGTTAGTTTCACAGTTCCATTTTATTAGGCCTTATTGGTTGCTGTTGTGCTTGCCGTTTGCCGTACTTTTATGGTTATACATTCGCCGTAACCCCGAGCTAAAAGTGCAGAAAACGTCACTCCCAGAGCATATAGAAGCGGCACTTAAAGTTGGTGATGCTGGTTGGCTAAAACGCCTACCCGTGACATTTTGGGCTATGGGCTTTTGTATTGCGATTATTATTGCTGCAGGGCCATCTTGGCAGCGTCAAGCATCGCCTTTTGGTGAAGACAAAGCTCCGCTTATTATCATGCTCGATGTGTCAGAGTCGATGTTGCAAACTGACTTACAACCCTCACGTTTACAGCGAGCCAAACAAAAAATTGCTGACTTATTAGCCTTGCGAGACGGTGGCAGAACTGCGCTTATTGTGTACGCGGGTAGCGCCCATATTGCGATGCCGCTGACAAAAGACAAAGCGGTATTCTTGCCGCTTTTAGATGCGATTTCACCAAAATTGATGCCACGTAAAGGTAAGTTTGCCGAATACGGATTGATAGAAATAGACAAATTATTGATTAACGGCGATATCAACGCGGGTGCTGCCAGTGTGCTTTGGGTTACTGATGGCTTAGGTAGCGACAGCAAGTCACAGATCATTGACTACTTTAACCAAGCCAATAAAGGCGCAAGTGCTTTAGTTACTAACACCGACCGAAAACCATCGTTACAGTTGATTATTTTAGGCAGTGGTAATAGCGATGTTAGCGCTGAAATTGAGTTTCAACACGATGAACTCAGTGGGTTAGCGAGTGAGGTTGGAGGCTATTATCAGTCAATTACGGTGAACAACAGCGACATGGTTAATGTCAATCGGCAGATAGCACGTAACATGATAATTAATAGTGATAGCGCTGAACCATGGCAGGACATGAGTTATCCCTTGGTGTTTGTGTTAGTTGCTATTTTTTTAATGTGGTTTCGAAAAGGGTGGACTCTGCAGTGGTGTGTTGTGGCTACAATTATGGTGCTGTCAGCGCCGCAGCCAGTATTAGCGAGTACTGGCATATACCAAACAATTGCTGCGAGCAATGTAGTTTTCACCGTTGCAGTAGAAGCTGCGCCGAGTCGTGTAGACTCAATCCAGCAACGCCTTCTTGATACTTGGTATGATGCGTGGTTAACACGCGAGCAGCAAGGACACATGTATTTTTCAAAGGGGCAGTACGCAAAAGCCGCGGCCAAATTTACTGACCCTTTATGGAAGGCCACCGCTTTTTATATGGCTGAAGATTTTAGTAAAGCGCATATCTATTTTATGCGCTCCGATAGCGCAGCGTCACTGTTTGGTGCAGCCAATGCCTTGACCCAGCAACGTGAATATATTGCAGCCCGTCAATTATACCAACAAGTGCTGCAGCAGTACCCTTCATATACTTCAGCGCAGGTTAATTTACAAAAGCTGCAAAAAATTATCGACGATATAAATCGACAAAGTGAGAGTCAGGCCAATACCGAAAACGAAGCCTCAAAGGAGCTTGGTGATGCACCGCAAACCAGCGATGGCGCAGAAGAAAAAGTGTCAGCTGAAATGTTAGTGCAACAAACCTATACCGCTGAACAGTTACTTGCAGATGATGCATTAACCCAAGCGTGGATGAAGCGTGTAGAAGGCGACCCCGGTCGATTTCTTGCAACTAAATTCAACTTACAGCTAAATCAACGGCAAAAGTCACCAACCAAATAAAGGGGGAGTTCGCATGTTATTCAATAAACACGTTCTATTTATTTCGAACAAACCTTTAGTGGGTGGATATACCGTAGACGCTTCACTTAGGTTGGCTGTTAAAAAAACTCGTGCTTGGATGTCGCTGATAGCGACGATTCTAGTACTTAGTAGTTTGTTTAATATGGCATTAGCAGATAGCGCTTCACCTACTACTGTTATAGGCTTGCAGCAGGCTGGAAAATTAAAAATAAACGCACGGGTCGAGCCAGGTGAAGTGGTATCGCCACAGCAGCAAGTTGATCTCTATATTCGCATTTCGACCGATACTTGGTTTGGTGGGGGTGCACGAATAGGACCTGTTGATATCACAGATACTCTGGTACTAAGACGTAAAAAGCTTGCCAATAATTATACTGAGCGTGTTGATGGTACTACATGGTCGGTACAAGAGTGGCAATTAACATTATATCCACAGTCTGTAGGCCGAGTTAATGTTCCTGTTATTGCGGTTAGTGTCAATATTGCAGATACACCGGTTTCAAACATTAAGGGCACATTATTCACTGAACCACTGACGTTTAATGTGGTTTTACCTGATGAACGATTATCCAACGAGAAAAATTGGATTGCAGCCCCTGAAGTGACATTTGAGCAGCAACTAACCCCCAAGTTGGATCATGAATTAACAATAGGGGATGCGATTAGTCGCACGTTAACCATTAAGGCAACGGATAGCAGTGCCATGCTGTTTCCTGACTTTGGACTTCATCACAGTGAAATGCTGCAAGGGTACTTAGGGCCTGTAAAAAGCGAAGATAAACAGAATCGTGGCGATTTTAGTGCCAGCAAGGTGTACCAGCAAAGCTATATTGTGCAAAAAAGTGGTGAGGTGACGCTACCCGATTTGTCTTTTTATTGGTGGAATACCAATACGCGGCAGTTAGTTAAATTAACTGCAGCAGGGCAGTCGTGGCATGTTTCTCATACGCCGCTTAGCTTTATTGAGGCTTATTGGGTGTATGGTTTAGCCGCCATTTTGTTGGTTTGCGGCCTAGTTTATGTAATACGGTGGCTAATTGGACGCTTTAAGCGGCAACAATTGCCTGTAGTTGCACTATTTATGGTGTCGCTACTGCAAAAAAAGTGGCACCGAGTAATGCAATACCTCTATTGGCACAATGCTGACAAGAACAGTAGTGTCACGCTGACAAATAAACCGGCTTTATTTAGTCATTCGGCCTCTGAAACTGAGCCTGACCCCGCAAGCAGTGTAACGACACTAGCGCATTTTTCTCGTTGGCAGCAGCAATTTAGTCAAAAAATTGAACCGTCAAAGAGTATGCGATTGACTAGGCTTTTTTACTTAGCATTTTGGCGCGATATTTCTAAAAAAACTGTTGGTAAATCAAGCATTGTAGCTAAAAGTAAATCCTAAAGTCTGGGGGACATAAATCGCTTGTGGAAATTAGGGCGCATGTTTTTGCTGGTTGAAATTTGATGACCTAACTAAACCGAGCATATTTGTTATCTATTTGCAGGCTCCTCAAGCGTGGTTTGGCGGTTGTTGTGTTTTTGTATTTAGACTTTAATCGTTGCACTGTGGGCATCAATGCTTTTTTGCAAAACATTGTGCTTGATACTTTAAGTGCTGGAGATGATTATGCGTTGTTTGTTATACAACCAAGCCTGCATTGCGGGCTTGGTTAAGTACATCTAGTATTATTAGAGGTGCGTAGCGCCTAAACCGACTTTCTCACTTGATAACCCATAGCACTTACAATTTGGCACATTGAAGTGTCGATGTGTTTGAAAAACATATGCCAACCTTGGCATAAGTAGTTATGACCCATCTCGCCATCATAAGAGCGTACAAAGCGGTTTTTAGGGCATTCACCAAAACAAGCAAACTTGTAATCACAACTTTGACATTGCTTGGTTAAACTGCGGCTTTTTGCAAACCCAAACGCTTGCTGCTGAGCCGAAAATGCCATTTGGTCGAGAGGCTTTTGGTGAACATTGCCAATTTTGTATTCTGGGTAAACATAATGGTCACAGGCAAAAACATCACCGTTAGCTTCCATTGCAAGACCTTTGCCACATAACGAGCCAAGCGTACACAGAGGGTTGGTTCTGCCCATCCAGGTTTCAACACAGGCTTCGAAATACTGTACGTTTACTTTACCAATATCACGTTTAATCCATTCGTCAAATACGCCGCACAGGAATTTACCCCAATCTTCACCAGATACTGACCAAGCGGTCACGACTGAACCTGGTTCACCAGGCTGTGCTTGTTTACTGCCTAGCATTGGCATGTCTTCTTTTTTCCAATGGTGTGGAGCGGTTTCTCTAAAGGTTTCCGGCTCCGCGATCGGAATAAACTGGATCTGCGGTGAGCGCACTTCATCACGCAAGAAACGGTATATTTCTAACGGATTTTTGCTGGTGAGATTGTTAATACAAGTCAGAGTCGCAAAATTAACTTTATGCTTGTGCAGTAGGGCAATGCCGGCCATGACTTGCTTAAACGTACCACGACCTGCGCGGTTTTTACGGTAGGCATTGTGGTACATTTCAGGACCGTCAATACTTAACCCAACTAAGAAATTATGCTTAGCTAAAAAGTAGCACCATGCATCAGTTAATAACGTACCATTAGTTTGTAAGTCATTAGAAATAACAACATTTTTAGGTGCGTACTTCTTTTGTAAACGAACAATTTCTTTAAAGTAATCAAGCCCAAGCATTGTTGGTTCGCCGCCTTGCCAAGTAAATATGATCTCAGGCGTGTTTTGTTGCTGAATATATTGCTTTATATAGGCCTCAAGCTCATCAAAAGGCATTTGTGGGCTGCAGCCTTTTTTATAATCAAGTAAGTCTTGTTTACTTAAATAGTAGCAATAAGTACAGTCGATGTTACAAGCAGCACCAATAGGTTTGCTCATTACATGAAAGCGTTTACTTGCTTTACCATTATGTAAATTAACTTTGAAAGGTTGCATAATTAGAGTCCTTGAAGCGATTGAGCTGAGCGTCATTTAACACTTTTATTATAAAGTTAAACTAACAAAACACCTGTGAAAGTTGGCACAAAAGTAACAGAACAGGTGTTTTTACCTGTTAATCAAATGGCCTGCTAATTATCGGCTTAATCTTTTTTAATTTATATCGATTATATACAGTTAACCTACTGATTAAATCTATCTTTAAGTTGCTGAACTGCCTCAGCAGGAGCACGACTCGAAAGTTCTTGTAAGCATTGTTTTGCTTGCGGAGCATTGTTACTTAGCATCAATTCACATAGAGCATACAAATATTGAGGGTTACCACTAACTTGATACGCTTTATTAAAGGCTGTTCCAGCTTTAGAGACTGAAGTGGGGGTTATGGCTATGGCGTAAACATACCAAAATCGACCATTATTGGGTTCAAGTTCGGTGGCTTTTACTAAATATTCTAGCGCTTTTTCAGTCTGTTTTTTTCGCAGTAGCGCCAATGCCATACTAAATTGCAGCGTACCAGATGTGGGTTGAGCTTGAATTCCTTGCTGTAGTGTTTCTATTGCTAGAGATTCTTGATTTTGGCCGCGATAGAGATCAGCGAGGTTAACATAAGCTGCGGCATAATTGGCTTGCACCGCAATTGCCGCTTTATATTCTGCGATTGCTTGTGTGACTTTACCTTGGTTAGCGTAAAGGTGAGCAAGGTTGGTACGAGCAAAGCCACGGTCACCATTAAATTTCAAGACCTCAACATATTCTGCTAGAGGCGCAGTAAGCTGCATTTGCTGCTCAGGTGTCAGTTCAGGCCAAAAGCTAGCCAGTGCTCCTGCTGCTTGGCTTCGTACCATTAAGACGTCATCAGTTAGCAGCGGTGCCAAAATACGCCACCTATCAGCGATTGGATAAGGTGTACTGCCTTGAATTGTTGCAAACCGCAGTAGCGGATCATCTTGTCGTATTGCTCTGGCTATCGCTACGATGCCATTTCTACCAGGGTATTGCTGTAGTCTTTCAATCGCTGCTGCGCGAATTATGCCTGGTTGCTTTATATCTTGTGCAATATAAGACAGTTGCTCGGCTGCGGCAGGTATGCCAGCTCTAGCGCCTGCAAAAGCGGTGCTAAAATGTTTACTATCAAAGGTATTTAACGTTGGATACCAAGTCGTTGTTTTTTCGACTGCCCAAGCGATATCTTTATCTTGATGGCATTGATTACAAGCGTTTGGTGTTCCTATGCGCTCAGAGTTACCAGGGTTCGGAATGCTAAAACTATGGTCGCGCCGCTTATCAATTTGCATGTAGGTAGTTTGGGGCATGTGGCAGTTAACACATTGGGCTCCCGTGCTACCAGTTTTATGCTGGTGGTGCGCTGTGGTATCAAACTCTGCAGGGCTGTGGCATTGGCTACATAATGTATTGTCAGGTAATACAACTTTTGTAGAGTGTGGATTATGGCAATTACTACACACAACTCCATTTTTATGCATTTTAGACTGTAAGAAAGATCCATACACATAGTCTTCATCAAAGACTTGCCCGTCATCGTAATATAGGTCTTGCCCAATAAGGTTTAACTGATAACGGTCGCCAAAATCACTATTAACTAGTGAATTACTATCATTTATTTGTAATCGTCGGCTATGGCATTGCGCGCAGGTTTGCAGTTGATCGCTGTGTTGTACCGAGACCGGTGTAGCAGTATGACTTGCACTCGAATCGCTGTTAGCTTTACTGTGGGCACTTGTAGGCCATGTCCAATTTGATACTGGCTTTATTAATGAACGGTTAAACCCATTGGCAGCTGGTTTCTCGCCAGGTTTATTTGCCCAAGCCATATGCTCACTTGCTGCACCATGACAGGCTTCGCAGCCAACATTAATTTCTGAAAAGGTGGTTTTGAAGCGGTTATTTTCAAAGTCGTAATTTTTTTTGACGTTGGTTGAGTGACAGTCTGCGCACATGAAGTTCCAGTTTTGCCCAACATTTTGCCAAAAAAAGTCATCGTGCTTTGCGCTATTGTCTGGATAAAGGTGAAACCATTTTTGACCACTTTCGGCTTTAGGGCGATTGTCCCAAGCAAAAGGGATCAATTGCACTCGGCCATCATCAAACTCGACCATATATTGCTGTAAAGGGTCTATGCCGAAAGTATAACTAATTTTATAGTCGTTAAATTGACCGTTAGCATCTTCAATATTGACCCAGTATTCATCGCCTTTGGTAAAAAAGCGGTTTTGTTTTCCTTGGTAGGTGAACTGTGTATCAAAGTTTCCTGCAACAGTATCTTTGTCTGCATGTTTCATTGCCATGTCGTGATCAGAGCCGGTCCAATCATCAAACGCTTGTTGGTGACATTGCTGACATTGAAACGAGCCCACAAAATCAGCCGCAAAAGAGTGCGAAATGGCGAATAGGCTAAATAAAGCAACCACGTGCAATACGTTAGGCCGAAACCACCTAAAAGCGAGTAACTTCTTTTTGGTCATTTTGATGTGCAGTTCCTTGACGATAAAAATTAATGAGCTCTATTTGAGTTAAACCAGCCCATGGGAAAGAGCATATTGAATAAGCTCGGCACTGGTTTTAGCGTCAATAAGTTTCATGATTGAGTATTTGTGAAACTCAACGGTGCGTGGGGATATATATAGCTCATCTGCGACCTGTTTAGCTGATTTACCTTGGACTAAAAGTCGTAAAACACTTAATTGTCTGGCTGATAAACTAGGTGAGTTATCTGCTACTTTCACCGATTTAGATAAATATTGTTGACCCGACAACACGCTATTTACCGCATCAACTAAATCGTCAGTTGCTTCATGTTTTAGCACATAACCTAGAGCTCCAGCAGCGATGGCACCTTCAGCGTACTCTTGCTCGTTGTGCATAGTTAGGCAGATAACTTTTAGATCTTTACTTATCCTTTTTAGCGCAGCAACTGCGGCAATGCCTGTCATACCTGGCATACTTATGTCAGTGATAACCAGCTCAGGCTGATGTTCTTTGACGAGTTCAATTAACTCATCTCCATCTTTAGCTATCGCCAGTACTTGATGTTCTGGTTTTAACAGGCCTGCGATTCCTTGAGCGACAATTATATGGTCATCGGCGATAATAATTTTACTCATAATGTTCCTTTATTGTTGGGATAGTAATGTTAACGACAAAGCCGCCTTCGTCAGGGCTGATAAAATCTGCTGTTCCATTTAATAATTGAGCTCGTTCACGAATACTCACTAAACCGATACTACCTTTGTTGGCCTCTAGTAGTTCTTTACATCCCACGCCATCATCTAAGATTTGTAACGTTAGGACATCGTCAGTAATTTCTAATGATAAAAACACGGCCGAGGCTTGTGAGTGTTTAATCACGTTGTTGAGTGATTCTTGCAAAATTCGATAAAGGTTTAAAGACACCTCTTTTTTTAGCTCTGGGATATCACCTAGTAAGGTTTGCAGCTCCAACTTTTTGATTTCAGTAATCCGTCTGGCTTCTGACTTTAGCGCTGCAATTAAACCCAAATCCTCAAGCATAGCAGGATGTAAAGAGCGAGACAGAGCCTGCATATCGATGGCAATCTGTTGAATATGTGTGTGTAGATCTTTAGCTTCAGGTTTAATGCTGTCTCGCACAATACCAAACACGTTATTGGCTTTAATCGTTAATAAAGCCAGCCGTTGAGAAAAGTTATCGTGTAACTCACGAGACAGCAGTCTGCGCTCACTTTCTTGATTTTCCATTAAGTGCCGAGACAGCGACTCTAGCTCTTTATTTTGGGTTTGCAACGCTAACCAAAAATGATAGCGCTCGTATGATGCAGCCAGTACCTGACCTAGGGTTTTAATGCGTTCTAATAGTACTGGTTCCCAACTGTTGTGATCTTTAAAGCGACTACATGCGATAGCACCCCATACATGGTTTCGAACCTTAATGGGGATCACTGCGTGTGCAATCACTCCTTTCATATTGGCCAGTTCTATCTCATCTTTGGTAAAGACCTCTTCGATTGGGCCTGAGTGAATGAGCATTGTGCCTTGTGAGACTTTATCGAGATAAGGGCTTTTAATACCCTTGCCGAGTGTAGAAGTGGGAGAATAACCGGGCGCAGCAACAGAATAGGCACCTTCAAACAGTTGATCTTTGGTGATTCTGAATAAAGACATCCGTTGAACTTGAGCGTGCGACAAATAATCTGTTAATCCAGCACAAATGACTTCAGGTATATTGGCTGTATCTTCCTCTAGCAAACGGTTGGATATGTCAGAGAAAAAATGTTCTGCGATTGAAATTTCAACATTCATATTACCTAACCTTAAGTTGCCTTTATTCACTATGCCATTTAAGCACTATAAGTATCGTGAATTGACTCTTATCGCTACTAAATACTTAATTACGTATAAAAACTCGAATAATTACCAGCCGAATTACATATAAAGTACACATAGAGAATGTATGAGGTTGCCAATTAAGTGCCTTGGCCAAAAATTGTCGCCATATTATACCTATAGCACACTTATACTGCTCAATTATAATTAAACTCGTATTTTCCCGAGGTTTTTTGAATTGTCTTTACACGTTTAATGTTATCTATATTTACAAGCTAGATTGCTAATCATGGCTTTTGAGCTATGTTAATACATGTAAAGAAGATTTACTAAAAGAGGGGAATAACATGTTAAAGGCTTTATCGAAGGTTGCACTTGGCGTTGGCCTAATTGCAACTGCTTCGTCTGCGATGGCAGCGACAGATCCTGAACGTCCAAATATTTTGGTTATTTGGGGTGACGATATCGGTTACTTCAATATCAGTGCTTATAACCAAGGTATGATGGGTTATCAAACACCTAACTTAGACCGTATTGCTAATGAAGGTGCTTTATTCACCGACCATTACGCACAGCAAAGCTGTACAGCTGGTCGCGCATCATTTATTACTGGTGAGCACCCATTCCGTACAGGTCTATTGACTATTGGTATGCCTGGTTCTGAGAGTGGTATTCCTGATTGGGCCCCTACGATTGCAGACCTTTTAAAAGATAAAGGCTATACCACAGGTCAGTTTGGTAAAAACCATTTAGGTGACCAAGATAAACATTTACCAACTAACCATGGTTTTGATGAGTTCTTTGGTAACCTTTACCACCTTAATGCTGAAGAAGAACCAGAAACTTACTACTATCCAAAAGATCCTGAGTTTAAGAAAAAATATGGTCCACGTGGTGTGATCCATTCTTACGCTGATGGACGCATTGAAGATACAGGTCCAATGACGCGTAAGCGTATGGAAACTGCTGATGACGAATTTGTTGGCGCATCAATTAAATTCATGACTCAAGCTGTTAAAGCTGAAAAACCATTCTTTGTATGGGTTAATGCTTCAAGAATGCACGTACATACACGTCTAAAAGCAAAATATGACGGTATTACAGGTATTGGTTTATACCCAGATGGAATGGTAGAGCACGATGACCATGTTGGTGTGTTGCTTGATACGCTAGATGAGCTAAAAGTTGCTGATAACACCATTGTTGTATATTCAACCGATAACGGTGCAGAAAAATTCACATGGCCTGACGGCGGTACTTCACCATTCCACGGTGAGAAAGGTACAACATTTGAAGGTGGTATGCGTGTACCACAGCTTGTTCGTTGGCCTGGTGTGATCGAGCCTGGAACTAAGATTAACGCTATGATGTCGCATGAAGATTGGATGCCGACTCTACTAGCTGCTACAGGTGAAGATAATCTAGTAGAAGATCTTAAGAAAGGTAAGAGCTTTAACGGTAAAGACTGGCGTGTACATTTAGACGGCAGCAACTTCTTACCTTACTTCAAAGGTGAAGTTGAGGAAGGTCCACGTACCACTAAAATGTATTTCAGTGCTAACGGTGAGCTTAACGCAGTACGTTGGAAAGACTGGAAAGCGTCTTTCGCAATGATGGATGGTGACATGCAGTCTGCGGTACGTAATGTACCAGCTTGGGCTTCTCTTACAAACCTACGCGCAGACCCATTTGAAATTGCAGCTCATGAGTCTGGCATGTATGTACGTTGGATGATCGACAACATGTGGTTATTCGTACCGTTGTCTCAAGAAGTTGGTAAGTTCTTTGGAACCATCGAAGGTTACCCATTCCAACCAGGTAGTGGTTTCAGTGCAGCAGGCATTAACTACAACACGTTGAAATTGCAAAAAGTGTTAAAATCACTTGAAGCACAACAAAACTAAATAACATTTATTTTTGATGTTATAGCGTGATAAAACCGCCTCTAGGTACTTGTTATTTAGAGGCGGTTTTTTTTTATAAAGTTAGTTTACCGAGTTGCTTACACTTGGTGATATATATAAATATAAATTAAATTTCTGTGGAGTTGTTATGCGCTTTAGCTATCTTTTTACCACTACCTTAACTTGTTTAGCATTATTGCAAGGGTGTGCATCATCGGACAGCAAAAATATTAATAATGAATTAAAACAACAAGTCATGGCTGACATGGTTTGGGTTGAAGGCGGTCAGTTTAGTATGGGAGCAGCTTGTGGTAAAGCCGCATCAGACAGTGAGTGTCCAGCACGATTAGTCACTGTCGATGGTTTTTATATTGGCCGGTATGAAGTGACTCAAGGCATATTTGATGAAGTGTTAAGTGGTGCAACGCCTTACTTTCTTGGAGACAACATGCCAATGAACAACTTAAGTTGGCAGCAAGCAAAGTACTTTATAAAACAATTAAATATACAAACTGGTTTGCAATTTAGATTACCAACAGAAGCTGAGTGGGAGTTTGCCGCTAAAGGTGGCATAAAAAGTAAAGGTTATCTATATAGCGGCTCAAATGATATTGATGCTGTTGCTTGGTATGCAGGTAATGCAAATAATAAAGCACAGCAAGTAGGGCTTAAAAAACCTAATGAATTAGGCATTTATGATATGACTGGGAATATAGGAGAGATGGTAGAAGATGCATTTGATCCTGATTTTTACCGCTATGGCCCAAATATAAATCCGGTTAACTCTATTGAGTCAAATCATCATTTAGCCTACAAATCGGTGCGGGGAGGCAGTTTAGCTTATGGCACTGATGAATCATTTAATTACTCAAGGGATTCTGCAAGTCAAAGTGCAGTTATGCCCGATATTGGTTTGCGTTTAGTATTACCTAAAAAATAAATTGCCTTATTTCAGTGACAAACTCAATTTATTGACAATACTTAGAGATAGCATATTTAGTTAGATGGGGGAAAACTAGAAGTTTTCCGAGTCTTCTTTATTTCTGTAAACGGCGATAATTAATCATTATATTTATTTAACTACTTCTGAGATTTTATTAATGAAATTCCTACTTAAACCTTTAGCGGTCAGCATTGCGTTAGTCTCTATGCCTAGTTTTGCCGGAGGCACTGTATTAAGTGAGTTGGGCGGTCTAAATGCTAGTACTGCTGGTGCGGGTAGTGCGGCTATTTCTGAAGGTGCTGAAAGCGCCTACTCAAATCCAGCAGCGATGAGTTTAGTTGAAAAATCTACCTTAACAGGCAGTCTGCAAGTTTTTAACTTAAATGTTGCTTATGAAGATCAAGGGTCAACAGGCAACTTTGCTGGTACTGACAGTCAACTTGATGCTGATAATGCCGGAAGTACTTTACCGTTAGGTTCGGTTTATTGGGTTAATCCAATGAGCGATAAGTGGGCTTTCGGTCTAGCGATGGCATCACAAGGTGGTTCATCTGTTGATTACGGTGACGACTGGCGTGGTGCTAGCCTTATTAGCTCAGTTGACCTTGTCACTTTACAAGTTAATGCTTCGGTATCGTACAAGATTGATGATCAATGGGCAGTCGGTCTAGGGTTTGTATCTGAGTACGCATCATTATTACAAACACAGTCTTTTACCCCAAATATCAACTCAGAATTAGAAGCTGCCTCAGTCGAATTTGGTTTTAATCTTGGTCTACATTACACCATTGATGATTCGAACATGATTGGTATGAGCATGCGTACTAGACTTGAGCATACTTTAGAGGGTGACTTTAACTTAGACCGTAGTGGAAATGTTGAAAGTTACGATGCTAGTTTATCTATGATTGCACCATCAATCATTAAGGTAAGTGGTTACCACGCATTAAATCAAGAATTTGCTCTTTTATGGTCTGCTGATTGGCAGGATTGGAGTAAAAACCAGTCAAGTGTTCTGATTTTTGATGATAGTGGCCTACAAGCTAACGTTGAAAGAAACTGGGAAGACACATACAGCGTTGCACTGGGTATGCATTACCAAGTAAACCCTCAATGGCGTTTTGAGTTTGGTGTTAGTTACGAAACTTCACCACTAAGTGACTCTGCTGAGAATATCAGTAACCAGTACCCAGATTTACCTGTTGATGATATTTACCGAGTTGGTACCGGCTTTACATACCAGTCATCTGAAGATTTCTCAATTAATGTTTTTGTTGAATACATTGACATGGGTGCACCTGAAATATACTACGAAGGCCTAGCGGGCGATCTTGTAGGTCAATATGACCTTAATTCTGCCGTTGCTGGTGTGACAATGAACTGGCAATTCTAGGTTTTTATATATGCTTATAAGCACTTAACAGCATAGATAACTATGCTAGTGAGATAAAAACCTTTAAAATTGATAAGAAGCTTAGTCACTTGCATGACTAAGCTTTTTTGCTATAGAGGCAGCTGTAATCAATGTACCTGTATGATTGTAAATGGGTTATTAGGAATATAATAAAATGCGCATAGAAGATCTTAAATTATTTACCATAGTGGTTAAGCTCGGAAGTTTTACCGCAGCAGCTAATGCGCTAGATCTTCCACGGGCCAATGTAAGCCGTCGTATTGGTGAGCTAGAACGTGCACTTAATGCTCAACTCTTCTTTAGAACCACTCGTCAACTTAGATTAACGCAGCATGGTGAAGCATATTACCATGAGTTATTAACGGTGCTTGATGGCTTTGAACAAGCAAAAAATAAGCTGCTTGATATTGATGAAAAGCCTATTGGCAAAGTTAAAGTCGGTTTTCTGCCTGAAAGTGATGAAGCTCTGCAACCAGCGTTAGCTAAATTCCAACAGCTGTATCCTGATATTGAACTCGACTTACGTTTTACCAATAACTATGTGTCTGACATCTACACCCAAGCACTCGATTTTGTTATTCACGCGGGTAAAGTACAAGATTCAGGTTTTATTGCTCGCCGAATTTTGAGCCTTGGTCGTTCAATTTATGCAAGTCCAGCATACTTAGCGGCTAACGGCGAGCCAAAAAATTTAGAAGAGTTGTCACAACATCATGCTATTTGTTATCGCTGGCCAGATGGCAGACTCGATGATAAATGGGATCTCATTACTGATACAGTAAAGGTTAATTGTCGTTTTAGCTGTAATCATATGGGGTTTGTTCGTCGTGCCATTATTGGTGGGCAAGGCATTGGGTTCTTACCGCCATTGTTTGCTTTAGCAGCGATTGAAAATACTGATTTGGTTCGGATATTACCCGAATTTGAATCAACAAAAGAAGACGTATGGTTGATATACCCTGATAGAAAAGGCATTAGCTTACCAACAAGACTATTGATTGATTTTCTATTACAAGAGATCCCTAATATGGCTGGATTGTCACAAGATGCGTGACAGTTTGGTGCGGTATAGGCTGATTATCTTGTAAAGTTAAACACTTACACTCTCTCCCAATCGTTTCATAGGGAGAAAGTAATGACCAACTCTACATCAAAAATAGCTAAATTAGCCGTTACACCACTAGCACTCGTGATGGTAACGGCCTGTAATCAGGCTCCATCAGATACTGTTTCCGACTCTGCACGAGCAGAGCGTCCAGTTCAGGTAATGATGTTAACAGACCAACATCAAGCGAATGCCAAACAGTTTTCTGGGGTACTACAAGCAACTAAAGCTGCTAGTTTGTCATTCAAAGTCTCAGGAACAATCGAAGCTATTCTGGTTAAACCTGGCGATAAAGTAGAGCAAGGGCAAGTCCTTGCTCGCTTAGATCCACATGATTATCAAGTCACGGTCATCGAACTCGAAGCTCGCCTTGCTGAAGCTACGGCAGCTCATCAACTTGCGAAGGTTGAACTTAAGCGTGTTAAACAAGCTATCGCTGACGATGCCATTTCAAAAGTCAATTTAGATCGTGCTCAAAGTGGCTATCAGCGCAGCTTAGCAATGGTTGATGTTGTGACACAAAACCTTCAAAAAGCTAATGATGCATTGCGTTACACTGAACTTGTTGCGCCATTTAGTGGCGTTATTGGATCAAAATCACAACATGCTTTCGAGCAAACATCACCCGGTGCTGGTTTGTTTTCAATTCATCAACCTAACCAACTGAAAGCAGTGATTGATGTGCCTGAAAACTTAATCAATAAATTAACTATTGCTCAACCTGCCACGGTAACTTGGCATGGTAACGATACACCGTTGAGCGCAAAACTCACTGAAATGAATACCTTAGCTGATCCAATTAAACAAACTTACGCGGTTCAGTTTGGTATTGACCAACCACAAAGCAATGCTCTTCCAGGAAAAGCAGTGACTGTGTCAGTCAACTTAAATTCAAATGGATCTAGCTATTGTGTACCTTATGCCGCAATTAAAGGGCAGGGCGATGACCAAGTCGTTTACATCGTTAACAATCAAAAAATTGAGCAAAAATTGATTAGTGTAGAGTCTATGCACAGCAATCGAGTTTGTATCAGTGGTGATATAAAAACCGGTGATGCCGTCGTCACTGCAGGTGTTCATTACCTTTCTCCGTTACAAGCAGTTGTTAACACTGTGACTAAAACATTTAGCTACTAGGAGAGACTATGAATTTCGCCGAATTTGCCATCAGACAGCGACTGTTTGTACTGTTTTTCAGTGTACTGTGTATTATCGTTGGTATTATTTCTTACTTTGAATTAGGTAAGTTAGAAGACCCTTCATTTACAGTTAAAAGTGCCGTAGTGCTAACACTTTACCCAGGTGCTTCAGCTAGTGAAGTCGAGGTACAGGTTACGGATAAAATTGAGACTAAGCTGCAAGAAATGGGAGCCACGTGGAAGTTACGTTCGCTGTCTCGCCCTGGTAGCTCAATGATTTTTATTGACTTAAAAGAGAGCACGAACTCCGCTCAATTGCCGCAACAATGGGACCTACTGCGTCGTAAAGTCAATGATGTGAAGCTAACATTGCCAGCAACAGCGCAGATCAGCATTGTGCAAGATGAGTTCTCTGAAGTGTATGGCATGCTATTTAGTGTCTACGGCAAAAATGCTGATCCAGAAGCATTACGTAAGTATTCTAAAGAGTTACAACGTCGCCTTAAAACGGTTGATGGCATCAAAAAAATTGAACTACATGGTGTACAAAGCCAAGCGGTATATATTGATTTACCAGAAGAGCGTTTAGCTCAATATGGTATGTCGTCAGCGCAAGTGATTAGTCAACTTACAACGCAGAACCTCACATACGAAAGCGGTAGTTATGAAGCTGCTGGTGAGCGTATTCGTATAGATCAAAGTAGTGCATTTAAGTCGGTAGAAGATGTTAAAAATCTAACTATCAAAGGAGGAATGGGCAACTACAGTACGGGTCTATTGCGCCTTGGTGATATCGCTGATGTGAGCTTGGATTATCAAAGTCCAGCAACGACGCTCAGCCGGTTTAATGGTTTACCTGCTGTAACATTGGCGATTAGCCCAGTTACCGGTATTAATGTTGTTAGTCTTGGCGATACCATGACGCAAATCATTAATGATTATCAGCAAGAGCTACCAGTAGGGATCGAGATTGGCACCATTGCCTTTCAACCTGATGAAGTTGAAAAGTCGATTGAAGACTTTGTAATTAACCTGCTTGAAAGCGTACTTATTGTATTTGCGGTACTACTCATTTTTATGGGCTTTAAAAGTGCAACGATTGTCGGCGGCAGCTTGCTGTTTACGATCTTGTTAACTTTTATCTACATGTACATGGCTGGTATTGACTTACAGCGTGTATCACTGGGTACCTTTGTATTAGCGTTAGGTATGTTGGTTGATAACGCCATTGTGATCACTGACCTGTTTATTGCCAAACTTAATAGAGGCATTGAACGTACACAAGCTGCGATAGAGTCAGTTAAAGAAACGTCTAAACCGCTATTGGCTGCAACAGTGATTGCCATCATGGGTTCAAGCCCTGTGGTATTTTCACAAACTGATGCCGGTGAATTCGCCAGTTCAGTGTTCTTAATTATCTGTTCATCACTATTGTTCTCTTGGCTTGTTGCGGTAACACTGACGCCACTGCTGTGTTGGTTATGGATTAAACCTAGTACTAAAAAAGACAGTGAGGTTGTTCAAGCCAGCCGCTACCAACAGGCTGTTAACTGGACTGTGACCAACCCGGTTAAAGCAATCTCTATGGTTATCCCAATGATGCTGATCACAGCATTAGCAGTACCGTATGTTGCGATTAACTTTATTCCAAGCTCGGACCGAGCAATAACCTTCTTAGATTATTGGCAGCCCAATGGTGGTGATATAGCGCAAACATCACAAGACATGCAAAAAATTGAAGGCTGGCTATTAAAGCAACCTGAAGTCACCAGCATTTCAAGTTATGTAGGCGCCAGTGCTCCTCGTTTCTCTGTGACGGTAGAACCTGAACCATTTGACACGAGTTATGGCCAAATCGTGGTTAATGTGAAGGATTATGGTGGAATTGAAGGCTTAACTAAGCGTGGTGAGGAGTGGCTGGCTGCTAACTTCCCTAATTCAGAGCCGCGTTTTAGAGCGTTAAAATTGGCGACTAAAGACAAGTTCAGTGTTGAAGCTCGCTTTACAGGTGAAGACCCAGCAGTATTACACCGTTTATCTAACGAAGCTCAGGCGATTATGCGTGCGAACAGTAATACCAAGGCTGTTCGTGATGATTGGCGTCAAATGAGTAAAGTGATTGAACCTGTAATTAACCAAGAGCAGGCAAGACTTGCGGGTATTAACCGTACTGATATTTCATTTGCAATTAAACGGGCTACACAAGGAGTTACAGTAGGCACGTTGGTACAAGATGATCAACTGATCCCAATAAGCCTTAGAAGTGCCAATGCTGATTTGAGTAATATTGACACCTTGCCAGTTAAATCATTGCTAGGTACTCACAGTGTGCCGCTTGGGCAAGTTGTCGACAGCTTTGAGCTTAAAAGTGAAGAAAGCATGATCTGGCGTCGTAATCGAGTGCCGACAATTACAGCTCAAGCTGATGTATTTGACGCAACTCCGGCTCAAGTTAGAAACTTGATTAAAGCTGATATCGAAGCTATTGAATTGCCACCAGGGTATTCATTCGAATGGGGCGGTGAATATTACGATGAAAACCGTGCGATCACCGACACATTAAGCCAGATGCCAAAAGCATTATTAATGATGATTGTGATTATGGTAGCGATGTTTAATGGCTTTAAGCAGCCGATAATCATTTTGATCACCCTACCTTTAGCTGCGATTGGTGCAACCTGGACCTTATTGCTACTGGATAAACCATTCGGATTTATGGCATTGATTGGGGCGATTACCTTAGCGGGGATGATCATTAAAAACGGTATTGTGCTGATGGATCAAATTGAACTGGAACGCGCTAACAAAAAACCGTTAAAAGAAGCTGTAAAAGCTGCAACTTTAAACCGCACCATGGCGATTTCAATGGGCGCATTAACGACTGCACTCGGTATGATCCCATTGATTAGCGACCGTTTGTTTGACCAAATGGCCGCAACCATTATTGGTGGCTTAGCCGCTGCGACATTGTTGTCATTGTTTATTATGCCTGCGTTATATTGTCTTTTTTACCGCAACTCAGATGCCAATAATAGTGTTAAGGCAGCGACTGATGAGACAGTAAATAATGTATCAACTTCAGCCACTGTGGAGCAAAAATAGTATGAATTTTAAGAAACTTGCGCCTTTAGCGGTAGCATTAATGTTGGCCGGTTGTGCGGTTGGCCCCGACTATGTTGCACCAACAAGCAACTTAGACACTGAATACTTGTTTCAAGGGGTTGATGGTACTGAAGTAGGCGAAGCCAATCAGCATCTAGTTAATGCATGGTGGAAACAGTTCAATGATCCTATTTTGAACCAATTAGTGGTCGATGCTCAGAATCAAGCGATTCCATTAAAGGTTGCTGCACAGCGGATCCGTATGGCTGAGTCGTATCAAAGTGCGATTGAATCGTTCAAAGTTCCTACTGTGAGTGTGGGCGCTGGGTTTGGTAACCTTCAACTTAGTGAAAATGACCCACTATTAGGTGGGGCTATCACGGCCTTGAACCCACTAACGGGCGAAGATTTAGGCCTAGTTGAAGACAATAACAGCGCATTTTTTGCTGGGGCGACAATAGGATGGGAAGTGGATTTGTTTGGGCGGATTGACCGTCAAGCGAATGCGGCTTCTATTCGTAAAGAGCAAATGGAGATCATGCGAGAGGGCTTAACGACTTTAATCACCTCTGATGTTATTCATAACTACCTGCAGATGCGAGGAGCTCAAGCACGTCATGCTATTGCACTTAAAACAGTTGAAGATCAAGCTAAAACGCTTGAGCTTGTTAAGCTAACTGTAAAGAGTGGTTATGGTTCAGCATTAGATGAAGCACGAGCCCGCGCTGCGTTAGCAGCCACTAAAGCGGTTATCCCTCAGCTAAATATTGCTGAAAATGTGCATAAACAGCGCTTAGCTATTTTGTTAGGTGAAACTCCCAAGCAAAGCCAACACCGGTTTGCGACTAGCATGCCATTACCAAGCTTTACTGGCGTGATCCCAACGGGGTTGCCGTCAGATTTACTTAACCGACGTCCTGATATTCGGATTGCAGAACGAGAAATGGCGGCGCTTAATGAAGAAAGTGCAGCCGCAATTGCAGCTCAATACCCAAAAGTATTTTTAACAGGTGCACCAGGGGTGTTAGCAAAAGACTTTGACGATTTGTTCAATGGCGACTCAATTGCTTGGGCTGGCAGTATCGGAGTGAGTTGGAATGTATTTGATGGCGGACGAGGTGATGCCATTGTTGAAATGCAACAATCACGCTTTGATGCCAGCGTGCTAAGCTATCAGCAATCAGTGATAACCGCATTTGGTGAAGTTGAAACGTTATTAAATGGTTACGGCCAAAGTCAGCAGTATGTGACTTTAGTCAGCGAAGCGGCAACAGCAACTTCGTTTGCAGTAAATAAAGCTAAATCACTTTATAAAGCAGGGCTTACTGATCATTTATCAATTTTGGACGCCCAGCGTCAGCAAAATATAGTGCAAGACCAAGTCATTGCCGCCAAACTACAAACGGCCAATATGACAATTGCACTGCACAAAGCACTCGGAGGAAACTGGGACGTTGTCACTAAAACGGCCGATTAATCGTTAACAACATACTCAATAAAAAGCAGCACTTATGTGCTGCTTTTTTGTGTCTGTAGTTTGCTAATATGAGGGCAAATTGAACGATAGGTATTAAGCATAGATACGCTATGCTCGAGCATATTTAACAGACGAGTCAACCAAGACTGTGCGCTAACGCCTATGTGGCAAACACTATAACATTGCGCTCATAAGCCTTTGGCATATCAACTTAAAATCGTCATTGATTGTTCCATCAATACTGGCTGCAATAATATCGTTGATGTAGTTCTTTCCGAGTCACTCGCCAACATACTCGTGCGGTCATCAGTCATTTATGTGGCTCAAATGATTATTACAACTGATTTTTTGCCATTTAGAATTTACATTGCCATAGTTAAGTCATAAACATATTTCCTAGTTAAATAAATAATGCTTATTAATTAATGTTTTATAACAATGTATTTTGATTGTTAGAGAAAGATATTTAATCACTAAACGCATATAGCTAAAAAGTATAATGAAAAAAGAGTAAAGAAATTTATTAAATATAAATAGCAAGTTAGCAGACTGTACTAGAATGACTATGCTTGTAGTTTAAAAACAAATAGCGCTGAGCACTATTAGTAAACCCAAAGAGAAGTTAAGTGATTGAATTTATATTATGACAGTCAAAATTAATATTCAATTAATATTCGGGCGATTTTGACTAGTAAAACCACCTGTTATTGTCAATGTTAGTCGTTAAAAGAGGCTTGCGGGATTAGAAGTTGGTAAAATTAAATTAATATTTATTTATGAGTCGTAATGACTGAATGATAGTGAAAAATAAGCAGTCTGTATGCTGCGTAATTATTAGCTATCTATCTGAATTTTTGTTGATAATTATACAATAAACGTTCTGTTCATATTTACGTTCATGGATCACATGCTTGCGGAGTATTTATGATTCTATCTAAACCATTGTTAGTAACAACATTAGTCCTTTCTACCACGTCCTTGATCGGTTGCTCTGAGCAACAAGTAGAACAGCCAAAGGCTGAAGTTGTTAGACCTGTAAAATTGGCGACTGTAACGAGTGCAGCAGCTGGCATTCAACGCTCATTTCCAGCACAAGTTGCTGCAAACGCCAGCACTGAACTAGCGTTTAGAGTGGCAGGGCAAATCACAAAGCATTATGTGATTGAAGGTGAGCGTGTTAAAGAGGGGACACTAATTGCAGAATTAGACCCAACAGACAGAAAGATTCTACTAGACAATGCCACGGCTAATTATGAGCTTGCTGTATCTCAGCATGCACGTAATACCACATTGGTTCCAAAAGGATTGGCGACGCAAGCTGAATTCGATACATCTCGCGCAGCAATGCTAATGGGTAAAGCTAGACTTGATAGAGCGACCCAAAACCTTAAGTACACCAAAATCTACGCACCTTATGATGGTATCGTTGCTCAAATCCACAGTAATGACCACGATCACGTTGCAGCAACTCAATCTATCATCGAGTTTCAAAATGACAACGTCAGTGACATCCAATTCGATTTGCCTGAAAAGTTACTGAAGCAATTTGATCCTGAAAAGTTTAAAACCCTTAAAACTCAAGTGATTTTAGATAGCTACCCTGAGCAGCCGTTAACCGCTAAATTTAAAGAAATGCGTAAATCGGCTACTAATGGTGCGTTGAGCTTCAGAGTGACACTGTCAGTTGAAGCGCCAGCAACAATGCGTGTATTACCAGGCATGAGTGCTAACGTTATGACTGTTTTAGCTGATAACCAAGACACTATCAGCACGCAGGTTATTGTGCCTATGAGTGCGCTGTTTAGCCCAGAAACATCGAAGTTAGAAGACGGTAAGCAATTTGTTTGGGTTGTTGATAGTGAATATAAAACCCATTTACGTGAAGTAACCGTTGCCCGTCTATTATCATCTGGCGCAGTAATTGACTCTGGCTTAGCCGTTGGCGATAAAGTTGTGACGGCAGGTACATACCTTATTACTGAAAACCAACAGGTTAAAGAACTTCAGCGTGAGCGAGGTATTTAATGAGTACTGTTTCTAAAGATACAAATATGCCTGAGAACGTAGAAAATGAATGTCGTGATGGCGGCATCGCTGGCTACTCAATGCGTAATTCGGTGGTTAGCTGGCTAATCATGATGGTGCTGCTTGTTGGTGGTATATTGGCATTTAAAGATTTAGGTCGATTAGAAGATCCTGAATTTACGCCACGTTCTGCCATTATTGTGACAGCATATCCTGGTGCTTCACCTGAACAGGTTGAAGAAGAAGTCACGCTGCTAATTGAAAATGCATTGCAGCAGTTACCATCGGTTAAGTTTGTTAAGTCGGTGAGTACAGCTGGTTTATCGCAAGTAGATGTGATGATGGAGTCTGAATATACCAGTCTGCATTTACCACAAATTTGGGATGAAGTGCGCCGTAAGATTGGTGACTTAAATACGTTGCCTCCTGGGGCAAGTAAACCCATAGTAAATGATGACTTCGGTGATGTTTACGGCATGATTTGGGGGATCACTGGTGACGGCTATGAAATGGCTGAAATTGAGCGATTCGCAGATCAGCTTCGCCGTGACGTTGTTACACTTGATGGTGTGAGTAAAGTCTTTATTGGTGGTGTGCAGCAGCAACAAGTTTTTATCGAAATATCAAGCAGTAAACTTTCAGCGTTGAATATTCCGGTTACCCACATTACTAACCTGTTGCAGCAGCAAAACTCAGTGTCTAATGCTGGTCGTATCCGCATCCAAGACGACACCGTTAGACTAAACCCTACTGGTGAGTTCCAAGATATTTCGGAGCTGCGTGACCTTGTGATCAGCCCTATTGGCTCAGAAGCACGCATCACATTAGGTGACGTTGCTGAAGTTAGCCGAGGCTATAAAGAAGTTCCTAGCAAAATGATGTCTATGAATGGCTTACCAGCTCTTGAGTTTGGTGTGTCATTTATGCAGGGCGAAAACGTTATTGACGTTGGTAACCGTGTACAAGCTCATATTGATAGCATGCTTAATAAACAGCCTATTGGTATTGAGATGGAAAACATCTACAACCAACCAGTACAAGTTGAAAAGTCGGTTGATGGTTTCGTATGGAGCCTTGTTGAAGCTGTTGCTATTGTGATTGCAGTACTGTTACTTACTATGGGATTAAAGAGCGGTATCATCATTGGTATTGTATTAATCTTGTCTGTGACTGGTACCTTTATCTTCATGGAACAAATGGGTATTGACCTACAACGTATCTCACTAGGGGCACTTATTATTGCCTTAGGTATGTTGGTTGATAACGCCATTGTGGTGGTCGAAGGTATTCTGATTGGTATGCAGCGTGGTAAAAACCGTTTCCGTGCCGCCATTGATATTGTTGAACAAACAAAGTGGCCACTATTGGGCGCTACTGTTATTGCGGTAACTGCTTTTGCGCCGATTGGTTTATCAGAAGATATTTCTGGTGAATTAGTAGGAACCTTGTTCTGGGTTGTGCTTATCTCGCTAACACTAAGTTGGGTAACGGCCATTACAACCACTCCGTTTTTAGCGGCAATGTTCTTTAAGAATGTAACTCCAGCAGCTGAAGGTGAAGAAGAAGACCCGTACAAAGGTATTGTTTTTAGCTCATACAAAAAATTCTTACAAGGTTGTATTCGCCACAGAAAGAAAACCATGTTGGTACTACTGCTCCTGTTGTTAGGTTCAGTTAAAGGCTTTGGTATGCTGAAGAATGAATTCTTCCCTCCAATGAACTTACCTAAATTTATGGTCGACACTTGGTTGCCGTACAACACCGATATTCGTGCTACAGCAGCTGAAATTAAAGAGATGGAACAGCTGGTGCTGAGCCACCCTGAAGTGACTCAGGTTGCATCAAGTGTTGGTGGTGGTCATGTACGCTTTATGCTGGCTTATAAGCCTGAGAAAACGTACAACAACTACGGCAACTTAATGGTAACTATCAAGGACTTGGACAAACTACTTGTCGTGATGAAAGATGTCCGAGGTATGCTTGAAGATAACTTTACTGGTGCTAACTACAACTTTAAACGTTTTGAAATGGGCCCTGCTCCTGACGGACGTATTGAAGCACGTTTCCAAGGTCCAGACCCAGATGTATTAAGAGAGCTGTCAGCTAAAGCCAAAGCGATTATGGCGTCGCATGAAGGTGCGACGGCGGTACGTGATGACTGGCGTGAGCGTACTAAAGTTATTCGTCCGGTATTTAACGTTGAAGCGGCAAGAACATTAGGGATCAGTAAAGCCCAAGTTGATAGCGTACTATTAGCTAACTTCTCTGGTCGAACTGTAGGTATCTACCGCGACGGTTCTGATCTTATGCCTATTGTTGTGCGTCCTCCTGAAGTAGAACGTACTGATATTGACGGCGTAATGGAGTTAAGAATTTGGAGTAGTCAACTTAACCAGTATGTAAGCTTGTCGCAAGTTGTGCATAGCTTTGACGTCGAGTTCGAAGACCCGGTCATTATGCGTCGCGATAGAGTGCGTACCATTATGGCTATGACAGACGAAGATCAAATGGGCTCGTTAACCACAGCTGCTGTAATGCAATCATTTAAGGCAGAAATCGAAGCGATGGAAATACCTGAAGGCTACAGCATGCATTGGGGTGGTAAGTACGAAACCTCTATGGACGCGCTTGTTGCTTTAGGTTCAAAGTTAGGCGGTGGTTACATGGTGATGATTCTAATTACCATCTTACTGTTTAGCTCTTTCAAAGACGCTGCGGTTATTTGGACAGTAGTTCCGTTTGCGATAATTGGTGTGGTTGTTGGTCTTTATACCGCTAATATGCCGTTCACATTCTTAGCGCTGCTAGGTACTATGAGCTTGACGGGGATGCTGATCAAAAATGCCATTGTATTGGTTGAAGAGATAAAACTTCAAATCAATGAAGGCAAAGAAGATTACCTTGCTGTTATTGATGCATCTGTATCAAGGGTTCGACCTGTGAGCATGGCTGCAGTAACAACCGTGCTAGGTATGATCCCGTTGATCACCGATGGTTTCTTCCAAGCTATGGCTGTTGCTATGATGGCTGGTTTAACATTCGCGACAATTTTGACGTTGATTGTAACTCCGGTTATGTACACTGTTATTCATAGAGTTAGAGCTAAGTAAAGTTCTGAATGCCACACGCTAGCCCTTAGCGTGTGGCTTTTTCTTAAACCTTGATTCTTATTTCTTTTTTATCTTTTATAGCCTGTCTGTTATTTCGTACTCTATCTTCGTTTATTTCCAATCTGTTTAATTGTTTCTTACTTGCCTATTAGAATTCATATGAGCACTTGCTTATATATGTTCTATATTTAATCTAGAAAATATACTTGTTTATTTCTGCGCTGCAATATCCCCGTATTGTTACGAGTATGCCTTTTTCATGATGGGAGTATATTAGCGCCAAATTATCGCGTTAACTGAATATTTTCAAACCTAGAAAATATCTTTAAGAGTCAAAGGTACGTTATGAAAAAATATTGCTCACTTACACTTATCTCCGCCTGTATTGGTGCTGCTTTACTCAGTGGTTGTTCTGACCAGCAAGCTGGGAGTCAAAAAGCAAAGCCATTACCAAGTGTAGAAACAATCACTCTAACTGATTCAGCAATAACACCTTATTTTAATTTCATCGGACGTACGACAGCAGTTAATGAGGTCGATATTATTCCACGCGTTGGCGGTGAACTTATTGCTATGCATTTTAAAGATGGTGATTTGGTTGAGAAGGGGGATTTGCTATACCAAATCGATCCACGTGTTTACCAAGCCCAATTAAAGTCAGCTAAAGCTGCGTTAGCAATGGCTAAAGCCAATGTTGTAATGACGGCGAGTAATGAAAAACGTGCGAAGAAACTAATTAAAGATAAAAGTATCAGCGAAATGCAGTATGACACCGCGATTGCTGATTACGCTAAAGCGGTTGCATCAGTTGCTGAAGCTGAAGCTGCTGTTGCTTCTGCTGAATTAGAACTCGGTTTCTGTGATATTTACGCACCACTGTCAGGCCGTATTGGTTTTAGTAACTACAAAGTGGGTGACCGTATTACCATCGTTATTAAAAACCGTTTGGTTTCAATCGCTCAAGTTGATCCAATTCATTTCAACTTTGATATCGATGAAAAGCTGTACCGTAAAATTCGTTCAGGTGTGGACAAAGCAACAGCTAAAAACCAGATTGTTAACCCAGAGCTAACTTTAAAGTTGTCTGACGATACAGTTTATCCGCAAAAAGGTGAGATTTATGCGGTAGGCAACAAAATCAATACTGACAGCGGTTCTATCAACGTCCAAGCCAGTTTTGCTAATGAAAACTACTCACTAATCCCTGGTGAGCACGGCATGCTTAACGTTAAATTTGCTGAGCAAACGATTAACGGCGTAGTTGTTCCACGTTCTGCATTACAACAGAACCAAGCCGGTAGCTTTGTAATGGTAGTTGACGAAGATATGGTCGCATCACAGCGTTACATCGAACTTGGGCAAGATTACGGCATTAATCAACATGTGATTGAAGGCTTAAAAGCTGGCGACCGTATTGTGGTTAAAGGATTACAAAAGATCCGTGCTGGTGTTCAAGTGAAAGAAATAGCGCAAGCCAAGTAAGTTGTCATTTTAATAATTAGTTAGGGATTAGCAATTATGCTAAGTAAGTTTTTTATCTACAGACCTAAGTTTGCGTTAGTGATTTCACTGACATTAACTTTACTCGGTTTAATCGCATTGCAGGTGATGCCTGTTGCGGAATACCCACAAATTTCACCAACGGTTGTGACAGTTAGCACTATGTACCCTGGTGCAAATGCTGACGTTGTAAAAAAGACGGTCGCACAACCTATTGAAGCTAAAGTTAACGGTGTAGAAGAGATGACATACATGTCATCAAATATCGGTAACGATGGTTCTTACCGTTTGAAAGTAACCTTCGGTATCGATACCGACGGTGACATGGCACAGGTACGAGTCAATAACCTCGTCAACCAAGCCAAGTCATCGTTACCAGCTGAAGTCAATCAAATCGGTGTTACGGTTAAAAAACAATCGTCAGACATTCTAGGGGTCGTAACATTAAGCTCGCCTAATGCGACTTATGACAGCATTTTCTTATCAAACTACGCCGATTTATACATCTCTGATCGACTAAAACGTTTGAACGGAATGTCAGACATTACCTTGTTAGGTAAAAAAGCCTATTCAATGCGTATTTGGTTGAACCCAACTCAGTTATCAACTCTTAACCTGACATCATCAGACGTATTGGCAGCGATTCGTAGTCAAAACGTACAAGTTGCCGCAGGTAAAGTAGGTGGCATGCCAGCGCCAGATGACTTGCAATTTCAGTATGTTTTGCAAACTAAAGGCCGCTTAAGCACCACTGCTGAGTTTGAGCAAATTATTGTACGTGCTAATGCTGACAGTTCAGTTATTCGTTTAAAAGATGTAGCACGTATTGAACTGGGCGCTGAAAGTTATGATGGTGACGGTACCATTAACAACCAACCAGCAGCAGTATTAGCGTTGTACCAGTTACCAACAGCTAACGCATTACAAACAATGGCGGGCGTAAAAGCTGCCATGGAAGAATACAGTAAGTCGTTCCCTGACGATTTAGCATGGGATATCTCTTATGACTCGACTGAGTATGTAGAAGCATCGATTCATGAAGTATATGAAACGCTAATCATTGCGGCGATTTTAGTTGTGATGGTGGTATTTGTATTTTTACAAAATTGGCGTGCAACGTTCATCCCTACAATTGCTATACCAGTATCGATTATTGCCACGTTTGCAGTAATGCAGAGCATGGGTATGTCAATTAACACAATCTCTTTGTTCGGATTAATTCTGGCCATTGGTATTGTGGTAGATGATGCAATCATCGTGGTTGAAAACGTTGAACGTATCATCCATGAAGAACATATGGCGCCAATCCCAGCAACAATTCAAGCGATGAAAGAAGTAACGGGGCCAGTATTGGCAACAACACTGATTTTGCTTGCTGTGTTTGTACCAGTGGCATTGTTGCCAGGTATTTCTGGAGCGATGTTTAACCAGTTTGCTGTAACGATTTGTGTATCGGTGTTAATTTCAGCGATTAATGCACTGACTTTATCACCTGCTTTATGTGCACTGATTTTAACAGATAAACATCAAGAGCCAATTGCACCGTTAAGAGCCTTTAACCGTGGTTTTGAAAAACTAACTAATAAGTACCAGCATTTAGTTGGCTTTTTAAGCCGCCGTCTACTGATCACCGGTTTTGCTTACCTGGTTTTAACTGGATTATTAGCTTACCTATTTGCCACGTTACCGACCGCGTTTGTGCCTAATGAAGATAAAGGCGCAGTGATGGTTGAAGTAAGATTGCCAGACGCATCATCGCTACAACGTACAAGCCCGGTAGTATCAGATTTCACTGAACAGCTAATGGCGCTTGAAGGCGTAAAAGATGTGATTGGTGTGAGTGGTTTCTCGATGATCAACATGGCATCAATCCCTAACTCAGGCATGATGATCATTAAGTTAGACAATTGGAGTAAACGTAAAGATCCACAGTTACATCAACAAGTGTTGATGATGAAGATCCGTGCCATTGTAAACTCTGATCCAGAAGCGATTGCCATGGTCTTTGCGACTCCAGCGATTCGTGGTATGGGTGCTGTTGACGGTTTTAACTTGGTGATTGAAGATACATTAGGTCGTTCACCGCAAGAACTTGCAGCAGTAACACAGTCTTTTGTACAAAACATTAACGGCTTACCAGAAGTTGCTCGTGCTTTCTCTATCTTTAGAGCCAACGTACCACAGCGATTCATTGACGTTGACCGTGACAAGGCTATTTCAATGGGCGTTCCGTTGAATGAAATCTTTGCTACTTTGCAAGCGCAGTTAGGTAGTGCTTACGTTAACGATTTCAATATGTTGGGTAAAGCATACAAAGTTAAAGTGCAAGCTGAGCAAAGCTTCCGTGACGATGTAAACGACATTGGTAACTTGTTCGTTCGTGCTAAAAGTGGCGAAATGGTACCACTATCAACTTTAGTGACTATCACTCCAATATTTGGTCCTGACACATTGTCTAACTACAACTTGTTTGGCTCGGCTACCGTTAATGGTGTACCAGCTCCAGGTTACAGTTCCGGTGATGTTGTTAGTGCTATTGAGCAGCTAGCAGTAACTGAACTACCAGAAGGTTACGCCTACGAGTGGTCAGGTATGACTTACCAAGAGCAAAAAGCAGGTAACGCAGCGCCTATCGCGTTTGCACTATCATTGCTGTTTACTTATCTGTTCTTGGTCGCACAATACGAAAGTTGGACGATTCCTACCGCAGTAATGTTAGCTGTCCCAATTGCTATTTTAGGTGCAATGGCGACGCTACTATTAATGGGTAAACCATTTGATTTATATGTTCAAATTGGTGTGGTGATCCTCATAGGCATGTCCGCTAAGGTCGCGATCTTAATCGTTGAATTTGCCAAAGTGCTACGTGAAGAAAAGGGTATGGGCATTGTTGAATCTGCAGTTGAAGCAGCAAGATTACGTTTCAGAGCAGTATTGATGACCGCGTTTGCCTTTATCTGGGGTGTATTCCCACTCGTAATTGCATCCGGTGCGGGCGCTGAGTCTCGCCACTCGCTGGGTTATGCAGTGTTTGGTGGGATGATATTGTCGACTGTAGTTGGTGTTGTGCTAGTTCCTGCACTCTTTGTTGCTATGCAAACAATGCGTGAAAAGTTTAAGCCGAAGCAACAAACCACTAGCATTTAAGCAGTATAAACTGGCTCTTATAGTTGGTTGTATTAGTAAGTAACTGACATAACCATTAAGCAAGTTATAAAAGGTCAAACCGTCATGGTTTGGCCTTTTTTTTGGCCATTTAGCTATTGCCCACGACCAGCTGTATCACATTCTTGCCAAAACTGACGTTACTTAACTGGATTTGTTTAAATCTATGTACATTAGCTTTGTCGACAATTACTGGTAAAAGTGTTGACTGTGTCACACTATATGGTTAAATTGTCGACAATGTCTCGTTTGTTTGGTTGCCATTAAATGACTTTTTTTGCAGAACAGCCGGTAACATCCGCAGATAAAACTTTTTTCCAACTGCGTAAAGACATCGTTGAAGGGGTCATATCTGCAGGGGCTAAACTGAGCGAGACGGAATTGTCGACAACCTACGGTGTTAGTCGCGCTGTGATCCGTGAGGCGATAAATCGTTTAGAGGCAAGCAGTCTTGTAGAACGTAAGGCCAATGTTGGCGCAAGGGTAGTAAGTCTAACATCAGCAGGGTTAATCGAGCTTTATCAAGTGCGTGAATCTCTTGAAGGTATGGCAGCGCGTTTAGCTGCGCATCATATGAGTGATTCTGAAATATCGGATTTACAGGCATTGCTTAATAGCCACTCTAAAAATGTGCGCTCTGAAGGTTCATATTATCAAGAAGCCGGTGATGTTGATTTCCATTACCGGATCATTGTCGGCAGCAAAAATAGCCATCTAATTTCAATGCTTATTGATGGCATTTATCACTTAGTGCGTATGTATAGAGTGCAGCTCGGCATGAGCGGCCCCCGTGTAACAACGGCTTTTGACGAACATAAACACATAGTACAGGCGATCAGTAATCGTGACGCGGAGCTAGCAGAAATGCTGATGCGACGACATATCTTGTATTCTAAATCCAGTATTGAATGCAAACTGCTCCAAGATAAGCCCGCTGTGTAAGTAAGACAGGTTAAAAGCATGAGTAAAGCGTGAAAGGGATAAGTCATATTGTCGTAGTTACCCATTTTGGGGGGGACTCGATTATTACTGCAAAACAACAAGGAGTAGTACATGAGCGCAGGTAAAAAATTTCGTGCAGCACTTATCGCTAATCGGCCATTACAAATCGTCGGTACCATTAACGCTTATGCTGCGATGATGGCAGAAAAAATTGGTCATCAGGCGATATATTTATCCGGTGGCGGGGTTGCGAATGCTTCCTACGGTTTACCCGATTTAGGCATGACATCACTCAACGATGTGCTTGTTGATGTACAGCGTATTACTTCTGCATGTGACTTGCCGTTATTGGTTGATATCGACACCGGTTGGGGCGGTGCGTTTAACATTGCTAAAACTGTGCGCGATATGGAAAAAGCCGGCGCTGCGGCTGTGCACATGGAAGATCAAGTGGCACAAAAACGCTGTGGTCACCGACCAAACAAAGAAATAGTGTCTACCTCGGAGATGGTTGACCGTATTAAAGCAGCGGTTGATGCGCGTACGGATCCTGATTTTTTTATCATGGCACGTACCGATTCGTTTGCTCAAGAAGGGCTTGAAGCGGCGATTACCCGCGCTAAAGCTTACGTTGCAGCCGGTGCTGATGGCATTTTTGCTGAAGCTGTTAAAACTGAAGCCCATTACCGCGCCTTTGCTGAGGCGTTAGATGTGCCAATTTTGGCCAACATTACCGAGTTTGGGCAAACCGAATTATGGAATAAAACGCAATTAGCACAGTGGGGCGTTTCAATGGTGCTATACCCATTAAGTGCATTTAGAGCGATGAATAAAGCTGCTGAAACAGTGTATAGCGCAATTTTAGCCACTGGTGATCAAACATCTGTAGTCGATTCAATGCAAACCCGCATGGAGCTCTATAATTATCTCGGTTACCACGAATACGAGCGCAAATTAGATAACCTATTTGCCGATGGAAAAAACCTATAAAGACAAGTAGAACAGTGCGCAGAGACATGAATGCAACTGTATAAATGATTTCAATATTGTAATGGATAATCACTGCGACTAAACAACAAAGCTCGACCAAAGATGGTTCATGCTCACAGGTAATTAACACCGCAAGTGACTCAAGAAAAGGAATATTTTATGGCTGACAACAAACGGGTAGACGTAAAACCAGAGGACAAAAAGCTAGCCGGAGCCGGCTTACGTGGGCAAAGTGCCGGTGAAACGGCACTATGTACCGTGGGTAAATCTGGCTCTGGCTTAACTTATTGCGGTTATGACGTATCAGATCTGGCTGATAACGCCACCTTTGAAGAGGTCGCCTACCTGTTATTTAACGGTGAGTTACCCAATGCTGCTCAGCTTGATCACTATAAAACGGCATTATTTGCTCAGCGTGATTTGCCGCTAGCACTCAAAGAAGTGCTGCAACGAATTCCTGCCAACGCACATCCCATGGATGTGATGCGAACCGGTTGTTCTTTTTTAGGTAACTTAGAACCAGAACAAGACTTTAGCGAACAAAAACAAGCTGCCAACCGCCTATTAGCCGCGTTTCCAGCCATCATGTGTTACTGGTACCGCTATTCTCACGAAGGCGTTGAAATTGATTGTGTTACCGATGAAGACTCTATCGGTGGCCACTTTTTACATTTGCTTAAAGGGCAAGCGCCGTCAGCACTGCATCGCCGAGTTATGGATGTGTCATTAATCTTGTATGCAGAGCATGAATTTAATGCTTCAACCTTTACCGCGCGGGTTTGCGCCTCTACTTTGTCTGACATGTTTTCTTGCATTACTGGTGCAATTGGCACCTTGCGCGGACCACTGCATGGCGGCGCTAACGAAGCTGCGATGGACATGATCCAGCAGTTTGATTCCCCAGCTGATGCCAAACAAAAAATGGCAGCGATGTTAGCACGTAAAGAAAAAATTATGGGCTTTGGTCATGCAATATATCGAACTTCAGATCCTCGCAATGTGATCATTAAAGCTTGGTCAGAGAAACTGGCTCACGAGCATGGCGATTTATCGTTATACGACATCTCAGTTGCATGTGAAGAGTTTATGTGGGACAGCAAGAAACTGTTTTGCAACGCTGATTTTTTCCATGCTTCGGCATATCACTTTATGGGCATTCCCACAGCATTATTCACGCCAATCTTTGTCTGTTCACGCCTTACAGGTTGGGCTGCACATGTGATGGAGCAGCGATCTAATAATCGAATCATTCGACCAAGTGCTGACTATATCGGTGCCGAGCCACGCAAGGTGATCCCGATTTCTGAGCGATAATTTGAGTTGTCGAATACCGCTGGTGGGCGCGATAGCCTTTCCAGCCAATTTTGTCGGGTTCGGGCTGTATTATCACCATTGCTGATTACCAGTAAGATTTAAATAAGCCCGCTTTACAGATGCATTTCTAAGTGGAACGCCTAATGAACACAAGCTACCGTAAACCGCTAGTAGGTACCGAGCTGGATTTTTTTGATACTGAAGCTGCCGTTAATGCTATTTGCCCTAATGCGTTTAAAAAGCTGCCATACAGTTTGCGCGTTTATGCCGAGAACTTGGTTCGTCGTTGCAGCCCAGATACGTTAACCGACTGCTTAAAGCAAATTATTGAACGTAAGAGCGATTTAGATTTTCCTTGGTATCCAGCACGAGTTGTGTGTCACGATATTTTAGGGCAAACCGCGTTGGTGGATCTCGCAGGTCTGCGCGATGCGATAGCCGAGCAAGGCGGCGATCCTGCCAAGGTCAACCCTGTGGTACCAACCCAGTTGATAGTTGATCATTCATTGGCTGTAGAGCATGCGGGCTTTGAAAAGCACGCATTTGAGAAAAACCGTGCCATTGAAGATCGCCGTAATGAAGATCGGTTTCATTTCATCAATTGGACTAAAACCGCTTTTAAAAACATTGATGTCATTCAGCCAGGTAACGGCATTATGCATCAAATAAACTTAGAGAAAATGTCGCCGGTGGTGCAAGCAAGAGACGGCGTAGCGTTTCCAGATACACTGGTGGGCACCGACAGTCATACCCCCCATGTTGATGCACTAGGTGTAATAGCCATTGGCGTTGGCGGACTTGAAGCGGAAAACGTGATGCTTGGCCGACCATCATACATGCGACTGCCTGAGATTGTTGGGGTAGAGCTAGTGGGTAAACGTCAAAGCGGGATCACCGCAACTGATATTGTCTTGGCTCTAACCGAATTTTTGCGGAATGAAAAAGTGGTTTCTACTTACCTTGAATTTTTTGGTGAAGGCGCGGCGGCTCTCACTTTAGGTGATAGAGCAACAATCTCAAATATGACCCCTGAATTTGGCGCCACTGCCGCCATGTTTTATATCGATGACAACACCATTGATTATTTAAAGCTAACTGGTCGAGACGACAAGCAAGTGCAGCTGGTGGAAACGTATGCTAAGCGTGCTGGTTTGTGGGCCGCTACCTTAGCTGATTGCGAATATGAACGGGTGTTGCGTTTTGACCTATCCAGCGTTGGCCGCAACATTGCTGGGCCGTCTAATCCACACCGCCGCGTATCAACCGCGCAGCTCGCTGAAAAGGGCATTAGTGGCGTTGTCGAAAATGAAGCGGGCTTAATGCCCGATGGCGCCTGTATTATTGCAGCAATTACCAGTTGTACTAACACCTCTAACCCACGCAATGTCATTGCCGCCGGTTTGATAGCACGTAACGCCAATGCAAAAGGGCTAACGCGTAAACCTTGGGTTAAAACTTCTTTAGCCCCAGGTTCAAAAGCGGTACAGCATTACCTTGAAGAGGCTAATTTGCTTACCGAACTTGAAGCGCTAGGTTTTGGCATTGTCGGTTTTGCTTGTACCACGTGTAACGGCATGAGTGGCGCATTGGATCCGGTGATCCAACAAGAGGTGATTGAGCGAGATTTATACACCACAGCAGTGTTATCTGGTAATCGCAATTTTGACGGGCGTATTCATCCTTATGCTAAGCAAGCATTTTTAGCGTCGCCGCCTTTAGTAGTCGCTTATGCAATTGCGGGCACGATTCGATTCGATATTGAAAAAGATGTGTTGGGTATTGACTGCGATGGCAACGAAATAAGACTAAAAGACTTGTGGCCAACCGATGAAGAAATTGATGCTGTTATCGCTCGCAGTGTAAAACCCGAGCAGTTCCGCAAAGTTTACCAGCCGATGTTTGATATTAAAGTCGAATATGGCACTAACAACGATCCGCAATATCAATGGCGGCCACAAAGTACCTATATTCGTCGCCCACCATACTGGGAAGGGGCACTGGCGGGTGAGCGTACCATGAAAGGCATGCGGCCATTAGCGGTATTAGGCGACAATATCACTACCGACCATTTGTCACCTTCTAACGCTATTGTGTTAAACAGCGCGGCAGGTGCCTATTTAGACAAAATGGGCTTACCCGAAGTTGATTTTAACTCCTATGCTACACACCGAGGTGACCACTTAACAACGCAGCGTGCTACTTTTGCCAACCCTAAACTGTTTAACGAAATGGTGACTAAGCTAGGTAAAGATGGCAAGCCAGAAGTGAAACAAGGCTCATTAACCCGTATTGAACCAGAAGGCATCGAGTCGCGGATGTGGGAAGCCATTGAAACGTACATGGAACGAAAACAACCATTGGTTATTATTGCAGGCGCTGATTATGGCCAGGGCTCTAGCCGCGACTGGGCAGCAAAAGGCGTTCGATTAGCCGGTGTTGAAGTGATTATTGCACAAGGGTTTGAGCGAATTCATCGCACAAACTTGGTGGGTATGGGAGTGTTGCCACTTGAATTTACTCAAGGCAAAAACCGTCATAGTTATCAGATTGACGGAACTGAAACCTATGACGTGATGGGCGTACGCTCACCCGGTGCAATGTTAACTGTAATCATGACCCGTAAAAATGGTGACAGAGTAGAAATAATGGTTAAGTGCCGTTTAGATACTGCCGAAGAAGTGTCTATTTACGAAGCCGGTGGCATTCTCCAGCGTTTTGCAAAAGATTTTTTAGCGTCTACCGCGGTGAGCCAGTCTGCAGCTGATAAGACTTTGTTAGCGTAAATAAAACACTGTGACACCTGTAATTAAGTCGCATAATTTCAGTGGTTTATCATCTAATTGTGGCTGCAATGCGACGGTTTAAGTGAACACAATATCAATAATGTAACGGTATCGATTATGACCAGTAAGCACGTGCATTTACCCCAAATAAAAGTTCCTGCTACCTATATGCGAGGCGGCACTAGCAAAGGGGTGTTTTTTAAATTAACCGATCTACCCTTGGCAGCGCAGGTCGCGGGTTCGATCCGTGACTCTTTGTTGCTGCGAGTCATTGGAAGCCCAGATCCTTATGGTAAACAAACAGATGGAATGGGCGGGGCGACCTCAAGCACCAGTAAAACGGTGATAGTGTCAAAAAGTACGCAAGCCAATCATGATGTGGACTACCTTTTTGGGCAAGTCGCTATCGACAAACCGTTTGTGGACTGGAGCGGTAACTGTGGCAATTTGTCAGCTGCGGTGGGCTCATTTGCAATCAACAACGGGCTAGTTGATCGTAGCCGCATTCCTGCCAATGGCATTGCGGTTGTTAGAATATGGCAAAAAAATATCGGTAAAACCATTGTTGCCCATGTCCCCATTACTAACGGTGAAGTGCAAGAAACCGGCGGTTTTGAGCTCGACGGCGTAACATTTCCTGCAGCAGAAGTCTGCGTCGAGTTTATAGATCCTGCCGATGGCAGCGCTTTGATGTTTCCAACGGGAAACCTGGTCGATGACTTATCCGTTCCAACCGATGTTGTAGCTAGCGGGGTGCTCAAAGCGACCATGATAAATGCCGGCATTCCAACCGTGTTTATTAATGCAAACGATGTTGGCTACAGTGGGGCAGAGTTGCAAGAAGACATTAACAGCGATGCTACAGCATTGGCCATGTTTGAAACCATACGGGCACATGCAGCGGTGAAAATGGGGTTAATTACTGATATTAGCCAAGCCGCGAACCGGCAACATACTCCTAAGGTTGCAATGGTTGCAGCGCCACTTGATTACACATCATCAAGTGGTAAAGCGATTGTTAAAGCTGATATAGATCTAAATGTGCGCGCGTTATCAATGGGAAAACTGCATCACGCCATGATGGGAACCGCTGCCGTTGCCATCGGCACCGCTGCGGCAATACCGGGTACATTAGTCAGTCAGGCTGCAGGTAACATGAATTGCGAGTCGGTGCTATTTGGCCATCCATCAGGCACTTTAAAAGTGGGCGCTCAAGCAAGTCTTGTTCAGCGCCAATGGCAAGTAAACAAAGCGGTAATGAGCCGCAGTGCTCGAATACTTATGGAAGGTTGGGTGAGGGTACCGGCCGAGTCGATAGCGCTGTAAACAATATATTTGGCCTAGATAAATTGAGACAAAAATTAAGCTTGTTGAAAACAGAGTAACATTGTTTATTAGTACATTTTAAATGGAATAACCTCGTTCAGTTATTTGCTTGACCGCTTCAATTTTAAACTCTTGAGAATATCGTTTGCCTTTGCTCATAATCACTTCATCTTTAAGTTACATTGTCACTATTTAGGTGTCTAGCAAAGTGTGGGAAGCCCACACTAAGAGAGCCTCTATATGTGTGTGCTGTAAACGATAATTTGACTGCTAACTGACAACGAAGTAAATGAATTTGTTGACTGGTTTTAATTTGACTGCAAAAGCAGTCAAATAAGTTAGTCTCGCCTATTGACTGGTGGAAGGCTCATATGTGTTATACGTATTTTACCTTTTAAGCCACCACTCACTCTCTATATCCTTACCAGCAAACCAGCGATACAATTTACGAAATGTTGGCACCGCATATTCGGTTTTAATTTCGAGATCACAAGAAGTACATGTTGAGATGACAAACATAGCTCTGATTAAAGGTCTCTGACGAGATTCAAAATATTCAAAAGGCTCTTCGCTAAATTTAACTCTATGCGACGAACAACCACAGGAGCTACATTTAGATTCTCCCTCGTTATTTTTAAGGTGATTCATAGCAAATTCATGAGCATCTAGCTCCCAACTTGTTGCAGTTGAGCTTGCCCCACAAAATTCACAATACTTTTCATTTGCTGAGTTACCTTGACCACAAGCTAAACAGCCCCATCTATAGCCTGACATTTTCACCTATCCGTATAGACATAATGACTCCCTAAAACACTCAGCCAGCTGCATGAGTGACCTTTCGTTTCCGAATTCAAGATCTAAGTGCACCACATCAAATCAGCTTTATTTATCCATAGTGGCGAGAAAACCCACTGTTCGAGATGAAGAGGCGTCGGTGGGTAGTTCATTGCCGTAAATATCTAACCATGTAAGGAAGCCTTTAGCAATGTATTCGATGTGGGTAATTTTAATGCTTTGTGTTAATTAAACTGATGTTGGTAACGCTAAAACTAATGGCCATCGCAATGAGTTGATAGCCATTATGTACTTTTGCTAAATACCGAACAATTTAGGTGTAGCTTTTTTGGCAGCTTTAGCAGCTTTTTTTTCTTTTGCGGATAAAAGTGGTTGCTTTTTAACGTTCTTTTTACTGTCTTGTCCTTTACTCATGATTCATTTCACCTTGTTAATAAATATTTTAATCGCTACTTACGCGAACTTAAGGACTGCTGCTACCCACAACGTTTATAAAAATAGAATAATAGGGCAACGGTATTCAGTATGGCTTTATAAAGTAGGAATTGATAGCAATAGCGTAAGTAAATGATATTTTATGTTTTTAACGTCGCCAAAAAATAAGCCAGCCATTGTTAATCAATAACTAAACGACCTCTATAACACACTACAATGCACGAGTGACCTTTCGTTTGATACAAAACAATGTTTGGCATGCTGCTAATGGGTTTTTAGTTAAAGCCGCGCTTTATCAGGCTAAAATGGCGAATTTTAGGCGCGTGCTGTTAACTCGGCACTTTGACTGAGTTTGACTGAGGAGTTGAGGCTTGAATTCGGAGGTTTAAAGCTATTCTTTTAGTATCGAATAGCTTTAACATCTCATTTATTTTCTAGAAGCAGCTATTCCGTGAAGCTGACTCGATATAAAGTGGCATAAATGACGGGAAGCACGATCAGTGTTAATAGGGTGGCAAAGCCTAAACCAAAGATAATAGTGGCCGCCATGGATGCAAAAAAGGCATCTAACAGTAGCGGCGCCATGCCTAATACCGTGGTTAAGGCCGCCATACACACAGGGCGCATGCGACTCACACAGGCAAGTTGAATCGCCTCTTGAATAGACAAACCTTTCGCTTGCTCAATGTCGATCTGCTCGACCAGTACTATGCCATTTTTAATCAACATGCCTGACAAACTGAGCAATCCAAGCAGGGCGGTAAAGGCAAAGGGGATCTCCATCAGCAGTAGACCAAATGCAACCCCAATCAGCGCTAATGGCACTGTGAGCCAGATAGCTAGTGATTGACGAATGGTGCCAAACAGGAAAACAGTGATCAGAAACATCACCAAATAGCCCATAGGGAGAGAGCTAAATAAGGCTTTTTTTGCCATTTGTGATGATTCATACTCCCCACCCCATTCAAATTGGTAACCATCGGGCAGAGCAATGTTTTCTATCTTCTCCTTTATTTTTAGGCGCAGTGATTCTGGTGTGTCATCTGTAAAAGGGGCAACGTCAGTCATCACGGTGATCATACGGCGTAAGTTATGACGAATAATAAGCGAGTTTTCATGCTCAGTGGGAAAAGCATGCACAATCTGATTAAGCGCTACATAGCCTTGATGTTCACTACTCCATACCTGTGCGCCTTTAATGCGATCGATATCAGTACGCACCTGCTCAGGTGAGCGTAATAATATGGGCAGTAGATCGGTGCCATCTCGATATAAGCCAATGGTTTGGCCAGAAGTGTTCATCAGCAGGGCATTGTCGATATCTTGCTTATTAATACCACTGCGACGCGCTGCTGCCATATCGATTTGTGGACGGATGATAGTTGCTTGCTCTCGCCATGAGTGACGTGTCTCTATCGCCAAGGGCTCTGCGTTGATAATGGTGATCGCTTGCTGTGCCAGTTGACGTAATACCGCAGGATCAGGACCATAAAAACGTGCTTCAATATTGGCTGAAGGTGCAGGGCCTAGTGCCATCAACTTAAACTTGAACTCAGCCTCTGGGTATTTTGCTTCCAGTGTTTGGCGCAGAATAGGTAACGCGTTTTTAATGCTCTGTAGATCCTCCGCCTCAGTGATAAGCTGCGCATAACTGGCATAAACCATTTCTGGCTGATAGGTCAGAATGAAACGCTGTGCGCCCATGCCTAAGGTTGTGGTTACCTTATTAATCCCGTCATGGTTTAATACTTGCGCTTCAATATCGAGCAGTTTTTTTGAGGTCGCGCGAATATCAGTTCCCTCCTGCATCCATACGTCTATATAGAAGATGGGCGTATTTGATGGCGGAAAGAACGCCTGTTTTATCTGACCAAAGGCACCAATAGCCGCAATTAACAGCAGTAATGTTAAACCGCATGATAGCGTCTTATGACGCAGTGCTGTATTGAGCAGTTTGCCATAAAGCTGGAAAATAATAGATTGGTATGGATCGGTGTGTTGCGTTTCTCCTGCTTGAGCTATCTCCTCTTTAAATAGTAGCTCGCAGAAAAATGGCGTTAAGCTAATAGCAAACAACCAACTTAGTGATAATGCAATGAGTAGTACATAAAACAATGATCCTAAGAAGTCGCCCGTTGCATCCGGTGAAAGTCCAATGGGGGCAAAGGCGATAATAGCAATGGCGGTTGCCCCTAACAGGGGGAATTGGGTTTGTGAAACCACCTCTTTAATCGCTGTTTTTTTAGTGAGACCCCGCTTTAATCCAACCAGTACCCCCTCAGTGATAACAATGGCATTATCAACCAACATACCTAATGCAATAATCAGCGCGCCGAGGGATATGAGCTGGATTTCGATGTTCAGCAACTGCATACCGATAAAAGTGCCGAGGATCGTGATCAGTAACACACTGCCCATGATGATTCCCGATTTTAGACCCATGGTGATCAATAGCACGACGATTACAATAATGATTGAAATTAACAGGTTAATAAGAAAATCATTGACCGAGGTATCTACTGCATGGGGTTGATCGTAAACAATATTAAGGTCGATACCGAGTGGGCGTGATGACTTAAGTTCCGCTAAGCGCTGCCTAATGCTGTCACCTACATCGACGACATTAACGCTCTCTTGAAAGGAAATACCAAAGGAAAGCGCCTTGTGACCATTGGCGCGGTAAAGGTTGCTTGGTGTTTCATCATATTGATAACTCACCTTGGCTATATCACCTAACTGGATTAAGGTGTCACTAGTTGCAGGACTGATGATTAGCGCTTCTAATTGCGCAAGGTTGCTTAATTCACCTGTGGTATGAAAACGTACGGACTGCTCTCCAATCATTAGCTTCCCCGCATTGGAGACCACGTTTTGGTTATTGAGTAACGTATAGAGACGGTTTGGGTCTAACCCTAACGCGCTAAGCTTATCTGGTTCGATTTCAATTACCACATTCTTGGTGATCTGGCCTGCAAGGGAGATCTTTGCCACGCCATCAAGCATCACTAGCTCCCTTTTTAGAAAGTCGGCATAGTCTTCGATATCACTATAGGGGTAATCTTCGCTGCTAATGTTGTAAAGCATGCCATACACGTCACCGAACTCATCAAATACCTGTGGAGTTGTCGTGCCAGGAGGGAGCTGAGGCGTTAGATCTTCTACTTTCTTGCGTAATGACGCCCAAACCCTAGTGTGTTCATCGGTGGAGATGGTTTCATGCAATTCGACCAATATCTGTGACATACCTGGTGAGTTGTAAGATGTGATCTTTTTCACCTCGGCAATCTCGAGGATCCCCTTCTCAAGCTGCACCGTGACCTCTTCCTCTACCTGCTCAGCGGAGGCGCCTGCGTAAACCGTGTTAACCACCGCTTGGGGGATCGGGAAGGTAGGAAACTCTAATTTGCCAAGGCCGAAAAAGGAGAGCGTACCGCCAATCAGCAGTAGTGCGACAACTAACCAACTGATGACACGATTTTTAATGGAATATTCTGCTAGTGTCATCGGATTATAGCCCTCTCTCATGCATCAACGGCTTTACTTTTATGCCCTTGTAAAGACGGTTTAATCCGGCCGTTGCAATCACATCTTCATGGTTAACGTCACCAGAGATAGTCACCTGTTGACCCGATATTTCACCGATGCTCACCACCCGTGGCGATAGGGTATTGGTGTGCTGATCAAGTACCCAGATTTGCGCTTGTTTACTCTGATCATCGGTTAACACCGCGGTCAGTGGTACTTGCACGGTATGCGTAGGATGTTGATTCGGGATCAGTTGGTCAAAATCGACCTCTAAGGTCGCCGCCATGCCAGGGTAGAGGGTGAGATCCTTTGGATTGGGTAGGCTAAAGATCACCTCATAGGATTGCGTGCCTGGGTTTACCGTCGTGCTATGTTGCTTATAGGTGACTTGGTAGCTGTGCTGGTGGGCAGCCCCAAGGGTAAGGGTAGGGTGATAATCGGGATCTGCTTTCTCTGTCTGCAAGTTGATCAATAGGCTTTCAGGTAGCTGGATAATCACATCTAAGATATCCGTGCTCTGTAGCGACAGTATTGCTTGTTGTGGCTGTATATATTGGAAATTTTCTACATATGTTTCAGCTACCTGTCCTGAAAATGGCGCATAAATATTAGTGTCTTTGACACGATCTTGGTAAAGGCGCATTTGTGCTTGTGTAGAAACTAGTTGTGCTTTTGCTTGATCATAGTCAGCTTGCGAGATCATTTTTTTGTCCAACAGTAGCTCGATGCGCTCAAAATTGGCCACGGCAAGGCGATAATCCGCTGTTTTTAATGCTAGCTCGTTAACAAAGTCGCGCTCGTCAACACTTGCAAGGAGTTCTCCTTTGCTCACTTCATCACCCGGTTTAATAGCAAATGTCGTGAGTCGGCCTGCAACCTGAAATGAGGCCTCAACCTCTCTATTAGCGGAAATCTTAGCGGGGAAATGCTTGATATTACGTTTATTTAAGTCACTAATGCTAGCGACCTTGATCGGGTGAATGATCGGTTTGTTGCTGTTAGGGACATTAGCCTCGGAACACCCAATCAGTGGGATTAAAAGTAGTAGCAATACGCTATACCGGCGAGAATTAGCTATCGTTATTGGTGTTCTTATCATGATTTTCCACTTCTGTGATCTATGAAATATGTAACATCGTTACACTTTAAGCTAAACAAAACGCGGTCGCGCTAACGCGTCTTCTATCTTATGTATTCTGTGCACTTACTATTTACCCCTAGTTAGGGCTATTGAATTTAACTCTAACTAGGGAGATATTCAAGTAGCAATTGAACTTTATTTAAGCAGTAATGGTTAAATACTCGGCTTCTATTGTATAAATAATAGTAGTGGGCGTTTCTGAGCACTAACAGCATAGGCTAATGCGTGCCGATTGGAGGATAACCAATGTATAAAAATACAAGGCAAATTAATGGTATGCGTGTTTCAAAGAGGTTACTATATTTGCTTTAAACATGAGAGTGAAAGACTTGGTCAGTAAGGAGCCGGGTAAATATGAGAAAATTAGATGATGATGAATCGGACTTAAACGTTTCGCTGATGATTGAAATTTCTATGTTTAATAAATTAGTGACAGCTGCGTTTATGCCAAAGATTCGCAAGAGTGGGCTCACTTTACCGCAAGTACATGTATTAATGATCCTGTTTCGTGAAAAACGGCCATTAACGGTCAGCGAATTGATTGAGTTTACGATCTCTACCAGCGGTAATACAGACGTTGTGGTGAATAATTTAATCAAGGCTGGGCTCGTTTTAAAAAAGAAAGATAAAACGGATAAACGTAAGCGTCTGGTTGAGTTAACCGAGGCCGGGTTAGAAAAAGCCTCAAAAGAGTATAAGGACTATATGGTATCGGTGGTTAAGGTTTTATCTCCGAGCTCGACAGCACAGAAACAAGAACT